>CAZIDU010000024.1:0-42863 GCA_964538055.1 uncultured Desulfocapsa sp. | reverse complement strand
ATCTATTCTAAAAAATACATCCTGTTCTTATTCCAAATAATTCGCTACTTAACACCACTCATGCCATCCATACGAATGTCGGTTATAACAAGATCAAAGGTTTGTTTTTGGAGACACTCCAGTGCCAAGTGGCCACCTGGGGCGGTCTCAACCTCATAGCCTTCCTTGCGGAGAAGGATCTTAAGGAAGTCCCGCATACTACGTTCATCATCAACAACGAGGATTGAGGTCATGGTTTCGTTTGTAGAAGAGGGTGAAAAATATCTTGGGCACTGTTCGGTCTAATACCTATAACCTACCGCATTAGCCAGAACTTTTCCAATCCTTAAATGTCTGGAAAGTCAGAATTTTCGATCAGCAGCTCTTTGTCTGTTTTTGTGAGCTGTTTAATTTCGTATTCTCTGGATGAAGCAGCAGAGCGTGAAGGATGTTGTTTAGCGTAAACCATGGAGACCGGTCTGCGTCCACGAGTGTATTTGGCACCCTTAAGGGAAAAGTTATGTTCCTGAAGGCGTTGATGGAGGTTTGTTGTTATGCCAGTGTACAGAGAGTTATCTCTGCAACGAAGTATATAAACGAACCAGGATGAAGGGGAGGAAGACAACTTAATAACTCCAATAAAATAAAAAAAGCCCATGGCATCTCCTAAAAGATACCACAGGCCTTCCGGGAACTGCACAGATTTTATAGAAACCTGTTACTTGTGGGTAGCCCTCAAGATTTTAGCAAGTTCTTTGATCTCACCAAGATCTTCAGTCATCATGTTCCATCCATACCAGTAGGCATAGTCAGGATTTACATGAAAGAAGGCCTGGTAAGCGCGCATGCGGTGTTTCATAAACATGCGTAACAGAACCTGGTCGATATAAGAAAGGCCATCCAGATTTTCATCCCATCTTGAGCCATTGGTGTGCATGAAAGCAAGGAGGAACGGATAGTTAAATGGATATCCCTCGGGTTTTTTAATGATTCCATCTTTGTAGAGTGCAGCTACTGTCTCAATACCTTCTGCCATCAGCCTATCAGCTTTACCAAGGATGTCGTCACCCATTTGAAGCTGCTCTTGGGCATATGATTCTGAGTGACACTGGGTACAGGTCTTGAGCATTTTATTGCGTTCCTTGTCCCAGGAGGCCTGGTCAAGGCGAACCATATCAACAGATTTAACAGCGTCGAGAATAGCTGTAGCCTCTCCAGTTTCAGGATCGAGTACCCCAAGAGCTTTGAGGATAGTTACGCGATCGGCTGCCTGCTGTTTGTCCTCGGGAAGTGGAAGACGCACGCCAAGAAATCCCCAGGCAGTGTGATTTTCATGAGTTCCATCGGGTAGGTGACAGGTCTGGCAGGTAGGTGCGGCAGCACCCTCTGGAAGATCGCCGGCCTGCTTGGCAAAATAACGCATACCATGTTTAGAGCTTGACCACATTTCCCACTGGGGATGGTCGTAACCCATGTGGCACTGCTGACAGGCTCGTGGATTATTTGCTTCTTTTTTGGAGAATGCATGGCGGGTATGACACTCATCACAGGAGTTGACCTGATAGCGATACCCTTTGTCCAGCTGTTCTTTTTTCTGGGCCTCTGTTTTGATACCCATGTTATGACAACCGCCGCAACCGCGACCACCCTCAATCAGTTCATCCGGTGCCATATGAGTAGCAGGGATGGCGTTGAGTGAGGTCCAGCCGAAGTTGTGTTTACCCATGGCGAAAGAGTCGAACTGCTCTTGATGACATTCAGCACAGACTGCTTCGTCCGGCAGTACTGCCTTTTTAGAATCTTCTGCGGTGGTGTGTGCATCGCCGTGACAGGTTGAACAGGTCACATCATTCTTTGAATGTTCCGATACTTTCCAGTCCTGAACCATGCCAGGTGAAACTTTTGTGTGGCAGTCGATACATGCGTCCGAAGCCTCGGCAACACCTGCCGTGGTCAACAGAGCAAAGGCACCTGCTGCCAGTACTGTTTTGAATTGAATCATTTTCCCTCCCAATGGTGAAAATGGTTACGGTTAGCCCCTCGTCGTCATTCGATGAAGGATATTAAAATTATAAATATAACAATCTAAGCTAAAGTGAATCATAATTCATTGACATAGGTCAAGTATTAAAGTGGTATGTGTGCTTTTATACGAACATTCAGGTGCTTATTGACAGTATGTGGACAGTTGTATAGGAAGATTTAAATGTGCTCTTCTCTTGTCAGAAGGAGTGATTTGCTGTATTAAGAGGAATGAAAAAGTTTATGATTTTAAGGAGAGGACGATGAGTGAGAAGATAGGGGAAGAGGCAAGTATAGCGATTGGAGATAGCCAGTCATTTGAGTCACAGACTTTGACTGACCATCTGCGCGAACTTCGCTCCTGCCTCATTAAATCACTACTTGTTATAATTGTCGGATTTGTGGCAGCCTATGCTTTCATAAAACCTATAGGGACCTGGTTTTTCAAGCCTCTGATAGAAGTTCTTCCCGACAGTAGTTCGCTGATTTTTACTTCCTATCAGGAAGGGTTTTTTTTTATCTAAAGCTCGCGCTTGTCTGCGGCCTGCTCCTTGCCAGTCCTGTTATTTTCTATCAAATATGGCGTTTTGTCGCCCCTGGTCTTTACAAACATGAAAAAAGGGTGATTGTTCCCTTCACCTTTCTTTCCACCATCTGTTTTATTGGTGGTGCCGCCTTTGGTTATTTTGTCGTTTTCCCGCCGGCATTTAAGTTTCTTGTTGGATATTCCAATGAATACCTCGCCTCAATGCCGGCTGTGAGTGAGTATTTCTCACTCGCTCTCCGCTTACTGATAGCCTTTGGTGTGATTTTTGAGATGCCCATATTGATGGTTTTTCTTGCCAAAATGGGAATTGTGACGGTTCCCTTTTTGAATAAGAATCGTAAGTATGCAATTCTTATTAACTTTATTATTGCCGCCATCCTCACTCCCACCCCGGACGTCGTGAATCAGATGATGATGGGAATACCTTTGCTGATACTCTATGAAATCAGTGTGGTGGCGGTATACTTTTTTGGAAAAAAGACATTTATGGGTTTTAAAGAAGAGGACATAGAGGAAACTGATACGGAATTACTCGAAAATAAAGAATAACACTTTCCGTCACTTCTGGATTTTTCACTCCTGATACGGTATAAAGGGTGAGTGACAAATACTTCTGAAGAACATTTGAAATACGGAGATTATTATGAGCAACAGTGCTGAATACGCAAGACTTCTTGAGATAGGTCGTCCCCCTAATATTCAAAAACTTTTTCCCCGTTCCCATGCACTAATTGTTAGTGGAAAGGTTGTCGATAGGGCCCTGAGAAGCAAAGGTGGTGCCATGACCATCGCTGCCAACGCTCGTTCTACCTTTGTTGTTCGCGGGGCATTGCAGGCTGCCCAGCGTGCTAATAGTGCTATTATCATAGAAATTGCACGTTCCGAAGGTGGAACTAATGCCTATTGCCCCGTAAGTCTTTGGAATATGGCAACAGTTGTGGATAGCATTTGTAATGAGCTAAACATCACTATACCGGTAGCTATTCACGCGGATCATTTCGGGATTAAGCAGGAAAGTGACCTGGAGCTCGCCAAAATCGAAATTCCATCCATTTTTGATGCCGGAATCACCTCCATTGCGGTTGATGCATCGCATATGCCTGATGATAAGAATCTCCTTGCAAATATCGAACTCAATGCATGTATTCCTTCCTGGGCAGGCCTTGAAACAGAGGTCGGAGAAATTAAAGGCACCCAGGGACTGTCAACCGTGGATGATGCCTCTTTTCTCATTAAAGGTCTGAACGCCTATGGGATATGTCCGGACTGGATCGCCCTCAACAATGGCAGTATCCATGGTCTTGAGGCATCGGGCCAGGGAATTCAGATAGAACTCACCGGAGAAATTCATAGGGCCCTCGCTCCTTACGGAACCTCTGGGGCCCAGCATGGAACATCGGGGAACAGCTCCGAGCGACTTCGTGCCATATGTAAAGAAACGGCTACAACCAAGGCAAATGTCGCCACCGCCTTGCAGATGGTTTCCTGGGGACTTGAAGTGAATGACGATGGAAATGCCATTAGTGATAGCAATGGAAGATTTATAAAAATAAAAGGCGAAGGGGTATCCGAAGAGATGTGGGAACAGATGGTTGCCTACGCCGATGATAAGGGCTGGAAGGGAGGAGACTATAAGAAGTTGAATCTTCTTTTTGAAAATAGTCTTTGTGCTCAGTCAAAAGAAATTCGTGACAGAATGTGTAAACGGGTTGAAAACTTTGTTTACAATATGCTTGTAAATGTTTTCTCAGCAGATGGAACTGCTGATCTTGCCAAGCAAGCAATACTTGAGGCGGGTTCCTATGATCTTGGTCCCAAGGCTCAGCGTATAGAAAATCCAGAGGACTGGACAAAAGAAAAAATTGTAGCACGAGCTACCGAGCTTGATACAGATAAAGGACCGGAAGGGGATTTTGATGACTGATGTAAAGAAACAATTGCCAATGAAGAAAATTTTAGTAACCGGAACAGCTGGATTTATCGGTTCTTTTCTGGCGCGTAAGTTATGTCAGTCAGGCTGTGAAGTTGTTGGTCTTGATACAATAACAGATTACTATGACGTAGATTTGAAAAAAGATCGTCTGTCAAAAATTGCCGAGGCTGATGGCTTCCAGAACCTGGAACTTGATATCTCGGATCGCGGAGCCATGGAAAAATTGTTTAGCGACCACAGTTTTGATGCGGTGGTCAATCTTGCTGCTCAACCGGGGGTTCGCTACTCGCTTATCAATCCCGCTTCCTATATTGATACCAATATCGTCGGCTTTGCCAACCTTCTTGAAGGCTGTCGCCATTCAGGGGTAAAACATTTTGTCTACGCCTCTTCAAGCTCGGTTTATGGCGCCAATACCCATCAGCCATATTCAGAACATGATAACGTTAATCATCCCGTTTCCCTGTATGCGGCTTCAAAAAAATCCAATGAATTGATGGCTCACTCCTACAGTCATCTTTTTGGCCTTCCCTGTACCGGACTCAGGTTTTTTACGGTATATGGACCCTGGGGACGGCCTGACATGGCTCCAATGCTTTTTGCCAGGGCGATCCTTGCAGGAGAACCCATCAATGTCTTTAATAATGGGCATATGGAGCGTGATTTCACCTTTGTTGATGATATCGTTGAAGGCGTTGCCCGGGTGATTCAGAAACCCGCGGAACCGGATTTTGACTGGAAAAGTGATACACCGGATCCTGCCACATCCTATTGCCCCTATCGTGTCTATAATATCGGCAATAATAAGAAAGAACGGCTTCTTTATTTTATCCAGTTACTGGAAGAAAATCTTGGCAGGAAAGCAGATAAGAATTTTCTCCCCATGCAGCCGGGAGATGTCCAGGCAACCTATGCCAACGTCGATGATTTAATAAGAGATTTTGATTATAAGCCAGATACGCCGCTGGATGTCGGGGTGAAGCGTTTTGTTGAGTGGTACCTGGAGTATTATAAAAAGTAATATAACGACTCCGCAATATCTGTTCAGCTAACTGTGACTTGCTCTGGAACGGGGGCTTTAGCCCCCGCCATTCTGGTATTTTATGTATGTTTCCAAGTGATTAAGTGTTGAATTAATAACACCGAACACCGAACACCCAATACCTCTCCGTTAAGCTTTCATCAATTCCATCGCAGCATTGATAATAGAGGGTGAATCCAACTTCGAATTTTTCCACAGTGTTTTTTGTGGACCGTGTTCAATAAATTGATCCGGATAGCCAAGCAGATGGGTTTTTACTGTAAAGAGCTTGTTTTTTGAGAGAAGTTCGAGCACAAGGCTTCCAAAGCCGCCATGTTCTGCATTGTCCTCTATCGTAACCAGTCGTCCTGTTTTTTCCGCCCATTCACAGATCAGCTCACTATCCAGCGGTTTGATAAAACGTGGATTGATAACAGCAGCACTGATGCCAAGTTTTTCTAATCCCTCTGCAGCGTGCATTGCCGGATATACCCTGTTGCCAATAGGCAGCAGGAGAATATCCTTTCCTTCGCGCAGTAATTCACCCTTACCGATTTCAAGAGTAACAAAGTCCGTGTCAAGGCTTACATCTTCTCCGGAGCCACGGGGGTATCTGATGGCTGCAGGACTGGAGAGCGATATTGCAGTGTGGAGCATATGCTGCAGCTCGTTCTCATCCTTTGGTGCCATATAGGTAAGATTAGGAATAAATCGTAGAAAAGATATATCAAAAACACCATGATGAGTAGGGCCATCGTCTCCAACCACACCACCACGGTCAATAGCAAGGGTTACCGGAAGATTGGGGATGCAGACATCATGGATGATCTGGTCAAGTGCTCTCTGAAAAAAAGAGGAATAGATAGCAACAACGGGTCGCATTCCCTCAACGGCAAGGCCTGCAGCAAAAGTCACTCCATGCTGTTCGGCAATTCCCACATCAAAAAAACGCTCCGGGAACTCTTTGCTGAAGTTTGTGAGACCGGTCCCTGCGGGCATGGCAGCAGATATCCCAATCACTTTAGGATTGCTTCTGGCAATTTTGCAAAGTGAATTTCCAAAAACTTCGGTATAACTGGTCGATCCTGTGGATGGGTAGGGAACACCGGTTGTGACATCAAAGGGACCAAGACCGTGGTAGCTACCAGGGTTTTTCTCTGCCGGTTCGTAACCCTTTCCTTTTTGAGTAATAACATGGACCAGTACCGGACCGTCCACATTGTCTCTGATGTTTTCAAGGGTTGGAATCAAATCTTCCAGTTCATGGCCGGAGATGGGGCCAATATAATAGAACTTCAGGGCCTCAAAAAGCATTGCCGGGGTGAAAAAACTCTTAATGTTTTCTTCACTTTTTTTAAGGACATTTAAAAAACGGTCACCAACGCCGCTGAGTTCCTTGAGCCGGATGGAGATATGTTTACGGAGTCGTCTAACAGTTTTACTAGTGAGCTGTCTGGAGAGAAAACTTGACATAGCGCCAACGTTTTCAGAGATGGACATCTCATTGTCGTTTAAAATTACAATGAGATCCTTGTCCAGATGTCCAGCCTGATTAAGGGCTTCAAAGGCCATGCCGGCGGTCATGGAGCCATCACCAATGATGGCAACCACCTTATGTCTATCTCCATTGAGATCCTTGGCACAAGCCATGCCAAGGGCTGATGAAATTGATGTGGACGAATGTCCGGTTTCAAATGCATCAAATTCGCTTTCTTTAAATTTGGGAAATCCACTCAGGCCTTTGTATTGTCGAAGAGTGGGGAATTTGTCCTGTCTGCCAGTGAGCAATTTATGCGCATACACCTGATGGCCCACATCCCAGACAAGTTTATCCTTCGGAGTGTTGAAGACATAGTGGAGGGCAAGGGTGAGTTCGACCACACCAAGGCTTGGTGCCAAGTGGCCACCGGTTTTGGAAACAGTGTGAATAATGGTTTCGCGCAGATCGCCGGCTATGGTATCAAGCTCAGGGATAGTCAAAGTACGAAGGTCTGCAGGAGACTTGATATCAACGAGTCTGGTAGCTGTGGTATCTGTATTCTCTGTTGTTAACATGATGGGTATCCTGGTGGTCACCCTAATTAATGTGACCGGGTATATATATAATCTGCCAGTTGGCGCAAAGGTTCTGCTTTGTCGTCAAATCCCAGAAGGCAATTCTTTGCCTCTTTCACTGCATTCCTGGCACGTGTTCGTGTCTCATCAATACCAAAATAAGCAGGATATGTGGCTTTGCCAAGTTCGGCATCACTTCCTGCCGCCTTTCCGAGTTGTTCTGTGGTGCCTGTGGCATTGAGCAGGTCATCAACAATTTGAAAAGCCAGACCTATCTGGTTTCCGTACTGCTCCAATGCATGGAGCTGATTCCTGTCAGCATCGGCTGCTATGGCCCCCGAGACCACAGATGCTGTAATAAGGGCTCCGGTTTTGCTTTTGTGAATCGTTTGCAGTGTTCCAAAGGGGAATTGAGTGTTTTCACTTGCAATGTCAAGTGCCTGCCCGCCAACCATGCCGTAGGATCCGGCGGCACGTGCTATGCAGTGAGTGATTGCAAGCTTTTTGTCTGCAGTAAGGTTGCCATGTTCCGAGTTACAGAGAAGATCAAAGGCCCAGGTGAGTAATCCGTCTCCAGCCAGGATGGCTCCTGCTTCACCGTAAAGCACGTGATTGGTTGCTTTGCCGCGGCGTAAATCATCATCGTCCATGGCTGGCAGGTCATCATGGATCAGCGAGTAGGTGTGGATGCATTCAAGGGCACAGGCAACGGGCAGAACATCCTGGTCGTCAATGTGGGTTCCACCCACAGTGCGGGCAGATGCCAGGCAGAGAATGGGGCGAACCCTTTTGCCGCCAGCTAGCAATGAGTAACGCATGGCTTCGATATGCTCTTTGAAATCACCAGCGGCTTTAGGAATATAGCTGTCAAAGGCAGCTTCAACCAAAAGCCTCTGTGTGTTAAGGTAGCTCTTGATCTCCATGATCCAACTCATCAAATGGCTCTTTGGTGAGTCCACCCTGTTTTTCAAGGAGTAATTCCACCTTTGCTTTTGCTTCGGTCAGTGTTGTGTTGCAATAGTCAACCAGGCCAATTCCTTCATCAAATTTTTTCAGGCTTTGCTCGAGGCTGAGATCACCATTTTCCAGTTCTTCGGTGAGCTGCTCAAGTTTTCCTAATGCATTTTCAAAAGTTCGTTTAGCCATTTTTATTTAACTCAATTTCTCTTACTTGTGATAATGGGGCGATTTAAAAAACACACGTTACATCAATCTTGAGTAATTAATCTCTGTGAAGATGCTGAATTGCTTTTCTTTCCCTATAAAGACCATTATATATATTCACAGTTGAAGGAGAAGTCGAGAAGAAAGTGGTTTGAGCAGATCCCCTGAAGATGAGTAAAATTGATTCCCATATAGATGCGTTTTTAATCTGGCTTGAGGTGGAAAAGGGCTACTCTGTCCACACCGTTTCCGGGTATGGTCGTGATCTGTCAGGATTTGCCGGAACGCTTCCTGAAAATCAGGAAACAGAGAATATTGAGGCTCTTCATATTCGTCGCTTTGTTGTCAGTCTCCATGGCCATAATAGTGCTGCAACCGTGGCACGAAAACTTTCAGCTCTACGAACATTTTTTAAGTTTCTGTTGCGGGAGGGTAAAATAGTACATGATCCCATTGCCGGGATAACAGGTCCAAAGACAGGGAAGTATCTTCCGGTTTTTCTCACCGTCGATGAAACCTTTTCTCTCCTGGAAGCACCTGGCAAAAAGGATAGATTTATGCTCCGTGATTGTGCGATCCTTGAGCTTCTCTATTCCACCGGGATGCGTGTTGCCGAATTGGTTTCACGGGATCTTTTGAACCTTGATTTTACAACTGAAATGCTTAGGGTGAGGGGCAAAGGGAATAAGGAGCGACTTGTACCCGTGGGACGACCAGCTCTTGAGGCCGTGAAGGCCTGGTTTCCGCAACGGCAACAACTCATAACCGATCGTGCCGGAAGAGGACGACCAGTGGAAAGAGCTGCTTTGTTTCTCAATGGTCGTGGAAGTCGTTTGACAACGAGAAGTGTGGAGCGGCTGGTAAAGTCCTATGGCGAGCGGGCGGGTATTCCCCAGATTGTGACTCCCCATGCCCTGCGACATTCATTTGCCACCCATTTGCTGGAGATGGGGGCTGATTTACGATCCGTTCAGGAACTTTTGGGACATGCAAGTCTGTCAACCACGCAGCGCTATACGCATCTGACACTCGACCATTTAACGGAAGTATATGATAAGGCCCACCCCCATGCCAAATAAAGTGTAACTATCCAGAAGCACCCATCTTTATCCATTTTAACCTGCTTACATATAACTTCATATGCGGCGTAGGCTATAATGAACAACTATGAGGCACTTCTGAACAGTTACTGCTCAGAAATCAGGGTAATATCGTGCCCCGCTGAAGTTACAATGAAAAAAGGCGAACTTTCTGATTAACTATAATAAAAATAAATATTATGAAAATACGTTCAACAACAATACTTGCGGTTCGCCATAACGGTCAGGTTGCAGTGGCTGGAGACGGCCAGGTTTCTCTCGGCAATACTGTTATGAAGCATCAAGCCAAGAAGGTGAGACGACTCTATCACGGTAAGGTCATTACAGGATTTGCAGGAGCAACCGCCGATGCCTTTACTCTTTTTGATCTCCTTGAGCAGAAACTTGAACAGTATAAGGGCAATCTTATGCGGGCAGCCGTTGAGCTTGCTAAAGAATGGCGTACCGACAAAATGCTGCGCAGGCTTGAAGCCATGCTGGTGGCTGTGGATGAAGATTACTCCTTACTCCTGAGTGGAACTGGTGATGTTATAGAGGCCGATAATGGTGTTCTTGCAATTGGTTCGGGCGGTCCCTATGCCCAGGCAGCAGCTCTGGCACTCATTGATAATTCTGATTTGGATGCCGAAGAAATCTGTCGTGCTTCCATGACCATAGCCGCCGATATCTGCGTCTTTACCAATCATTCCATCGTAATTGAAAAAATATAAAATAAAGTGATGATACCTACACAATCTCTCACCCCCAAAGATATAGTTGTTGAACTTGATAAGTTTATTGTCGGTCAGGCAGATGCCAAGCGATCCGTTGCAATAGCATTGCGAAACAGGTGGCGCCGGCGTCAGGTTCCATCACCTCTACGTGAGGAAATTGCCCCTAAAAATATTATTATGATAGGGCCCACCGGAGTCGGGAAGACAGAAATCGCCAGACGTCTGGCTACGCTAGCACAATCGCCGTTCTTCAAAGTTGAGGCCTCAAAGTTCACCGAGGTTGGCTATGTGGGACGGGATGTTGAATCCATGATTCGTGATCTTGTCGAAATCGCTATTACCATGGTGAAAAAGGAAGAGCGAGAGCGCCTTCAGGGACTGGCTGAAGCCAATGCCGAAGAACGAATCCTTGATGTTCTGCTTCCTCCGGTGCATGCTCCATCACAAATGCAGACAGGTCCGGCTGGGATCCATTCATTTGTAACAAAACAGGATTCTCCGGATATGGAAACGCTACCTGAACAAACACAGGAAGACGACTCCACCCGGGAAAAGTTCCGGGAAATGCTGCGTCAAGGGAAACTTGATGAACGGGAAGTTGAACTTGACCTTGCGGAATCCCGATCCACCCCTATGGTTGAGATCATGACCACCTCCGGGATGGAGGATATGCAGTCCAATCTTCAGGATGCCTTCAGTAAGATCTTCCCAAAAAAGAAAAAGAACCGCAGGGTAAAGATCCCCGATGCCCTTAAGGGGTTGACTCAGGAAGAAATGGATCGTCTTATCGATATGGACAAGGTTACCAATGAGTCTCTTAGACGCACGGAAGAATCAGGTATAATATTTCTTGATGAGATTGATAAAGTTGCTTCACGAAGCTCCGGGGGGCATGGACCCGAGGTCTCACGGGAAGGTGTTCAACGGGATCTACTGCCCATCGTAGAGGGATCCACCGTTACCACTAAATATGGAATGGTGAAAACCGACCATATTCTTTTTATAGCAAGTGGTGCTTTTCATCAGTGTAAACCATCTGATCTTATTCCTGAGCTGCAGGGACGGTTTCCCATTCGGGTTGAATTGACCCCCTTAGGGAAAGATGAGTTTGTACGTATTCTGATAGAACCTGAAAGCGCACTGGTGAAACAGTATATTGCTATGATGGCAACGGAAGGTGTGACACTGGTTTTTGAGCCGGATGCCATCGAGGAACTTGCTGGAATTGCTGTTGAAGTAAATGAAAAGACTGAAGAAATTGGAGCGAGGCGTTTGCACACCGTTATGGAAAGAGTACTCGACGAACTCTCTTATGATGCCAGTGAACGGGATGACGAGCCTTTTGTGGTAACTGCTGCTTATGTGCAGAAACAGCTAAGGGATGTGGTTGAGGATAGGGATCTCAGCCGATATATCCTGTGATAGATTACTACTGTACTCCTAAGCTTCTGTCGTAAAAAAAACGTAACTATTCACCAAAATTGAGTTTGAGTCGGAATTGCATAACGAATACGCTGGTAGGAAACTGGGACATGACCCAATTCGTCTTTGTCTTTTGAATAGGGATCGTGTCCCCCGATTCCGGATAAATATTGTGCCGTTCAATAGCATGGTGAATAGTTACTAAAAAACAAGGAAATCGGTTTTTGGTTTTTACTGCGATTATGAAAAGGTATGTAGGGTGAAGGCAAGGCTGTATTACAGCGACCTTCAGCCTTTCTGTGCCTTCAGCCTAAAAAAAACTTGGTTGCGGGCAGAGCCCGCTTGAAAATAAACAGGAATCAAAAATATGCGCTATATAGATCCGGATTTAAAGTATTGTCCCCAATGTGATGAGGAATATAGGGAAGAAATAATCAGCTGTGCCACATGCAGTATAGAACTTATCTCAGGTACTGAAAGACTTGCCATTGAAGAGGCGGCAAAGGCAAAACTCAGCACTCGTTCCATGGATATTTCACCGGATGATGAGCTTGTGAATATCAGAAAAGGTCCTTTGGGAGAGATGAAAAAGCTTCAGGCCCTGCTTGGCTCTGAAAACATCCCGTCAATGGTTGCGGGAGAAAAAAACAATTGTGGAAAAGGCTGTTGTGGCGCGGAGATGTATCTGCAGATAAAAATGGCAGATGGAAAGGATGCAACAGAGATTTTGGCTCAGGAATTCAAACGAACTACAGCTCTGGATTCTCATGACTTAAGCAACGTTCACGCAGTTTTTGATACGGGAGCAGCAAAATCTACCTGTCCCGCCTGTGGAACGACATTTTCGACCAGTGAATCCACCTGCCCTGATTGTGGCCTCTGTTTTTAAGCCACTTTAATCCCGGATACGGTTATATCGGATCCCCCTGGGGAAGAATTACGGCCTCATTGTTCCGAAATATTGCAACGCGGTTACGGCCCATATGTTTGGCGTGATAGAGTGCAGTGTCTGCTGTGTTGATCAGGTCGTTTTCATTCTGGGTGACCAGTGAAGAGAGGCTGGAAACGCCAAGGCTGATGGTAACCAGGATAATCTGGTCTTTATGGTAGCAGGTCTGTTGTTCTATTATAAGCCGTAGTCGTTCTGCAACAAGGCCGGCTTTGTGAAGATTGGCCATGGGAAGAATGATAAGGAATTCCTCACCACCGTAGCGACAAATAACTTCTTCATTACGCAGGTTAAGACCAATGACTGAGGCGACTTTCTTGAGAATCATGTCTCCAGCTTCATGTCCGTAGGTATCGTTAACATTTTTGAACTTGTCGATATCGATCATTATGGCGCTGAGGTCACTCCGATAACGAAGTGCTGTGGAGAACTCTTCTTCCATGCGAATCAGCCCGAAACGTCTGTTTAAAACATGAGTCAACGAATCATAGGAGGCCATCTCCTGGATTTTATTGTGGAGCAGGGCATTTTGAAGATAAGGCGCCATATAACCGGAATAGGTTTCCAGCATTTCCATCGGCATAATTTCAGGAGCTTTATTTGATCCACAGGCAGCTATTACCAGTCCCACGGTACTTTTGTCAGCTATCAAAGGAATTATACGGATAAATTTTGGTTTGAAGATACCTAGTGGGGTGGTGATAGCAATCCAGTTAAGATTACTGGGCTCAGTATCGATGGTGTGAATTTTACCGGATTTAATAGTTTCACCAATGATACCCTGCCAGGTCTCAAGTTTTTTTGGTAGTTTGTCATCTGTGTCAATGTCATGACTGGCCAGCAGGACCATTTCGTCTTCTATTTTCCCGTAAAGGACACCGGATGTAATACAGGTGGTTTCTATAAAGTATCTGAGAATGATATCGCTGGTGGTATCCAGGGCTATATTGGATGAAAGGTTTGCAACAATGCCTCTGAAACTGGCTTCATGGGTCAAGCGCTGTTCAACGGTACTGCTCATGGTATTAAACGCCTGGGTAACCTGGCCGATCATGTCATTGCTTTTAACTTCGATTTCATAGCTTGTTGGGCTGTATTTCCTGCTAAACATTGCAGAACTAATCTGTCTGTTAACCTGATTCATGCCTTCCACAAGAAAGCGGAGCTGTTTGGATACAACTAGAGAAAAAAGAATATAGTTAGCAACTCCAACGGTTATACCAGCAGTTACACACATCAGGGTAAAGCTGACGGAAACGGCCCGCGGGTCACTGAAATATACCTTTACAATTGGGGGAAATGCCATTCCCATAACAAATCCAAATGTGATCATACATAAAAAAAGAATGCGGAAAACATTTTTAAGTCTGGCCTTTGGATTGGTTTCGCCGTCTTCTTGCGGTACGATTGGCAATTTTTTAGGGAATTGGTCAGTCATTAGATCAGGCAGCTTTGCCCTGCCCCCATCGTTTACGTTTGTGACTTACAATAGCCTTTTTTTTGTACGACAGGGCCTTGTATCCTAGGATCTGTTCAGTTTCGTCGTTAAATCCACGACAGGGCCGGATGGTCAAATCTTTTAAAATCTCGATATCCACTTCTCCCTGGCCTGGAAAATGCATGGTGAGGAGCAGGGGACAGTTGCCGTGATAGCGGTAGAGAACCTGCTTGAGGGATTCCAATCGTTTTCTGCTGATTTTTTCACTGTCCAGTTTTATCTGTATGGATTCCGTATGGGTCTCTCTTGCCTGAGGAAGCAACTCAAGGGATTCGGCAATGATCTTTGGCCCGCGTTCATCGTTTTGAACAGTTCCCTGGACAATGATGCTTTCAGTGGAGGTGAGTAAAGAAGAACATTCTGCAAAAGTATTTGGAAAGACGATAACTTCCACAGCATTTAAAAGATCTTCCACAGTAATAAAGGCCATAAGGTCACCTTTTTTACTTTTCAGCTGTTTGCAACTACGGATTAATCCGCCAATCCGGACCGGTTGGTCCTCACCGTACTCAGCAAGACCTGCGATATCGGTATCTGTGATGGTTTTAATCTCTGCTAAATCTTCGTCGAGCGGATGACCTGTTATGTAGAAGCCGACGGTTTCCTTTTCCTTGGTGAGCCGTTCCCGTTCCTCCCATTCTGGAATATCAGGAAGAGTGATGCTACTTTTCTCCGTGGTATCCGTTGCCGGAGATAGGCCAAAGAGAGACAGCTGCCCGCTCTGTTTGTCACGTTGAACTGCTTTTGCCTTGTCCATGGCCTGATCAATAATGGCCATAAGTTGAGAACGTCTACAGCCCACTGAATCAAATGAGCCTGATTTAATAAGACTTTCGATAACCCGGGAGTTTACTTTTCTGGAGTCCACACGGTTACAAAAGTCCTCAAGGGATATGTATTTTCCGCCTTTTTCCCGTTCTTCAATAATTGAGTGCAGTGCGGCCTTCCCTACATTTTTTACTGCCGCAAGTCCAAAGCGAACCCGGTCATCATGTACTGAAAAATCAATTAAGGATTCATTGATATCTGGAGGTCGTACTTCAATGGAGTGTTCCCTGCACTCATTAATGTACAAGACAATCTTATCCGTGTTATTCATGTCGCAGGAAAGAAGAGCGGCCATGAATTGGGATGGATAATGAGCTTTGAGATAAGCTGTCTGGTAGGATATTAGTGCGTATGCGGCGGAATGAGACTTGTTGAACCCATACCCTGCAAATTTGGCCATCAGGTCAAAAACATACTCAGCTTTTTTTTCATCAACATCATTGTTCTTGGCACCTGCCATGAACTTGACTTTTTCCTCATCCATGACCTCCACTATCTTTTTACCCATGGCCCGTCGTAAAATATCAGCATCGCCCAGATTGTAATTGGCAAGGATATTGGCAATCTTCATAACCTGTTCCTGATAGACGATAACGCCGTAGGTCTCTTCAAGGACGGGTTTGAGTTGCGGTAGGGGATAGTTGGCCGTTGCCCGGCCATGTTTGGTCTCGACAAAATCGTCAACCATGCCGGAATCAAGTGGTCCGGGACGATACAGAGCAACGAGCGCAATAAGATCACTGAATTGTTCGGGGGCAAGTTTCACCAGCAATTCACGCATTCCCGAGCTTTCAAGCTGGAAGACACCGAGTGCATCCCCTGAACAGAGAAGTTCAAAGGTTTTGATGTCATCCATGGGCAGAGCGTCAATATTAAGATCGATTCCAATGTCAGCTTTGATATGCTTTAAGGCGTAATCAATCACCGTAAGCGTTTTGAGGCCAAGAAAATCAAATTTAATAAGTCCTGTCATCTCAGTATGCTTCATATCATACTGGGTTAGGGTCTCTCCCTCCTTTCCCTTACATGTTGGGAGGTACTCTACCATGGGCTTTGGAGAGACAACCACACCGGCTGCATGGGTGGAGGTGTGGCGGGCTAGTCCTTCAAGGGTCTGGGCAACCTTAATAAGTTCCGCAATGCGTGGATCTTTGTTTGCGGCGTCTGCAATGCGTGGCTCTTCATCGATGGCCTTGTCAATGGTCATTTTCAGGGCATCGGGAATGAGTTTTGCTATTTTGGTAACTTCACTGAATGGAATATCGAGAGCCCTTCCAACATCACGGATAACGCCTTTAGCCTTCATCGAGCCAAAGGTGATAATCTGGGCAACATGGGGAGCACCGCCATATTTACGGCGGACATAATCAATCACCTCACCACGTCTGTCCTGACAGAAATCAATATCAAAGTCAGGCATGCTGATACGTTCGGGGTTGAGGAATCTCTCAAAAATGAGGCCGTAGGGAATGGGGTCTATATTGGTGATGCGCATGGCATAGGCGGCAAGACTCCCGGCTCCAGAGCCACGCCCTGGTCCCACGGGAATCTCATGGTCCAAGGCCCAGTTGATAAAGTCTGCAACAATAAGGAAGTATCCGGGAAAGCCCATGGAGTTGATAATTCCAATTTCATATTCGAGACGTTTTTTATATTGTTCTTCAACCTCTTTGTTAAATGTCCCGGCCTCTCGCATGGCAACAAAACGATCCTTGAGTCCGTCCCGGCATGCATCAACAAACATTGATTCAAGGGTCTGACCTTCGGGAACGGGAAATTCTGGAAAATGGTAACCCTCCAGGTCGATTTCCAGGTTGCAGCGATTGGCAACTTCTACGGTGTTTGCCAGGGCCTCGGGGTGGGCCTTGAAGCTTTGTTGCATCTCCTCAGGTGTCTTGAAATAGAAGGTGTCTGAGGAAAATTTAAAGCGTTTTGGATCATTTATGGTTTTCCCGGTCTGGATACAGAGTAGGACTTCGTGGGCATGGGCATCTTCCTGATTTAGGTAGTGGCAATCGTTAGTGGCAACGAGCTTGATCCCGAGTTCTTTGGAAATTGCAATAAGACCATCATTGGCAGTTTTTTGTTCAGGGATAGAATTTTTCTGGATTTCAAGATAGAATCTGTCGCCAAAAATATCCTGAAAGACTTTGGCTTTTTCTCTGGCAGCATTCATTCCCTTATGTACGACAAGCCAGGGAATTTCTCCGTGGAGACAGGCACTGAGGCAAATTAAGCCTTCATTGTGAGATTCAAGTACCTCCATGTCTATTCTGGGTCTGGAATAGAAGCCTTCAAACTGGGCAATCCCTGAAAGTTTCATCAGGTTCTGATAGCCTTTGTAATTCATGGCAAGTAAAACGACATGATAGGCTTTGGTGGGAGCACTTGCATTACGCTCTGTACGATGACCGGGTGCAATATAGAATTCGCAGCCGACAATGGGCTTGATACCCTTGGCTCTGGCCTTCAGATAGAATTCGAGTGCACCGTACATGGCACCGTGGTCTGTCATGGCGACAGCATCCATACCATATTTTTGACACTTGGCAAGGAGATCCGGGACGCGGATGGCACCGTCAAGAAGGCTGTATTGGGTATGGACGTGGAGGTGGGTGAAACCAGCAGACATATCTATTTGAGCCCCTTTGTACCCTCTTGAAGGGTATTTTCAAAAATAGCGCTCTTAGTGTCGGCGCCAGTGAAATCAGCCTGGATAAGATTTGATCCGGTGAAATCAGCTCCTGATAGATCAGTTTCTTTGAGATTGGCACCCGGTAGGTTTGCACTCAGCAGAGTGGCACCAGCGAGATCGGCACCTTCGAGATTGGCACGGCGCAGATTGGCACGACTGAGATCTGCTCCTCTGAGGTTTGCCCCTTTAAGATTGGCCCCGACAAGGTATGCATTGCGCAAGTCAGCATCTTCAAAGTTACAGTCAGGACAATCCTGAGCCATTGTTTTCACGGTATGCTTCACCTCTTCCTGGGAGGCAGTCGAACCACTGTTTGTGGTGACAGATACGGGAGCTGCAACAGCTTCAGGGGCAGATTGGGCTGTTTCCGGTTCGGACTGGTCTATTGTCTGTCCCGGGCTCATGTTTTTGCGAACGTAGGCTGCTTTTTTATCTTTTTTGGTTTTGATCTTCATTCCGTGGGAATTACCTGAAGATGCCTTTGCTGTGTAAGCAAGTGCGCCATTGGTGGTGAACAGGAGATACTGATTTTTTTCAGCGTCCTTGAAGGTAGAGTAGCAATTTATATCCCCGTAGTACCAGACGTTAAATTTGATACAAAGTTTTCCGTCACTTTTAATATCCCAGGTACCATAATCAGTATTATTATTAAAAATAGAACTTGCTGATAAAGACCCATCCTGGCTGAAATAGACATACGAGTCGAAATCTGAAGAAATAAGGCGTAGGGTGTTTCCGGTAGACAAATCAAAAATTTCCTGGTTGCTTAGTGCAGTTGCTCCGCGGCTTTCTGCCTTGTTTGCAGTGGAAGGCGCGCAGTTGGAAATGATAAGAAGAACAAGGGGATATAACAGTATGGATAGGTGACGAATCAAAATTTTTCTCCTGTTGAATAGGAAATGAGCAAAGCTCCATTGTAAGAGCCCGAACATACCATACTCAACTTGACAATGCACATTGAAAGGGCGAAAAAAAATCGCGGTCTTCAGAGAAAGATAAGGTGAAACTCTTAGGCTTTGATGTTGAAACGCTCCTTAAGTTTCTGGTAAGAGACCAGCTCTTCCTGACGTTCCGATGGGGTTAGGAAGGACTCGAGCTTGGTCCTGAGGATTATGGGATTTATTTCAGAATCGATGGCAATAACCCCCTCCATGATGATTTTTTGCAGTAACAGCTCCTGATTGGTTCGCTCCCGCAGAAAGGATGCAAAGGGAAGAAAAAAGAAGTTGGCACAGACAATTCCGTACAGGGTTGATGTAAGGGCGATGGGTACGGCCTTTAAGATAATTGATGTATCTCCGATACCGCCAAGCATGGATATGAGGCCAACCACACTACCAGTGATTCCAAAGGCTGGAAAAAAATCAGCAATTGTTCGGAGGACGCGTTCTGAGTCTTCCCGTCGCATTCTGAAGAAATAAATTTCAGTGTTGAGAATGTCGCGTATTTGTTCAACCTGATATCCATCAACAAGGCATCCAAGGGCACGTCTCAAAAAGAGAATGGATGTTTCATTTTCCTCTTCCTGAAGAGAGAGTATTCCTTGGATCCGTGATTTGATAGAAAGATCGATCAGGATATGGACAATTTCAGTTTCTTTCTTGATTTTTTTACCATAATTGGCCCTTAAAACCTTTACAACAATAGCAAGCTGTTCAGTTTTAAAGCTGAGAAGTGCTGCACCGGCAGTTCCTCCAAGTACTATTAAAATTCCTGAAATATTAAAATAGAGACTGAGGTTGCCATTGATAAAAAAGCCAAAACAAAAAATAAAGATGCAAAAAAAGAGTCCGATAAAATTTTTATTTTTCATAGGTGTAACATTTTTTAGAAGAGGTTGTCTGTGGTGGCTTTTATTGCCGGAGCTAAACGTTTGGAAACAATGATTTCAACGCGTCTGTTTGCGGCTCGGTTGTGTATATCGCTATTTGGCCTTCGTGGCCGTTGAGACCCGTATCCTGAAACAATAAATTGTGCCGGGTTCATGTCCATATCGTTAATGAGAAATCTGGCAACACTACTGGCACGCACAACGGAGAGTTCCCAGTTAGATGCAAAACGGGAGGAGTGCATGGGTTGATTGTCAGTATGTCCTATAACATTTACCATATAGGGGGAATTCTTAATGACTGCTGTCAGCTCTCTTAGCGACTGCCTGGCGGTGTTCGAGAGGTCAGCCTGACCGGTATAGAAGAGAAGGTCACCGGTGAGAATGATACGCATGGTTTTATCGGGTACAAGTTCTATGGACGCAAATTGATCCAGTTCACCCTTGCTGAGAGCCTGTTGACTCATATCGTACATTTCACTGAATGTCGTCGTTTTTTTAACTTCCGGCACCGTTTCCTCTGATATAATTATAGGTGCAGGTTCAATGATATCGTTTAGCAGGGAAGAGGGTGCAGGTTCAGTCTTTAGGAAGGTATCCGGCTCGGCAAGAGTTGTTTCATCACTTGCTGTTTCCGGTGACGGTTCCACATAGACGGTATTCTCCTTAAAAATACCATCGATATCAATATCGTTGAGCTGAATTTTTTCTACTTTTTTTACAGTTCCTGAGTTGATAAGTGGTGTTGCCCGGTTCAGTGGAACGATAGGGACAATGATATCTCCATCACCTAGTATGTCAAGGGCTTCAGTTGTGCTTCCACCTATTACCACCGGCGTATTGATTATCAGAAATTCTTCATTGGATGCCTGGTAGACAAACATGGTCAGAAAAAGAATAAACATGGTCATCATCAGATCCGACCAGGCAACAGACCAATGTACGGGGCGTGAAAGGCGTGCGCGATAGAAGGAATCTTCAATGACAAAATTATTGATTGAAAAGCTGCCGCCTGCAGGAGACTGGGTTGGATATATGCTGGAGGTGGCAGTATCTTCTGTCTCCGGGATTATCGGTGAAGATAAGGCTGTGGAAAGATCTTGCTGCTCGCTCATGTATACCTGTCTTCGCTCTGTTTTGATAAAGTAACTGCAAATCTTTTTTCTTTTTTATATATCGGTGAAAAGGTCGGAAATCAAAAGGAATTTTTTAATAAATGATCATTTGTGAAAAACTGAAGGCTCTGATAGCTTCAAGGCTATCCGGTGTTACACGGAATAACCATGTCTGTGATGAGAGGGGTTGCACATTGTATTCTCTGACTTTTATCATTAGCAATAGGAGTTGTGGTAATAATTCTTATTTCGCATTGACTTTGGGCGCTGTTTTTGTTACGTGTAAATGTTCTTAACGTTACTGCGTGAATGATTCTGAAAAGTGGGCAACGGCCCCGATAACATTATTGTGTGTCAGCTCCACAGTGTACTGGCACTGATGCGCATGCATGCATGAATAACAATACCATGGAGAGAGTATATGAAACAGAAGAAAATGGGAGCACTTATTGGTATTAGTACAGGTCTTGCAGCCTTTGCATCAATTGCTCTGGCATCAGGCCTGGAGACAGATAAGGCTATGTATCCTTATTCCCCCTCTTTGATACAATGGGAGAAATCTGCAGCTGAATTTACTGATCCAGAGACCTGTGCTGAGTGTCATCCGCAGCAGTATGAAGAGTGGCGTGGCTCAATGCATTCCCTGGCCTTTCAGGATCCGATTTACCAGGGAGAGTTGAACTTGGCCATCGAAGCGGTTGGTCATGATGTCGCAAGGCAGTGTGAAGGGTGTCATACCGCTGCCGCGGTGGTTACAGGGGAAGTTAAGGGCGCCGGTTTGAAGGGGTTGAGCCCGATTGCCATGGCTGGTGTTTCCTGTGACGTCTGCCATTCCATCAAGGGACATACCCATTGGCAAACGCCAACCCACCAGCCGGAGAATGGCTCCATGATCCTGTCCCCCGGGAAAGAGGTTGATGGGGAAGTTGTTCTCACCAAATATGGCCCATTCCCACCTGAAGATGGCTGTGGCGAGGGTTTCCATGAATGCGTGGAGTCCCCCTTACATCTGCAGGCGGAACTGTGCGCATCCTGTCACCAGATTACCCATTATGAAAAGCACACACCTCTTGAACTGACCTATACCGAGTGGAAAAACAGTACCTATGCAGCGGAAAATATCACCTGCCAGGACTGTCATATGGTTGAACTGGATACCTTTAAACGTTCTGCAGACACCTTCCAAAAACCTGCGCGCGACGAGTATCGTCACTATTTTAATGGTGCCAATTTCCTGATCTATGCCCTCACCGAGATGGCGGCTAAGAAAGCAGGAGACGAGGAGCTCGCTACAAGTGCCCGCCAGAAGTATGAAATGGCCGTTGGTCGATTGCAGGCAGCTGCTGAACTGGATATCAAGCCGATTTACAGAGATGGCAGGCTTGCTGAAGTGAAGGTTCGGGTCAACAATAGTCGCGCTGGACACTATCTGCCCACCTCTCTGACAAATATTCGTCAGATGTGGCTTGAAGTGACCGCCACCGATGCCTCAGGAAAGGTAATCATGAGCAGTGGAAAGGTTGACGCTAAGGGTGAACTTCCTGAAGACACCAGACGCTTTAACTCCGACGGTATGGGAGAAAATATGCACTTTGCAATTGATCCCTGGGAAATTATAAGTTTTTCCAAACACGATACCATCCCTCCTAAGGGCTACCGTGAAGTGTACTACGGTTTAAGCAGTGATAGCGACGAAGCAATAACCCTAAATGTCAAACTTCGTTTTCGTCAGGCTACCCAGAAAGTGGCCGAGAAACTTCTCAGTCATGTTCCAGATGATATGCACCTTGATGTCATCTACGGTATCACGGAAGTACCACCGGTGCCTATCATTGATATGATCGATGAAACACTGACTATCAATGCAAAGAGTAAGTAACAGGTCTTTTCAGAGATCTGATGCAGGTGTTATGCAAAGTAACACCGGTAAATAGGAAGAAAACCCGGGAACAAAATCAGTAATACTGTTCCCGGGTCATTTGGAGTTACGTGTTTTTATGGAGTCATGCTTTTTTGTCTTGATCTGACTTGGAAAATTCAGCGAATGGTTTGACCTCTCCACTGTGTATCTGTTTCAGGAGTTCCTCCGGGCTCTTGATAAATTGTTGCACATCTTTACGAAGAACAAAGAACTCATCGTTAAACCCCGATATAAGGTTACGATGTTCCCACCTTGAGATATAATATTCTATAATTTCAGGAAGTTTTGAGTAGATGGTTTGCTCCGGCCAAGGGTCAGTAAATGAGGAATTCCTGAGCTTGGCATTGTTGAGTGTCTGTGTTTCATAGAATTGACTCAAGAACATGAGTTCTGCTGGCATTTTAGTATAAATTCCAATATGTAATAATCCATTGAGGAGCCTTTGGAGGACCCCAGAACCAAATTGGGCAACCCGAAGCGGCAAGAAGATATTCCTTGGTTTTTTTACGCCAAGTAAATTCTTTATTGTCTGGATAAGTTGCACAAGTTCAACGGGCTCAGAATCAACAAAATTATAGAATTCTCCAGAGAATTCATCCCTGTTATTCAGGGCATGGTGGATAAAGCGAGGAACCTTTTTTGCGTTGGAATAGGAATGTTGAACGCCTCTGGATGTCAGGAAAATTGGCATTACCTGATCAGCTATTGAGTGGAGTAAGCGGTGGAATCCCTGAGTTTTGTGATCATGCTTTCCATAAACAATTCCGAGTCTGATGGTTGTGAAATCGAGTCCCTCATACTTGTGCATATGCTGAAGGGTCTTTTCGCTCATGAGTTTCGATTTTGCGTAATTGGAAAGGTCAGCATCAAGAGTGCGCTGTTGATCTTCACTAAGGTGAGTCCCTGCTGGAAAAACAGCGGCTGAACTAATGTAAATATAGGGAATATTGAGTGTGAGGGCAACTTTTGCCAGGTTGATACAGCCCAGGTAATTTATAGTGTAGGAGAGCTGTGGATCAGCGTCAATTGCTGCAATGGCTGAGTTTACAATGAAATCAGGTTTCCAGCGTCTGGTGTAGCGTTTAATATCCTCTTCGCTGGCAAGGCTCATTGCTTTCGAATTGGGCGAAAGGATTTCAATATCATTACTGCAGCATTTATTGAAATAGTGGACCATGCCGCCACCAATTAAACCAGTTCCGCCAACAATGATCCCCCGCTTTTTTTTTGAGTGTTGTATCATAAGACTTCGTATTTTGAAGAGTCCTGAGGTATTCTCTTAGGGGAAATAAGAGTAATTCTTCCTGCTTATTTCTTTATAACAAACACAGTTTTCAAAAACAAGCGAACACCATTATGGTTCGTGGTCTGGAATTTTGAAAATATATTTCAACCGATGCCATTTAACCCATGAAGAAAACAATGAAAAATATGATTTGCATCCTGGCTGTGCTGCTTTCTGCCTGCACGGTCCTGGCTATGGACGTTCCAAATCAAACGAACAGCTGCCATTGCTTTAAGGATAGAGTTTTTGAGCCGGATAAAAAATTTTCCGCTGACAAATACCTCATTACAACAAGCTTTAATTCCTTTATCGCCGCTAACTTCCATATCTCAAAAAGTGAAATAGTGATGATGAAAATGAAAGGAGGAGTGGATCCCGACGATCTTCTTATCGGCCTTTTTGTTGCCCGGGCAGGAGAGGTTGAACTAAACAGTTTGCTGGCCATTCGTGACAATGGCGGAAGCTGGAAGCAGATTCTTACCTCTAAAAGTCTCCACACCGATAAAAGCAACGAAAACTCCCTGAATGCCATTTTAACAGCCATTGGGAACGGAGAAAAAGCTGCTGAGGCGGTCACTGATCAGCTGTTAAAAGAATTTTTTGAGATTTCGGATATTGATATTACAGCTTTACGGAAAGAGGGTGCAAGCGGCCGTGAAATTACCCTTGTATATCTGCTGGAACGTTACGGAAAACGTGATGCGACTGCAGCTGATATCTTAACAATGTACACCAGAAAGAAAATGAGCTGGGGGGAGATTGCCAGGTATTTTGGATTGACTCCCAAGGAAACAGGCAGACTTCTGTTAGGTCAGGTGTAGTCGTTTAGATTCGATTGGTATTTTATTACGTATATACAGTCGAAAGCTATAATCGAGAAGAGATCCAGAATTTAAGATGATACCAATAGCAATATTAGCCAAATGAAATGAAAGGGAATATTGCCCAGTATTATAAGAAAGGTAACTTTAAAGTTTCAACTGGTCAGCCACCCAGGAAAGATCCAATTCTTCCAACTTGTAACGGGTAGGGATGCCAGTTTCTACGTTCCAATCACTCTGGCGGTAATATTCGTCCAAGGCAGATTCAAACTGCTGTCGGTCAACGAAAAGCCCGTCACTTTTTCCGCCTTTCAGGGCTTTGTTGAACATTTTTTCCGGCAGGGTGTCCTGCTTCCGATCAATGCCTTCGCGAGCATTAAAAGCACGCTGCATATTTACACTGCGTTCACCAACTTGCAGCAGTTCGTCAATGCTTACATCCCATCCGGTAACATTTTTTACTAAATCGCACAATTCTTGTGGACCCAATAATTGCCAGCTTGCTCCATATACAAAGACACATACATTTACGCTGTTCATTGCGCTGTACAAGTGCTGGGTAACGCGAACATAACGTACCTTGTCCGGCCCCAGCGAGCGATGTTCCATCGGTTTGGTGAAACCGATCATTTTCATTCGATCAGGGTAACTGACGTTACTGCCCTCAACCGGACCGTCATGTTCGCTGCTTTCATGGTCGGCCCCAAAAGGGTTGACTGCGTATATCAAGGCCAGACTGCTCTTCAACTGAGGCATATGGGCCGGAGCTTCCATCTTATGGCTCGTAGTAAGATACGCTTCTGTGTCGCGTCCAATTTCCTGCGCTGCTGCGTGAGATCCCATCCCTAAAACTTTGCCAAAACCTTCAGCTTTGGCGATCATTTCGGTCATTTTAACCATCGCTTCAGCGTTACCGAATTTGAGTTCAACGCCGTCAGTGTCTTCAATGGTGAGCTTGTCGTTTTCAAAGGCTTCCATTGCCCAAGCGATGGTTGCACCACAGGAAATGGTATCCATGCCGTATTGGTTACAAATCTGGTTGGCATAAGCCACTGCGGCAAGGTTGTCAACGCCGCAGTAGCTGCCAAAGGCAGAAGAGGTCTCATATTCCGGTCCGCCGTAGCGAGGATGGACTTTGTAAGGGCCTTCGGTAATTTCTACCACACGCTTGCAACGGACGGTGCATGCATAGCAGGTGTCGTTTCCATATCGATTCTGTTTGCCTTCGTTAGCACCTTTCAGAATGGTTTCATACATTGTGGTTCCGTCTATATTTTCCCATTCGTCAAAAACGCCATTATTGAAATTGCAGGTAGGCAAACCACCGACTGCATGCTGTGCACCTGTGGTTGCAGCAGTACCGTATTTACGCATTAATACTGCGGCGGATTCCGGAAATATTTTTGCTGCGTACTTCGCTAGTTTTGCAATTCCCTTTTTGTCGGCCACCTTGAAATTCTTTTTGCCACTTTTGCCACGTACTGCCACAGCCTTAAGGTTTTTGGCGGCCATAACCGCACCCATTCCAGTGCGGCCATTTGCTCGGTTGCTATTATTAATTATGGACGCATAAAGCACACCTTTTTCACCAGCGGGACCAACTTGGGCCACCTCTATGTTTTTATCACCTAACTCTTCTCGAATGTTGTTTTCTGCATCGCCGGTAACTTTTCCCCACAAATGGCTGGCATCACGCAATTCGTATTCACCGTCGTGAATCCACATGTACACGGGGGTGGGAGATCTTCCTTTGATGATGAAAGCGTCGAATCCAGCGAATTTCATTTCTGCTGGGAAGAAACCACCACTCTGGGAATCGCCGATACCACCGGTAAGCGGGCTTTTGGCAGTAGATGTCATCCGGCTTTGACCGGAAACCGGTGCACCGGTGGTCACGCCCACAGACAGGCACAGTACATTATTCGGCCCCAGGGGGTCAGCGTTGGCCTTCATCTCCTGGAGCATGTAGTACATGTTCAGCGCTGCTCCGCCGAGGTATTTGCGGTAGAAACTTTCCGGCGGTTCCTCCACCGTAAATTCGCCGGTTGTGAGATTAACATGTAAAATTTTACCGTTGTATCCGCAATGCATTCAAAACCTCTTTTGGGTGATTAGCTTGAGTTTTAGTAAAAAGTAAGGATTAAGGGAACCGGCATTTACTTCCTGATCCTAACATTGGTATTTCGTATAACTTTTTCATGTAACTTTAACAGTTCTCATCGTTCCAGGAAAGAGATTCAGCGGAAAGATTAGCAGAGATACTGCAAGAACAGGGTTAAAATGTTTCCTGAATATGTGTAATAAAAAAAATTGAGACCAGATCTGAACAGTTGTTGTTTCAGTCTGGAGATTTAAAGCAGATCTAAGAGTTTTGTTGTATGCAGATATTCAAGAGCATGCCATAAATCGTCTTCACTATGGGGCTCGAGGGTGACCAGTGGATGTAGATTGTTTTGTGACAGGAAGTGAAAAAGACCCTTAAAGTCGAACTCTCCGAGTCCCAGGCCAAGATGCTGATCTGTCTCTCCATTATTGTCGTGGAGATGAAGCTGTCCCAACCAGGGGGAGAGTCTGGGGAGCCAGTCCTGCCATGGTGTTTTGGCAAAACTCATAAGGTGTCCCACATCAAGGCAAAACTTGGCATTGTCTGAATCTAATTTTGTGAGAATGGTTTCATGGGCTTCAGTATTGTTTTCATAGGTGTTTTCCAGCATAAGGATGCAGTCCTGCACCCTTGCTATCCCCGTAAGCTCCTGCCAGGTCGCGTGCGCAGCCTGGAGCCACTCAGCCATTTTGTAGCCCTGTTTGTTTTCTTCAAAATTTAAATGGCATACCATTGATTTTGGCTGGAATATTTCAATAAGTCGAGCAGCTTTTCTAAGTTTATTTCGGCTGGCTTGAAGGATTTTCGGATCCAGTGCTCCGGGAGCAAGGTCAAAAAAAGGTGCATGGAGAGTACAGGAGAGCTGCTTCGCTTTGAGAATGCTGGCGACTCTTTTGAACTCATCTTCTGATTCTTCGTAGAGACAAAGACCTTCCAGGCCAATTTCAGGTTGAATGCCATGGTGGAGAAAGAGATCCAGATAGCGATCCTTTAAGTCATACCAGGGAGCGTTTACGAAACAGCGGGAGGTGATGTGTTTGTATTTTGCATCCATCTAGCGTTCTCCCAGGTATTTAATCATTTGGCTCATACTCAGTTTAATACTCGATGGTCCGGAACGAATAAAGAAGTCTTCCTGTTTGCCCATGGAAAGGAAAACAGGACGTCGGACGCGTTCACATTCAACTATAAGGATTGTGTTGCTTTTAACGCTGACAATTTTTAGATGAATAAATCTGGTGAACTCGGCACCAATATGGGTGTTAAGCATATTTTTAAAGTGCAGTCGACATTTGTCCTCATTGTCAAAGTTATCCGGCTCGGTACCCAGAATTTTTCCAGAATCATCTACTCCGATGAGAAGGATTCCTCCGTCACTATTCATAAAACCGGCAACGGATTTCAACCAGGCTATCTCAATTTCTTTTCCTGCTTTCCCGGTTTTTAAATTGGTTCGCATGGTTGATTTGAATTCGAGGGTGGTGGATTCACCTGCTTTGATAAGGGCGGTAATTTCATTTTCATAGCCTGCGGTGTTGATATGCTGTTGGGGCAGGTCTTTTAACTGGTGGCTATATTTGCGAACAAGAAAAACTGTCATAATGATGCCAAGAAGAAGAATAGAGCCAATAATTACAGCAAAGCGAAGCCATTGCTGATGCAGATCGGAAAATATGTCGTCCTCAGGAATCATGACCGCAACCCAGACATCTTTGTTTGACTCATGAAGCAGGCTTAATCCAAGCCACCAGTTTTTCCCGTCATTCTTAATGGGAATTGCCTGGCTCGTCTCCGGGTTGTTTGTACTGAGAATTGCCCCCACCTGGCTCAAAAGTTGTTTTGACAGAGTGCTCTCCTCGGTTTTGGCTCCAGGCGTGTCATTTAAGGAGTTGTTTCTGATACTATTTAAGAGGGTGCCGTCTTTTTCATAGAGTAAGATTCGACTGTTAGGGGTGATCTGCAGTTCCTCAATAAAGGCCATAAGGCTTTTGATAGTGAAAGAAACACCGGAGACATGGTCGCTGTCTCTGGCGTTGCGTTTTGTCCAGTGGAGACTGGTTGTGATAACGGTCTCTCCAGTTGTTTTCTGGCGATACGGTTCTGTCATAAAAAAACGGGTGCTGGATTCCGTGAGCATGGCACCGCGAAACCAGTTTGCTGTGGCCATGGTGTAGCGTCTCTCGGCGTTCACTTGGGTGCCTTCAATTTTTCCATCGATCCAGCGGGAAGTGGTGGACTCTGTTTTATGGGAATTGTCAAAAAACCATTCGTCATTATGGTGCGAGAGTTGGATGTCGTTTTCTTTGGTATCGGCAATGGAGATGGAGTGAATGCTTGGCTGGATTTCCATAAGGGCCTGAAACTGGGTAGCTATAAGTTCAGGGTCCTGCATTTTGAGGAGGCCGGCCTCACCCCACTTACCAAGAATTTTTAAAATGTTGGTGAGTGGATCTGCAAAAGATTGGAAGTGGGTTGTGACCTGGATATTGGCCTTGGTGATAATGGCTGTCGAAATATCACGCTGGGTTTTAATACCCTGAATCAGGACAATGGTAAGAATGGCACCCGAGGTAACAAAGAGAATGAGCAAAATATCACGAAGAAGACGCCTTTTGATATTTCGTGGGCAGCCTTTAATCAGGTCTGAAAATGTTGCGAGTAGAGACATAGTGATGGTTTCTTTAAAAAAAGCATTTGTAGGAATGAAATTGAAACTATTCCGGGGCAACGGTACACAGGCGCAGGGCAATATAGCCGGAAATACCTGCAAAGAGTGATGCCGCAAGGATACCTATTTTTGCATTGAGCAGGTGTTGCGGGTTGTCAAATGCAAGTCCACCAATAAAAATAGACATGGTAAAACCAATCCCCGCAAGCAGACTTACACCTGCAATCTGGGGCATGCTTACACCGTCGGGCAGCCGGCTCAGGCCGGTTTTAAGCACCAGCCATGAAAAAAAGGTAATACCGATCAATTTTCCGCCTATAAGTCCTGCTATCACGCCGACTGTTACCGGATTGGAAAAGGTTTCGCCCAGTGTTGAAACATCAATGGGAATTCCTGCGTTGGCGAGAGCAAATATGGGAATAATAAGAAAGGATACCGATATATGGAGATTGTGTTCCATTCGTTGCAGGGGGCTTTCCATACAATGAACAAAGTTTTCCATGGACTGGAGGACTTTCTGCTGTTCACCGTTCTGCATAATATGTTTGTCGTCTTCCTGTATACTTTCAAACCGGGTAGTCAATTGTCGCATTCGTCTCACAAAGGGTATGGAATGACAGAGTGAGTTTGCCGGGACGGTGAGTGCTGTTATCACTCCGGCAAGGGTTGCATGGATTCCCGATTCAAGCATTCCAAGCCATAAAAGTATGCCAAAAACAATATAGGGCAGGGGACGACGGATTCCTGCTATATTTGAGAGGAGGAGCATAACAAATGCAAATCCTGCAAACAAAAGTGCCAGGAAATTTATCTGATCTGTGTAAAATGCTGCAATGATGAGAATCGCACCAAGGTCATCAACAATGGCGAGTGCCAGCAGGAAACCAACAAGAGGCCGTGGAATACGAGCTCCGAGGAGTGCCAGAACCCCCATGGCAAAGGCAATATCCGTGGCCATGGGCACACCCCAGCCGGAGATGGCATCACTGCCACCGTTGATTGCAGCATAAATAAGGGCAGGGACAAGCATACCGCCAATGGCCGCCGCAATGGGTAAAATTGCCTGTTTACGATCCGCAAGCTCTCCCACCAGAATTTCCCGTTTAATTTCAAGTCCAACCATAAAGAAAAAGAGGGCCATCAGGCCGTCATTGATCCAGTGTTGCAGGGAGTGGGTTATAGAAAAATAACTGCTTCCAATGGTGAATTTATGATGGAGTATGGCATCGTATACTGGATACATTGCTGAGTTTGCCAGGACCAGTGCAACAATCGTGCAGGCCATAAGCAGCAATCCCGATGAAGCTTCCTTATGAACAAACTCTTCAAAGGGAGTAAGGGCCTGTTTAAAGCTCCGTTGTATGGAGTTTCCGCCAAAGAGTTTCGACAGGCAGTTTGGATTCTCGTCTTCGTTCAGGAATTGGAGTTCAGTATCACTCATGTGCTTTGGTTCCTGATAAAGTTTGTGAGTCTGTGACAAAAGAAATTCCCTGCTGCATTTTTGTACCTATCATAACTCCTTCTATAATGGGTTCGGTGACACCATTTTTACTACTCCACGTTACAATAAATTTGGCTCCTGAGCCACCAAGGGTATCTGATTCCGGGACGATATAGCGAGTGGATGCTAGGGGCGTAATTGTAATGGCTTTGTCCTGGTAATGGGTGAGTAATTTACCCTGAGAATCGTAATAGTCTACTTTTTCAAGGGTGAGCGGGTTTTCCATATCGGTATTCCTGATACTGAGGATTGCTGTGAGCTGAAAGGGTTTGTCTTTGAAACGTGAATCAGCATAGATGTGTGAATATACAGGGACATATACAGTTTGCCCTAACCAGCGCTGCACGGTCAAAGCATGGCTGCTCTGGGGCAGGGCTGCGAGAAGGAGAAAAGCGGTAAGAAGAAGTGAATAACAAGACACGCCTTTTCTATTCATAACAGGTTCCTTTGGTCTGATGTGAGTGTACGAATCCTGTCTGCAATCTCAGTTGAAAGATCTGAAATACAATGGCTGAGTGCCTTTGATAAGGCTTCGAATTCATCAGATTCAGGCAGTTTTCGGAGTCTTGAAGTCTTCTCATACAGGGTGTTGTTTTTATTCGGGGCCAGGATTTTCCAGCGAGCCATCATATAAGCGTAGCCATCACTATCTTTTTCAAAATGGAGTAAATCAATAACTACCTGAAAACCATCCGAGTTCTTGGCATCAGGAAAAGTATAGATCTTCTCACTTCCTAGATCAAGCCTGAGGTTAGTAATAATTGCTGTGGTCAGCATTTCCTGAAGGTTTCCTGCCCACCTGTGTTGTTCCTCAATATTCACAGAGTAGCCTGAGTTCTGAGTGACTAACTGTCCCTGATCAAGGACAGAAGTTATATGAATTGGCCCCACGAGGATACTTACCGGGGATTCGCCTGTGGCTACTACCTGCTGGTCAGAGTTCCACAGGGTGTAATAATAGATGGGAAGAGGTTGTTTTATGCATCCGCTTCCTGAAGAGAGCAGGAACAGGATTGGTAGAAAAAGAATCTCTGTGACTATTTTATTACTCATGTTGAATGAAAGCTCCGATTATTATAATGTTGCAGGATGAGCTCTTTAGGGGCGTAAATAAATAACTTGTACTTTTTATTCATTTATTTACGGCCCCTTATACCGTTTTTGAAGCAAAAAAAGTCCAAGTTATTTATTTACGACGGCTTAGACTGATACCACCTGATTTCTTCCATTTGCCTTTGCACTATATAAAGCCTTGTCGGCTCTGCCTATGAGTTTTTTTCTTGTGTCTTCAGGATGATATTCTGAAACACCGAGGCTGACGGTGATATTGAGTATGTGTTCCTGATACGAGAGCGGGTTATTCATAATAGCCAGGCGCAGCTCTTCAGCCATATTTGCTGCTGCCCGCAGATTACATCTTTTGAGCAGTATGAGAAATTCTTCTCCTCCCCACCTGCAGATGATATCCGTTTCCCGCAACCGGGATTTTATCAGGGTGGCAAGATGCTCCAGAACTGCATCTCCGGCTAAGTGACCATGTGAATCGTTGATCTGTTTGAAATGGTCGATATCGAGCAACAGCAATGACAGTCCATCTGGATTACGATTCTGGTCCAGAAGTAATGGCTTGAAAAGCAACTCAAGTGCCTGGCGGTTGTAGAGCCCGGTCAGCTTATCGGTGGTGGCCATATGTTCGATATCTTGTTGGTAAGAGGAAATCGTTCGGTGAGTAATAAATAGGACAACGGAGGTAATGAAGGCACAAAACAGTAAATTGAGAAGAAGGGTCCTGAGGAGTTTTCCTGTTTCCTGCAACTCGCTCTGCATGATCACCAGGTACCAATCGAATTCTTTTATATAGCGGGTATTCAGTGATATCGGTTGGCCTTTTAAAGTATCCTGGAAGGCAACGGTCTCAGCGGCTGTAACCTTGGTTAGAAAGTCCTTGCTTTGGAGGAGAGCGTGCAACTCCGTTGCCTGCTCCTGGATTTGTTTGCTTGAGGTATTGCTGAGCTTGATATTTCCTCCGCTGTCAATAAAGAAGATATCTCTGTTATATGTTAATTGATATTGATTGATAAGTTTTTGGACTGCATTCACAGTTAACCCAACTCCGGTTGCGCCGATAAATTTCTTATCATAGTCATAGACACGATAATTGATGAATACTGTCAAGGCGTCGTCATTCTTCTGGTCGCTGTCCACATTGATTTCAAAGTCTTCTGTCATGTCCCGGACTCGAAAATACCAGGAATCTCTTAGCTCATCAGGTTTTACCTGTTTAACAAGGCCATCGGGGTGATAGTAATTTCGGGTCTGTTCAGATACGAAAAAAGAAGTGACTGTATTATAGGTTTCCTGGGTTTCCTTGAGATATCGTACAATCGCATTCTGGTTCTGTTCTTTCTCTATTACCCAGTCACGGAGAAAGGTGTTCGATGCCATAAGGGACGAGATAAAGATCGGACGCAAAAGGTCACGTTGGATTTCTGAATAGATCGTATCACTAGTGAGTGGTAATTCACTGTGGGTAAGTCGGTATCTCAGAGAGGCCACTGAAATAAAATAACTCGCCAGGCTGGTGAGTAAAAAACCTACTATCAATAAAATACTCAAAAACGTGATCAGTCGCTTTTTCTGTTTGAACATGGACTATTTTATATCCTGTTTTGATGTTTCTTAAACCGAAGCTATGACTAGAACGGATGTCAGCGCTGTCAAGTATCTAATTTAGTGGGTATTATTTATTATGCTCAGCTTTGCCCGAGTTTTGCAAGCCAAAAATAAAGGCATCGGGGTTGCGATGAATGAAATCGCTGAGCATTTCGATTGATCTGGCAGTTTCTTCAATCTGCTGCATGGCCTGTGTGAATCGATAGTGCAGAGGAGAGTTGGGGGAAATGGTCTTTTCTGCCTGGATAAGGAGGGCATCGGCCTGCTGCAGCGTTGAATCTATAGAGGCAAATGTGGTTTTTAGATCATTTGCCAGGGGGAGTATTTGTTTGTCCAGTGAAGTGACCATCTTGTCCGCATGGTTTGTGAGGCTTGTAAACTGTTCGAGTCCCCCGTCGATCTTTTGAAGAATCGGTGAAACTCCAGTGTCCAGTTGTGAAAGGATTGAGTTTAAACTTGTGGTGGCGCTTAAAAGATCATCGAGGAGCTGTTGAGTCTTCTTCTGGTCAAGGGATTCTGCAAGTCCCGAGGTGAGTTTTTCCAGGGAAGTCAGGGTACTGTTGAATTTGTGGTACAGCTCGCTAAGATTGATTTCACCCATTATTTTTGAAAATTGATGCATTTCAGAAGGTAGGGTGGGGATTTCAAAATACTCTCCGGTCGTATCTCGATAGACAGCGACGCTGTTGTCATAAAAGGCCAGGTCGATATAGCGTTGCCCGGTAACCACACTTTTAAGCTTGAGCTTTGCTCTGAGCCCCTGTTTACACATGGCTTCCATAAAGATATTAATGTCTTCCCGGCTCTTGGCCTTGGGCCCGTCCACAATCAAGGAAGCTCCGGCATTCAGAGAAACAATAACAGGTATAATGATTGCCTGGCTTTTTTCGTCGTTGGCCTTAATATGAATATTGATGGCCTTAACCTGACCAATGGTGACCCCGCGATAGGTGACCCCCGCACCAACACTGAGACCATCGAGAGATCCTTCGAAGTATGTAATGACAAGATTCTCTTTGGTAAAAAACTTATTACCGCCAAAAATGACAATCGCAGTCATAAAAAGGGCAAGAGAGAGGATGACAAACAGACCTATCATTGCTGGTTGAAATGTTTTGTTTGGCATAATGGTATTGGGTTAGGGTTGGTTTGTTAGAGATACACTGCGGCTCAGGAATTGTTTGACCTTGAGACTCTTACTTTCTCTGGCAAGAATATTGGGATCTCCGGTGGCGAGCATTGTTCGTGTTTCCGTATCAAGAAAGATTGAATCGTCGGCTAGAGCAAAGATGGATGGTAGTTCATGAGTGACGATAACAATGGTTGCTCCCAGACTATCACGCAACTCAAGTATGAGATCATCCAGCATTTTTGAACTGATAGGATCAAGACCGGCTGAAGGCTCATCAAAAAAGACAATTTCAGGATCGAGGGCAATGGCTCTTGCAAGTCCTGCCCGTTTTCTCATACCACCGCTGATGGCAGATGGTGGATACTTTGCAAAGCCTTTGAGCCCGACTAGTGCCAGTTTCAGATCTACAATTTCGGCGATAAGTTTCGTCGGGAGGTCGGTGAATTGCTGTAATGGCAGGGCAATATTTTCACCGATGCTCATGGAACTCCAGAGGGCTCCGGATTGATAGAGAACACCACACTTCTGCATCCTCTGAATTCGCTCTTTCTTCGAACTTTTCCAGAAATTTTTACCGGAAAAACTAATATCTCCCGTAGCGGGACGCTTGAGTCCCGTCAGATGTCTCAGTAATGTGGATTTTCCGCAGCCTGATTCTCCCATGATTGCAAAAATGGAGCCTTTTTTGATACTGAAAGTAAGGTTCTGTTGCAGGATGAAATCACCGTAGGCCATGGTGAGATTTTGAACTTCAATGAGGGCATCTGAGGGTGTCATGATTTCTCCTATATCCCAAGTACATTGAAGAAGAAGGTGAATCCGGCATCGCTAATCACTATAAAGACAATGGCTGTTACAACGGCTGATGTAGTTGCTTTTCCGACAGCGTCGGCACTGCGCCCACAGTGCATTCCTTTAATGCAGCCGCAGAAAGCGACCAGATATCCAAATACTACGGATTTTATCATTCCAACAAGAAAGTGATTGAGAGTAATAGCTTTAATTGTTTGTTCGTAATACATAGCGGGGCTGATATCGAGGGAGAGGCAGCCAATAAAAAAACCGCCGAAAATTCCAATAAAGTCGGCACAAATTGCAAGCAGCGGCATCATGATAATCAGGGCTGTTAACCGTGGAAGCACTAAAAAATCAAAGGAGTTGATTCCCATGGTATCCAGTGCATCTATTTCTTCATTGACCTGCATGGTCCCAAGTTGGGCAGCATAGGACGCACCTGTTCGACCGGCCATAATGATGGCGGCCATCATTGGGCCCATTTCCCGGGTCATGGTAAGTCCGACAAGGTTTGCGACATAGATGTCTGCTCCAAACATCTTCAGTTGTACGGCTCCAATAAAGGCCAGGGTGAGTCCTACCAGAAAGGAGATGAGAGCTACAATTGGAAGAGCCTGAGGTCCGCAATCATAGAGAAAAAAGCTGAAATCTTTCTTTAAGTAGCGGGCATGTCCAGTGAAAAAACGAATATAGGATAAAAGAATTTCCCCCGTAAATGCCAGCATTTCATTAGATTGTTTGCCAAACTCAATGGCATGCCGGCCGATACCATCAAGTATTCCAGGATCAGAATATCTATTGTCGGGAGGGGCAAAAGTTTTTTTTTGGCTGAGTCTTAGAAGATTACTGACACCGGATGGTAGTCCTTTGGGCTCAATGGTGATTGCCTGTTTTTCTGCAATTTCTGTAATACGGCAAAGTTCAACGAGAAATCTACTATCCCACTCAATCAGGTGTCTGGTGTCAAAGGAGAGGATTTTGGTTTGAGGTGTGAAGAGATGGCTGAAATCCGGTAGTGCGCAGGGCTCAATGTGGACAGTCCATGAGCCTAAGAAGGTGAGACAGAGTGTCTCTTTCTTGTGGTCGGCTTGTAGGGCGCAATCTGGGTTCATTGGACACTAGCCCGCATTTCTTAGGAACATTTTGTTTTGATTTTAAAATGTTGAGTAACTGCTAATTTGCTCAACTAACAAAATGCAGCCATCTCAACTAGTTAAAAAAACGAGTTAATTGTAATAATTTTCACTCCGATGAACGCAGTAAACGGAAGTGCAGCAGGCAAATAGCGGTTATCAGGAGAAGTATGGCAGCAAGATACCATGGAAAATAGGATATGGACAGTCTGAAAGCCTCATTTTCTACAAGAGTATTGCTGAGCTCAGAGGAGGTCGTTTGTACTGTGTCACGTAGATTGACAATGATGCCAGCATAGAGAATTCCAATAATGCCGTATGCCGCATTAAAGGCAAGTCCCTTGTAGCTGAGAACCGTGGCTCGCTGGTGAGGTTCGGCTATTTGGTTGAGATAATGACTGGAGAAAAATGAGGTGAGCATCATGGTCACAAATATAAGTGCCATGGGGAGTATACCCAGTATCGGTGAAAAGAGGGTCAGGCCCCACAGTGAGAGGAGAGCAAGTCCCATTACCCAGCAGACATTGACAACAGGACTGAAATTCTCAACCATGGCTCTGGCAATCCGCGGTACAACCAGGCCAAGCATCGCTATGCCGGCTCCAATCAAGCCAAAACTTGCTTCGGGTAGATCTATGACCCGGTAGTATTGACTGGTCATGGTGACTAGCATACGGAGAACATGGTCGAAACTCATACCAAAAAGAATAACAGCAAGAGCCATGGGGGTTTGCAGAATCCAGGCACCCGCAATAAATGTTATCCGGCTGACATGTTGTATTTTTTTGAAGATCGTCGTTGCAACGACTGGTTTTGTTTTTTCCGTAATGGGATCATGCATGCCGAGGGTGGTGATCAGGGTAAGAACACCAAGACCGAGTGTGAGATAGATAGGGAAGCGCATGGTGACCTGTTGATCCAGTTCTATCTGCAGCCCTAACCAGTGCAGCCCAGTGTTCACAGCGTCTGGAGAATAGACCAGCGCTCCAATGGTCATCGTGATGATGTAAAAAAAATTCCGCACCCGCATCTGGATATCAAGAACCTTCGGCCAGTCTTCAGGGTCTCCCTCTGCCACAAGGGTGTCATAGGCCATGGCTTCATCGGCTCCGCTGGCGAGGGCTTCAGCAAGACCACTGAGGACACGATTAAGAAGAAATGCACCGAAAATAAGTTGGCTGTTTCCCAGGGGAACAAAAGACAGGAGCAGCATTTCAGCGATCATCAGCAGGCTGGTTGTGACCAGGAGACGCTTTCTGCCTATGAGGTCGGCAAGTGCTCCGGAAGGTACTTCGGCGAGCACGATGGTGAAAGCCCATACCGTATTGAGCAGGGCGAATTGTTCGATGCTCAGTCCATAATCCAGGAATAGAATTGTGAAAACAGGATAATAGAAGCGTACATTAAAAAAGGCACGAAAGGCGATAAATCGCCTCACATTTGAAAATGCAAATGGAGAATGGCTGGAAGTATTCATACACGCATCATGCGTAGCACACCACAGTTTGTCAAGGATTTCCAACACGTCTTAAGATTAAACACCAGAGTTTGCATATCTTACAGAGCACGCACCTTCGTGCAACACTTTCGTAGCGAAAATGCCACACACGTGGTTGTTGAGGATATTGAGACAACAGAAATGTTGCATTAGAATGTCCAGTTTTTCACTTTCTAATGTTGAGGCAACTGTTTGTAATGTCAGTGCTTTATATTTTTTATGTCTTTTTCCCCAAAGTGGCATTGATAATGCTTCAACCAGATTGAAAAGAAATAAATGAGATTACTTTAATAGGGAGGACATCATGGCTGTAAAAACAACAAATACAACTCAGAAACAGGCTGATGTCGGTTATGAAACTTCAACCTTTGCACTCGGGGTCGGAATGGTACTGGCTGCCCTTGTCGGTATATGGGGAGTAGCTTGTCTATTCGGTGCTTTTGTAACAGATGGCCCTTTAAATGTTGCTAAGGGATATCTGACAGCACTGCTGGGATAAAATAAAATCAAGTAGGGTTAATACAAATTTAACAGGAGAACATCATGGCCCAAAACAACTCAAAAACAGCAGGAATGATTATTCTGGCAGTAGGTTCAGTAATGTGTCTCTGGGTGGGAGCTGCTCTTGTAAGCGCACTTTCACAAGTTGGCTGGTCGGTAAGTACCCTGGCCGGACAATATATGGTCGCAATAGGAATGGTTAAGCCTCTGCATACCCTGGTTGATTATTATACCCATATTAAGGGGATTGAGTATTTGATCTGTGTAGCCTTCTTCGTGGCCTTCCCAGTATTTTTTAAATACGTTAACAAGGAAGCAAAGCCCGCCACCGTCAGTAAGTAACAGAGAAATGAATTAATGTGTTAAACATTCTTTCTCAGCTCTTGCCTGTCGAATTTAATAATTTACAGGCAAGGGCTCTTTTTTTATGGACTGGAGTTATAGTGAAGGACAGAAATAAACGAATCAATTCTATGGGAAGGGGCGTTTTTATGATGTTGGCTATTGGTACCTTGCCAATTCTCTTTATGAACCCCGGTCAGTATCTATTCGGTCTCGTTGTTTGTGGTGGACTGTCTTTTAGTCTGGCTCATGCTTTGGTTTGATATCTGTCAGTTAACCATTCTCCGGTGATTTTCTTCACCTTCAGCCTTTCGATTAAACGCCTTCCGCCTGATATAATCATAGAACAATCCATATTCATGCGACAAATCGACCATTACCATAAGTCTGAAAGTTGAGTAATAATAGTATATCCAATGAAGGTATCAAGAGTACGGCTCTGGGATCATCCACTAGTGTAAATCGTTGAGGAAAGGGTGATCCCTGAATCTAGTTTTCGATTATTTTTTTTGCAAATCACCCATAAAGTCACTGAGGAGTTGCCCTGACGGAATTTTGGCCATGGGATTTATGTCAAGGAGTGCGTCCCAGACTTGAAACGCCCCGGTTTGATCTTTCTTGTCATAGAGCAGCACCACACCCTTGTTGAGTCTGGACTGTTCATGGGTGGGGACAGCCTGAATTGCCTGATCAAAGACTAGTAAGGCTTTATCCGGTTGTCCGTCACGACGGTACATCACACCGAGATCAGTTAGCACATCCGGGTTTCCAGGGGCAAATTCCAGAGCTTTGATGTAGGCCTTTATGGCTTTAGCAGGTTGGTCTGTATCAAAGTATGCATCTCCCAGATGTTTCCAGGCACCAGGATCATTCGGAGTGGCGATGACCTGGCTTTCTACTGCTGCCATATCATGTTTCTCGCTTTGTTGTTGTTGCTGTTGTTGCGTTACTGTGGGTGGTTGACTTCCACTTCCTGCGGGAGATTTATACACTGCAAGAACCACCCCGCTCAGAAATCCGATTAAGAGAGAAGCAGTGATCAGGATGTATACTCGTTCTGTTTTTACATATCCGGCAAATTCTTCTTTTTTCATTATATAACCTTTCAATGGTTTAGGCTTTCTACCGCCAAAATTTAGACAGGAATCCAGCGGAACCCCTGTGCTGTAGCATCTGTTGATACAAATAAAACAAAAATATAAGAAATCAAAAAAAACAGCGCAAAGGAAATTCCATTTTGTTGCTTTCCAAGTGCTCAAAATTCAATCCAGCGTAGCCGCCCATCGAAGTGGATTATTCTCTATTTCATCCAGTTCAAAGGTGTAGTCAGCACTTGCCTGCAGATCCGCGGACAATAAAAAAAACAGACCGGCAGCAAGCAGGTAAAAACAATCCTTCTACTTATCTGAGTTCATCGATCTTGGACAGGTAATTGAGGGTAAAGACCTCATCTGCAAATTCTTTTCGTTTGATCTTGGCAAAGAGTATCACAGACGTATAGCTTTTATGCAATGGACTGTCGGTATCAAGCATGGATGGCCCTGCGGTTAGAGGGGACTCTGGTGCCTGTCTCTGTCCTTTGCTTGGTGCTAGTTTAACATACACTTTTTTGTCTGTACTCCGGTTCAATGTTCCAAAGATAATAGGTATAGCTAATGTTTGTTTTCTGCGTAAGTGCAACTAGTGTACCACAGAGTGTATTGTCAGAGTGGATTTTGAAGAAATATAAAGGTCTAGTTGTGACTTCGTCTAAGGTTACAGTATGAATGGGAATTACTCCTAAGGGGGGGTGCGCTTGCCTGTGACATTGTCGTCGGCTGTATCCTTTCTACCCACTACTGTGACTTTATTACCCATTAAAAAAATCTCATACAATATTTGGAGGGCTCTATTTGTTCATGATGTTCCCTGCCAGTGGTATTGGTATTCCTATCGCATAAATTGTGTCACATTGTGTTGGGATTTTAGGGAAAGAGAGTTGATGGCTGAGGGCTTTGGCCTGTGCTGATGGTAAAGCCGAGATTTTCAGGGCTGCTATTCTTCTTCCTTCCATTTCAATGTCTCGGCGAGGTGAAAAAAAGTTTTCTTAAACCGGCTAAGTCGCGCATCATACTGGCTGTAAGTCCTGCAATTTAATTGATAATTGACTGTCCAGGATGATTCAATTGAACTGTTCGAAGTAACTGAGCGGGATTTCCTTGAAAAAACACATATTCTCCTTTGCGATATTTTCGTTTTCCAGTTTGTTGTGCCATCTCAGCTATCAGATCGTTGCTGAGAGCTGAAAGTTGCGGTATAGCATGAAAAAAGCGTTGCTACGGGGTCACATTTTGTGTCATGGTTTACGCTCAATTGCTTATATACCGATCCAGGGAAGAACCATAAAGTAGATCCCCAGGCCTGCCGTTAGTACTCCGGCACCTTTGCGAAACCAGGTTCCACTGTGCTGAAACGAGGAGCTGTTGATGAGTCTTTTGACACGAGCTGCTGAACTACCGGCCACTGCAATAGGGAGACAGTGACCGAGGGCAAAGAGTGTAAGGAGAAAAAGTCCGATAGCGATTTGCTTCTGAACAGTGATAATTGCAAGAATGGGAGCAATGAATCCAAAAGTACAGGATCCGGAAAGAACACCATAGGCAAGCCCTAAAATAAAGGCACCTGGAAGCCCTTTAACTTGAAGCCTACTTAAGGAGTTACCGGGCATCTTGCATTTGGCGATTCCGAGCATATCCATGGCAACCCATAAAAGAATTGCCCCCAAAAGAAGTGTCCAATATGGGCCGACATCTCCCATCATTCGGCCCAGCAAGACACAAACAAAACCTATTATGGCGATGGTGATAAACAGTCCACTGGTAAAGACAAGGGCATAGGGAACAGCTTCTCGTTCTTTGAGAATCCTGTTCTGACCGCCAACATAGCCGATAATAAGTGGGATGGATGCCATATGACAGGGGCTGAACAGCACACTGACCATCCCCCAGCAGAAGCATCCCAGGGCTGCTGCTAAAAGCCCACCTGTCATCCATGAGTTGATGGTGAGAAAAAGGGTGTCAAACATAGGGACTCTCAATTAAAAAGAAACTGCAGATAGAGGACATTATCGCCACAAGTATGGATACCTTTGAAAGCGGGCAGAAGGAACGGTCGGCATGAACCATAGTAGGGATTCCCGGAAAGAGATTGTCAGGGTTAGATTGAAAGAAGCATGTCGAGCCATTTTCTGATTTCTTTTTCTTCCAGAAAACCGACATGGCGATAGCGTTCTTTGCCACTTCTCTCGTAAAAAATCTGGGTGGGTATCGTGTTGATTCCATACTTTTTGGCCTGATCCGGATCTTTCCATACATCAATAAAAACAATGGCGGCCTTTCCTCTGTACTTACGCTCCAGTTTCTCAATAATCGGGGCCATTAGTTTACAGGGCACACAACTGTCTGCACCAAGATCAATCATGGTTACCATGTTCTTGACCGGGAGTTCTTCGGCCACGGCTATGGCTGAAGAGTCGACAACGAGAAAAAAAAGAAATAAAAATAAACCGTAACACAATGTCTTTTTCATAAGCTGAATTCGTATAATAAGTGCATAGCCTCTGTAGGTAGCAGAGCCCAAAA
>CAZIDU010000023.1:0-42987 GCA_964538055.1 uncultured Desulfocapsa sp. | reverse complement strand
CGTATTCGTTATGCAATTCCGACTCAAACTCAATTTCGGTGAATAGTTACTAAAATTTTATGATTAATGAGTATAGCGCTTCCACCAATGTTTGGCAAAGAACTTAAAGGGCAGTATACTGGAAACAAATTAAACAATTCTCTACAAACCATCCATCTTCTGGAGCATGTTTTGACAAGTACACTTATCATCGCTGTTGTTTTAGCAGTTGCTGTTTCTGCCTTTTGTTCTGTTCTAGAAGCGGTACTCTATTCTATTTCATCGAGTCAGGTTGAGATGTTAAAGAAGAAAGGACATACTTCCGCCACCCTGCTTCGCGAACTTCGTGAAGATATGGACGAACCTATCACCGCTATTCTCACCCTGAACACCATCGCTCACACCGTAGGAGCTGCTGTTGCAGGAGCCTCAGCTGCCGTTGTCTTTGGTGAGCAAAATTTAATCCTTTTTTCTGCTGTCTTCACCCTTATCATCCTGCTCTTCTCAGAAATACTCCCAAAAACAATCGGGATCAGTTACACACTATTACTTGCTCCTTATATAGCCCATCCTCTTCGCTGGATGATCATTATACTAAAGCCCATCGTCTGGCTCTGCCAGCAGGTGACAAAACTCATTCCACAGCCTGAAAGTAATGATTCAATTTCGGCTGAAGAACTGCAGACCATAGCAGCCCTCTCCAAACAATCCGGTGAAATCGGGGCTGATCAGGAACGGGTTATTTTTAATATCCTGGAACTGGGTAGCCGCGTTGTACGCGATGTTATGACCCCTCGTACCGTCACTTTTTCTCTTAATGAAGATATGACTGTTGCAGACGTTATGGCTAATGAAGCAAGGCTTTCCAGCCATAGCCGCGTACCTGTCTACAAAGAAGAGGCTGATAATGTAACGGGTATTATTATGCGCCGTGATGTTTTACTGGCAGTTGCTGAACAACGCCATGACACAAAACTCTCGGAACTCATGTCACCCGTTCACTTTGTTGCTGAGACCTCTCCCTTAAACCATATCCTTGTGGAATTCTTTGAAATCCACCAACATCTTTTTGTTGTAGTTGACGAATATGGTGCTGTAACAGGTGTTATTTCAATGGAGGATGTTCTTGAAGAAATCGTTGGCAGAGAAATTGTCGACGAATCTGACAAAACCCAGGATATGCGTGAACTTGCCAGGAAATTGAATAAGAAGATTCCGGGAATTTGAGGTAGTAGGCTAAAGATTGAAGGTAAAGAAAAAAAATAACTTGAACATTTTTCCAGGCAGCACTCAATGTATACTTCCCCCGGAAGTGGGGCTTTAGCCCCGCCAAAAAGCGTAATCGGCCGGACTGAAGTCCCGCTTCCAGGAGCTTACTTCATTCACTAAGTGCAGAGAGCCGCAAAGTAAGTTCAGCAGCTATTCCATCCCGAAGAATATTCACAACAACCTGATCCCCGACAGCATGTCGTTCAAGTTCTGTTCTGATATCGTCGTAGGACAGCACCTTATTGCCTGCAACACCGATGATCACATCGCCTAAGATAACTTCATTGCCAAACTGTTTCGTGGGACGTAGGCCTGCCCTGTGCGCAGGACCGCCCTGTTCAACTCCAAGTACAAGTATCCCCTCGATTCCCAGACGTTTCACCAGGCGTGCATCAGCAAGAGATGCACCAATACCCGGGCGAATAAGCCTTCCGTTACTGATAAGCTGTGGAACAACCCGGTTTATTTCACTGACCGGTACAGCAAAACCAATTCCGGCATAGGCACCCGAAGGTGAGAAAATAGCAGTATTTACACCAATCAAACGTCCGGCACTGTCAAGAAGAGGCCCCCCGGAGTTTCCTGGATTAATCGCAGCATCTGTCTGAATCATATCGCTGATTGTTCTGCCGGTTATCGCTTTTATTTCACGACCAAGTGCCGATATGATTCCCGATGTGATGGTCTGATCAAGCCCAAAGGGATTTCCGATGGCAAAAACCTTTTGACCGACCTGAAGATCTGTTGATTCTCCAACCGGAATAGGTTGCAGCAAATGGGCCGGGGCGTCAATTTGCAGAACCGCCAGATCCTTATCGGGAGCAGCACCAATGAGTACTGCTTTCCAGGTACTATGGTCGGCCATGGTAACTTCAATCCGATTGGCATCACTGATAACATGGTAGTTGGTGACCACCCTGCCATTGCCGTCCCAAACAAAGCCGGACCCGGTTCCCTGTGGTATCTCCACGGCATTTAATGAAAACATATTCCTGCGTACTGCTATGGTGGTAATATAGACAACGGAAGGTGAAATATTTTTAAAAAGCTCTATGGTGTTTTGTTCATCTTCAGCAAGATCACCACGGGCAGTCACCGCTCGCGGTTCAGCAGCTGGACGAAACAAGTTATTTTGAACTGGTTGAAAGAGCAGCCATAATCCTATTAAGACAAGAACAAGAATGGCAAGAGGTGAGACTTTTCCAGAGGAGGATCTAAGCATAATGGCTGGTATCCACGTCTCAAAGATTGAGGAATAATTTTGCAATCATAAAGTAAGCAAGAACACCAAGTATATCAATGGCAGTGGTGACAAAAGGACCCGTTGCAATTGCGGCATCAATGTCAAAACGTTTCAAAATCAAAGGAATAACTGTACCTACGGTTGCAGCCATTGCCATGGAAAAAAATATGGAGAGGCCTACCACCAGGCCGAGAAGTTTTGGTTCTGCATACCCAAAATAGGCAAGTACACCAAGGAATCCTCCATAAAGAAGCCCGAGAATAATACCGACTCGCATCTCCTTAAAAATTAGCTTACGGAAATCCTCCATATTTATCCGACCAGTGGCAATACCGCGCACAACAATGGTGGAAGATTGAGTGGCTATATTACCGCCCATCCCCATTATTATAGGAATAAAAGATGCAAGTGCGAGGACTTGAGTCAGCTCTTTTTCAAAGGCACCGATAATAAAGAGGGCCATAACGCCCCCAAGCCAGGAGGCAAAGAGCCAGGGAGCACGAAGAACAACATTTTCATAAGTGGATTTCAGAAGAATCTCTCTATCCTTACCGGCACCAGCCATCTGTAAAAAGGCCTCGGTGGCCTCTTCTCGCATAACGTCAATAATATCATCGACCGTCACGATACCAACCAGTCTGTAGTTGGCATCAACTACCGGTACAGCAAGGAGATTATACTGAGAAATAACATGGGCGACTTCTTCCTGATCAGTATCGGTATTTACTGACAGAACATTTTCCTTCATGATATTTTTGAGTTGTCTGTGGGGCGGGTTGGTGAGAAGTTCACGCAGTGAAACTACTCCTGCCAGTTTACCGTCACCGAATGTTATATAGAGATAAAAAACCATCTCTTTGTCTTCACTTCTTTTTTGTACCTTGGCAATCGCTTCGCCAACACTTAGTTCCTCATCCAGATACATAAAGTCCGGAGACATCAGTCCGCCGGCACTTTCGGGGTGGTACTGCAGGAGACCATCGACTTCTTCCCGATCGGCCTGTTCCATCTGAGAGCGGATTTCAGTCCCAAAATCGTCGGGCAATGCTTCAATAAGATCAGCAGCATCATCCGATGCCATCTCACTGATAACATCAGCCATAAATTTTGGAGAGAGATTTTCGACAAGTGGAACCATGACTGACTCGTCAAGTTCACTTAAAAATGCTCCGACCTGATCAGTTTGTGCTAGAATATTGAAGACTTCCTTACGTTCAAGCTCCGAGAGATGCCTGAATACCCATGCTGTATCTGCTGGATGGGTCTTGGTGATAAGTTTCAGGAGATTTTCTGTGGCACCACGACGGTTCAATCTGCGGATCATATCCAGCAGAAGTTTTCCTTCGGTACCAATAAGTTCTTTTTTTTCAGTCTTCTTTTCCATTGCCATCACAATTTTAACGACAGCTCGAGAGGAGCTATGGCCAGGTTCACATCCTTGACTTACATCTAGATGAACGCTACATAATACAACCAGTATGCTGATTCCGTCAATTTGATTTAATATATTATTTTATTTTTCCGATATTTACTGTCATGTGTAAAACTTCAGATAAAAGTACTGCAACCCCTCAAGATATTGAAAGACTCTTTAGCAGAGCCTGTCAACTCCATGAAAAGGGTAAGCCAGACGAGGCGCTTATCCTCTACAAAGACCTCCTTAGCATCATCCCGAATTCAGCACTGCTTCACTTTAATTACGGCTTGGCTTTGTTTGAACTTGGCCTCTTCGTAGATGCTGAGCTCCATTACGGTATGGCATCCGAATGGGACAGCGAAGACCCTGATATTCATTATAATCGCGGTCTGAATTTCAGGCGTTTAGGAAAGTTTGCAGAAGCTGCACAATCCTTTGAAGATGCCTTCAAAGCTGGCGATACAACCGTTGACACGCTCTACAATCTTGCACTCTGCTACCAGGATTTGGAAGAATACTCCGAAGCTGAACGACTCTATGTTCGCATTCTTACAGATGTCCCGGAACATCTTTCAAGCCTCAACAATTATGCCTACCTCTGTCATAAATCCGGCCAGTCACAAAAGGCAGAGCAGCTCTACAGACAACTGTTGCATCATAACCCGCATCATCAAGCAGCCAGACACATGATAGATTCACTCTCCGGCAATACTCCTGAGACCGCACCATTGGATTATGTGGAATCTGTATTTGATAATTACGCAGATGAGTTTGAACAGAGTTTGCTTAACAAGCTCCAGTACAGAACACCAACTGCGTTGAAAAACATGTATAACAAGGTATTTCAAGCTAATATACAGGATCGGGCCCTTGACCTTGGCTGTGGAACAGGCTTGGCTGGAACCGAATTCAAAGATTGCTGCGAGGAAATTATCGGCATGGATATTTCCGAAAAAATGCTGAGTGTTGCTTCATCAAAACAGATATACAAGCAATTGGTAAAGGACGACATCCTCCACTTTCTCACGAACAATACAAAGCCCTTTAGCCTGATTCTCGCGGCCGATGTTTTTACCTATATGGGAAATCTTGAAAAAGTCTTTATAGAATGTTTAGAAAACAGTGTGGACAATGGCCTCTTTCTCTTTTCTGTGGAAGAATCGCAAAATGCAGGTTTTGAACTTAAAACAACGGGTCGTTTTGGCCATTCCCAAGAGTATATCAACAGCTTAAGCAAGAAAACTGGATGGACCATTCTTGAAGATACGCACTCGAAATTAAGAAAGGACAAAGGTGAATGGATTAATGGATTTCTTTTTCTACTCCAAAAACAGCCGAATCCCTAAATCTATCCTAAAAACATCCGCTGCTCTGAACAAACCAGCATATAACCAACCCCGAAGACATTGACAAAAGCCCTAACATTCGAAGATGTTCCACCTTCATCTCACTAATTTTCCTTAGCCATTCCCGCATGGATTCCGGGGATGCTACATAGGGTATTCCTTCAACTATTAACACCATACCCACCAGTAAAATTAAAATTTTCATAACTGTTTTCCTGTCAATTTGATACTATCTCAGATAACGAAGTGCGCATAAACAGTGTGCAGACTTCTTGCAATTTCACGAAATACTGACTATTGTACAACGAATTTTCTCAATCACTAATGACAACAAACACAATAAAAAAATGAGCGACGTAAAACAATCAAAATATAGTGAAGCAGGGGTTGATATCGACAAGGGCAATGCATTTGTTCATGGAATTAAAGATATTGTCAAATCAACTCATCAACGCGGTGTCTTAAATGACATCGGTGGCTTCTCCAGTCTATTTGCCATAGATACCGACAAATACAAGCAACCTGTTCTTGTTACATCGACCGATGGTGTCGGAACAAAACTTGACATCGCCAAACGTTGCAACAAGCATGATACCATTGGTATTGACCTTGTTGCCATGTGCGTCAACGACATTATAGTTGGTGGTGCCAAGCCGCTTTGTTTTCTCGACTATTACTCCGTCGGAAAACTCGATCTCGATGTTGCCACTGAAGTAGTAAAAGGTATTGCCGAAGGATGCATTCAATCGCAATGTTCTCTCGTTGGCGGAGAAACTGCTGAAATGCCTGGCCTGTACAAAACTGGCGACTATGACCTTGCTGGATTTGTGGTTGGTATTGGTGATCGCGACAAACTGATTGATGGCTCCGAGATACGAGTTGGCAATAAAATAATCGGACTCAAATCATCCGGACTTCATTCCAATGGCTTCTCTCTTGTTCGTAAAATCTGTTTCAGCGATAACGATTTCAGTGTGGATCATCACATTGAAGAGTTGGGTTGCACCCTTGGCGAAGAGCTTCTCAAACCAACTAAAATCTATGTTCAGTCTGTCCTTGCAGTCCTCAAGAGCTTTAAGTTAAATGGCATCGTCCATAACACAGGTGGCGGATTTATCGACAACATACCACGCATACTCCCGGCTGGCTGTAAAGCTGACATTAACTGTGGACGCTGGCAGACACCACCCATCTTCGATTTTCTTGCCGAAAAAGGTAATGTTCCAATAGAGGAAATGTACCGTACGTTTAATATGGGAATCGGTTTAATGATCGCAGTGAATGATGACGCTGTAGAGGATATTCTCCTTCGCTTCAAGGCCCATGGTGAAGATGCCTGTGTTATTGGCGAGATTACTGCTTTAAAAGAGGGTGAAGAACAGGTGAATCTAATCTTTGAAAGACGTAAGTAAGAAATTAGGGGACAGGAAATAAATACATTAAGTATTAGTTCAGGCAGAAACTGATTCATCCCCCGGAAGTGGGGCTTTAGCCCCGCCTAAAGGCGTAATCGGCGGGACTGTAGTCCCGCTTCCGAGAGTTTACTGAGTTCAATCTATTAAGAATTCATTCCTAACTGAACTTAGTAACTATTCATCACCCGACTCCGCAATCACTGGTTCCACCCTGAATCTTATCCAGAGCATGAGCAAGTGACGGAATCAGCACTGCAATATTTTCCCGGGCAGCCTTTTCACTCCCCGGAAGATTAATAATCAAACATCTCCCTCGAATACCGGCTATTCCCCTTGAGAGTACCGCATTGGGCGTTTTTTTCAGACTTTCCGCCCGCATGGCCTCAGCCATTCCAGGAATTTCCTTTTCTATAACACCAGCCATTGCCTCAGGAGTCACGTCCGTTGGAGCAACTCCTGTTCCACCTGTTGTTATAATCAGATCAATCTTCTTATCATCAACCCAGGACACAAGGGTTTCTGTTATCCCCTCAGCCCTGTCAGGAATCACAGCATAGGCCTTCTGCTGGTATCCAAGGTCATTGAATGTCTTCAGCAGATGAGGCCCGCTGGTATCTTCACGTTCTCCCCGGGATCCTTTATCACTCATGGTGAGAACACCAAACGTAAATCTGCCTGTATCAATCTTCATTGTAATTATTCACCATGCTATGAAACGGCGTAATGTTTACCCGGAATCTGGGGACACGATTCCAATTCAAAAGACAAAGACGAATTGGATCATGTCCCCAGTTTCCTACCAGCGTATTAGTTATGCAATTCCGGCTCAAACTCAATTTCGGTGAATAGTTACTCTTCATTTTAAAAAAGAACTTATTCTACCTGATTATCAGCAACAATTTTATCGGCAATCATTGACGGGACTTCCTCATAATGTGAAAAATCAATAGTGAATGTTCCAAGACCACCGGTCATTGCAGTAAGATCTGCGGCATACAACAGAACTTCAGCCTGAGGAACCTGAGCTTTAATAATCTCACGCCCTTTATCAGCATCCATCCCCATAACCTTTCCACGACGGGAATTGAGATCGCCCATTACATCACCAACATGATCCTTACCAACCATTATGGTCAGATCCATATAAGGTTCAAGTAGTGTAAGTCCAGCTTCCTGAGCACCTTTTTTAAAGGCCAGAGAGCCGGCAATTTTAAAGGCCATCTCAGAAGAATCAACATTATGAAAGGAACCATCAATCAGACTGACCTTAATATCAACCACGGGATATCCAGCCATAACACCTCTTTCCATGGCCTCAACAATCCCTTTTTCAACGGCAGGTCTATACTGCTGCGGTATAACACCACCAACAATTTTATCTTCGAATTCAAAACCATTCCCGGAATTGGGACCGATCACTATGGTACAATCACCAAATTGACCACGGCCGCCACTCTGCTTTTTATGTTTTCCCTGAACAGTAGTTGTCCCACGAATGGTCTCCTTATAGGGAACCGTTGGAACGGAAAGTTCCATTTCCACCCCGAATTTGCGTTTAATCCGCGCACCGACCACATCAAGATGGACCTTACCCACTCCTGAAATAAGTACTTCACCGGTTTGCGGCTCTCTGGAAAGCCTGAGGGTGAGATCCTCATCAAGCATTCTGGTGATGGAAGAGAAGAGTTTTTCTTCATCACCTTTGCTTGCCCGAATTGCGTATGAAATAACTGGTTCCATCATATCAAGTTTGTCGTATATGATCGGAGCAGAAGCATCACAAAGAGTATCTCCAGTTGTTGTTTCTTTGAGTTTGGCAACAGCCACAATCATCCCAGGACCGGCACTATCAACTGGTCTCTGTTCTTTTCCTTCGGGGAGGAAAAGTTGTCCAAAGCGTTCATTGATTTCTTTACTGCTATTATAGAAGGTGTCTCCCGAAAGGGTTCCCGAATTAATCCTGAAAATTGTTAACCGACCAGCATAGGGATCAGCCATGGTCTTAAATACCTGAGCTGAAAATTTCTCATCAGCCGTTGCCTTACGCTCAACGGGTTCCCCTTTTGTATCCACACCCATAAAATCCGGACGATCCGCAGGAGAGGGCATGATGGTATTGATTGCATCAAGCAATGGTGCTGTTCCAAAGTTGCTGGTTGCAGCTCCGACACACACTGGCACGATGGCTCCGCTAGCAACACCACCTTTAAGACCCGTTTGTAAGTCTTCTGGGGAAAGCTCTCCATCCTCCAGGAACTTTTCAATAAGGTCATCATCTGTTTCAGCTACCTGCTCCATCAAACTTTCACGATAGTAGGCGATATCATCACTCATATCATCTGGAACATCTGTTTCAGTGACTGCACCGTTACCACTCGGATCAAACAAATACGCCTTTCCGCTGGCAATATCGACAAGACCACGGAATCCTTCTTCTTCCCCAATGGGGATATGTAAAACAACTGGAGTAAGCGGAAGAGAATCATTTATTTGATCAATAGTACGTCCAAAATCTGCCCGCTCACGATCAAGTTTGTTGATCATAATGATCGATGGCAACTTTTTATTCGCTATAAAATCAGCAAATTTTATAGTCTGCCCTTTCACACCGAGAACAGCACCAACTATAAAAACAGCACTATCAGCAACCTGAGTTGCCATATACGTCTCGTTTATAAAGTTATCATCACCCGGAGTATCCATTAAATAGACATCATGCTTTTTCCAGGAATAATTATGAAAAGAGGTGTTGATTGAAACATTACGTTGCACTTCCTCATCTTCAAAATCCATTGCTGAGCTTCCGTCGTCGACCTTACCAAGACGTTTAATCTTACCGGCTGTAAACAGCATGGCCTCAGCCAAAGAGGTCTTTCCACAACTTCCGTGTCCAATGATCGCGATGTTTCTTATCTTACTAATATCCTGCATGCAAACCTCCTTGAAAATAACGGTTGTGCTATAGTCTCGTCGATGAAATACAAGGGCGTCTGTCTACAATAAAGCAAAGCAGAGCAAAACCCCTTGAGCAACTCCGAATAATTACCAATATTTCTCTATTCATATATTCAATAATCTTAATGAAAGTCAAGGATGTTCACCAATTCCATGTCCATTCCCCGTAAATAATGAAAAGGAAAAAAAGGTGCGGACTTTCCCTGGCAAAGCATTGTAAAAACCAGTATATATATAGGGTTTATATTTACATATCCATATATGATGCAGCGAAATACTAAGGAATGGAATTTTAATTAATTTGACAAAGTGAGCTCCCGGAAGCGGGACTTCAGTCCTGCCGATGACGCTCTTGGGCGCGGCTAAAGCCCCACTTCCGGTGGCGTTGTATATCAGGTTCTTCCTGAAACAATATTTAAATTATTGTAACTATTCACCGAAATTGAGTTTGAGTCGGAATTTCATAACGAATATGCTGGTAGGAAACTAGGGACAACGGAATAGGGGGACACGATCCCAATTCAAAAGATAAAGACGAATTGGGTCATGTCTCCAGTTTCCGGTGTCCCCAGATCCCCTAAAAGCCACTAATAGGCACAGCGTGTAATTCTCAACCTCCAGACCATACGTGAAAAAAGAAGCGAAACAGAGTGGAAGAATTGCAAAATCAGCGGGTACTGTATCCATTGCAGTTATGTGCAGTCGCGTACTTGGGCTTGTCAGGGAACAGATCTTTGCCGGGATGTTTGGTGCAGGGCTAGCCTATGATGCCTTTGTGGTTGCCTTCAGGATACCCAACCTTCTTCGTGATCTTTTTGCAGAAGGAGCATTATCTGCTGCGTTTATAACTGTTTTCACCGATTACGACAGCAACCGTTCCAAAGAAGAAACTTGGCAGCTTGCCTCAAATGTCCTGGTTTTTTTCGCCATACTTCTTTCTTTTCTCACACTCCTTGGAATTTTCTTTGCGGATCCTCTGGTAAACCTTCTGGCCTCTACTTTTTCAGCCGTTGCAGGAAAGCGTGAGCTCACCACCCTGCTTACCAGAATCATGCTGCCCTTTCTTGTTTTCATTTCACTTGCTGCGGTGGTGATGGGCATACTGAATTCCAGAGGAAAATTTTTCGTTCCTGCCATGGCATCGGCCTTTTTCAATCTTGGTTCCATCCTTGGTGGAGTGAGCCTGGCATACATTCTTCCCAAATTTGGCCACCCGGCAATCGTTGGAATGGCAATTGGAACACTTCTTGGCGGAATCTTACAGCTTTCCATCCAATTCCCCGCGCTGTTAAAGTGCGGTTTTAAATTTACACCACGACTGCCCTTTAAAGACCCCGGTCTCAAACGGATTATTACCCTGATGATACCAGCCGTCATTGGACTCTCCCCCACCCAGATCAATATCTTTATCAATACCAATTTCGCATCCTCCTGTGTCGAAGGCTCTGTTTCCTGGCTCAACTATGCATTTCGCCTGGTACAACTCCCCATTGGAATTTTTGGAGTAGCACTCTCCATTGCAGCCATGCCGGTGCTTGCAAGACATGCTGCCAAAAAGGATATCAATGGAATGAAGGAAACCATGGTTTCATCCCTCACCATGGTTTTTAGCCTCACTATTCCTGCGACCATTGGTCTTATGCTTCTCGCAGAACCCATCATTCATATAATTTTCGAACGAGGTGCCTTTACAGCCTTTGATACCGTGGCTACTGCAAATACTCTCACCTTATATGCTATTGGCCTCTTCGCCTATTCGTCAAATAAAATTCTGGTTCCGGTTTTTTATGCACTGGAAGATACCAAATATCCACTCATCGCTTCATTTATTGCGGTCGGTGCCAACCTGATCATAATTAACCTGACCATTGATACCTATCAACACCTGGCCATTGCCCTTTCAACATCCTGTTCAATGATCCTTAATTTTATTTTTTTAAGTGTGGTTCTATACCTGAAAACAGGTGGCTATTCTGTGGGGTATCTCTTTAAGGCTCTCTGGAAAATCGCCATAGCCGGAATTGCCATGGCAAGCTTCCTCCTTTTGAGCAGAAACGCCTTCACAACCCAGTTAAATGGTTCACTTCTCCAGGCCTGTGCTGTACTCTTCCTGGTAATCACAGTTGCGGCCTCACTGTATGGTCTCATTCTTCACTGGATGAAGTTACAGGAGCTCACCTCCATTACACACAAAATCCACGAAAAGTTCAGACGATAATCACTTCTGCTTCTTCAAAAAAGAGCAAAATAGCACTTGCTTTATTCGTGATACAACCTACATTACAACTGTAGCATTACATTTTATACAAAAGCATACGCCATGTAACTACTGTGCAACCCTTCCTGATTAGGTTTGCGCAGTTTTTTATTTTTCGAGATTTGCAAATCAGGATCGAAATATTATGAAAAATTTTAGCGAATTAGGCATCAACGACGATATCATCAAGGGTTTAACAGCACTTGGGTTTGATACCCCCACAGCTGTCCAGGAAAAAGTAATCCCCCTGATGCTCAAAGAACAGATCGATCTTGTCAGTCTGGCGCAGACTGGAACGGGAAAGACTGCTGCCTTTGGCATTCCTTTACTCCAGAAGACCGATCCTTCAAAACGTCATACTCAAGGCCTGGTACTCTGCCCAACCCGCGAGCTCTGCATTCAAGTGGCAAAAGATATTGATGCTTTTTCCAAATTTCTCCCTAAAATGAACATTCTTTCAGTTTATGGAGGTGCCCGTATTGACCAGCAGATAAACAGTCTCCGCAAAGGAGTACAAATTATTGTTGCCACCCCGGGCCGTCTCAAGGATCTCCTCAATCGTAAGGCCGCCGATCTATCCAGGATCAATTATGTTGTTTTTGATGAAGCTGATGAGATGCTGCAGATGGGATTCCAGGATGATCTCACTGCCATTCTCGCCCACACCCCAAAAGAAAAAAACACTCTTCTTTTCTCTGCAACGATGCCACAAGAGGTTGCCAGGATAGCAAAGAAGTATATGTCGAACCCAATTGAACTCACCATTGGTACCAAAAATGCCGGTGCTGAAAATGTTCGCCACGAATTCTATATGGTACACTCCAAAAATCGATATCTGGCCTTGAAACGAATTGTTGATAACGCACCCGATATTTATTCAATTGTTTTCTGTAGAACCCGTCGAGAGACCAATGATATAGCCCAGAAATTAATTCATGATGGATACAGTGCTGATGCTCTCCACGGCGATCTTTCTCAAGCCCAGCGAGATCAGGTTATGGGAAAATTTCGTTGCAAAAGCATACAGATTCTTGTGGCAACCGATGTCGCAGCAAGAGGTCTTGATGTCAACGACCTCACCCATGTAATCAACTATAACCTTCCCGATGAAACAGCAGGCTACACGCATCGCAGTGGTCGTACTGGAAGAGCCGGACGTAAAGGAACCTCCATTGCAATTATTGAAGCTAGAGAGCAATATCGACTTCGCCAGATCGAAGTCAAATTACAGAAAAAATTTATTCAATGCCAAGTTCCAACGGGCGAGGCTATCTGCAGAAAACAATTATTAAGCCAAATTGATAGTGTCCTGAACGCGACAGTCAACCATGACCAGATTGCACCTTTATATGAGGAATTAGCTGAGAAACTTGCTCACCTTGACCGGGAAGCACTGATAAAACAATTTGTCTCTGCGGATTTCAACCGATTCCTTGACTACTACAAGAATTCAGCGGATTTAAATTTTAGTTCGGCACCGCAGAATAGTCGTGGTAAAATTGAGAAAAACCGCAGAGATGTTCGCCAGGACTTACACCCAAAAAATAAATTCACCACATTCAGTATAAATGTCGGACGACGCCAGGGAATTATGCCCCAGGGGGTAATTGGAAAAATTAATGAAATCCAGGATGTCGGTAGAATAAAAATTGGAGCGATCGAGATATTAAGGAACTCGGCAACCATTGAAGCAGACAGCCGTTATACTGCTCAGATACTTGCTGCCTTTCAGCGTTCTGAAATAAATGGCAAAACAATTACCATTGAAATAACAAAGTCCAAAGGCCCTAAAAAAACCTACACCGGAATGCGCAAGGGTAATTTCCATCGTAAGGGACGTAAACCGACGGCCGTCTGATTGTATATCAAGAAAGTAAGCTACAGGAAGCGGGACTTCAGTCCCGCCGATTACGTTTTGGGCGGGGATAAAGCCCCACTTCCGGGGAGTTATCGAGTAACAGGGAGGAAGCCCCTGTTCCAATGTTTGCGACACGCTTCCAAGTACCAAAATAGTATTCAGCGGGTACAATATTACCCTAACTTCTGAGCGTAACTGTTCAGAAATGCCTCATATTCGTTATTTTTTACCTGCGCAGCATATGAAGTTATATGTAAGCAGGTAAAAATGGACGAAGATGGGGGGCTTATGAAGAGTTACACAAAATGAAAACGGGTTTTGGAGACTAAACTCCAAAACCCGTTTTACTTTGTAGCGACAGAAATCATCCAAAAAGTATATCAGCTTGGCTTACCACAGCATTTTTTGTATTTTTTTCCGGATCCACAAGGGCAGGTTTCATTACGGCCAACTTTATCACCATCTCTTTTTTCCGGTTTAGCAACGGGGGTATCCTCACCGGCCGCACCCTTATTCAGTATTGCCTGAGCGCGCTCCCGCTCCAGACGCTCACGTCGTTCAGCCTCAAGTCGTTCCACATCATCTTCCTGCATGACTTTCGCTCGCATAAGCGTTGTGACAGTCTCCTGCTTAACGGTCTCTATCATCCGTATAAAGAGATTATATCCTTCCTTTTTGTACTCATCCAGAGGTTTCTTCTGACCATATCCGCGCAGTCCGATACCCTGCTTGAGATGATCCATGGACAGAAGATGATCCTTCCAGTGGGTATCCACCATCTGTAAAAGGATAATCCGTTCTAGATGGCGTTGCGTATCTACTCCGTTAAATTCTTCCTGGGTTTTGTAATGATCCCGGACCATATTCGAAACCTTTTCACGAAAGCTCGCTTCATCCATTCCTGATTTGTCGCTATCATTCCAATCGACCTTGACCTGGAAAGACTCACGCATCTGTTCCTCAAAGCCATCCCATTCCCAATCTTCGGAGGCCAGACGGTGATTTGAAAATGCCGCAACGGGCATTTCTATCTGATCATCAATCATGTCCTGAACAACAGCTGCCAGATCATCACCGGAAAGCACTTCCCTGCGCTGACGATAAATGACCTCACGCTGCTTATTCATAACATCATCATATTCGAGAAGATGCTTACGTATATCAAAGTTGTGTCCCTCAACCTTCTTCTGGGCATTTTCAATGGCCTTTGAAATCAGATTATGCTCAATGGGTTCATCCTCTTCCATACCTAGTTTATCCATAATTCCGGATATTCTGCCTGACCCGAAAATACGAAGCAGATCGTCTTCCAGAGAGAGAAAGAAACGGGAGGATCCGGGATCACCCTGACGCCCTGAACGGCCACGCAACTGATTGTCGATTCGTCTTGATTCGTGGCGGGAGGTTCCCAGGATATGAAGGCCACCAGCTTCCTTTGACTCAGCACTGAGTTTAATATCCGTACCACGTCCGGCCATATTGGTGGCAATGGTCACTTTTCCATACTGACCAGCATCGGCAATAATCTCTGCTTCACGGTCATGCTGTTTGGCGTTCAGTACTTCATGCTCAACCTTTTCCTTTTTCAGCAATCTGGAGATTTTTTCAGAAACATCAATGGAAATCGTACCGACTAATACCGGTTGACCTTTTTCGTGCAGGGCTTTTATTTCACGGACAACAGCCCGCTCTTTGGCAGCAACATTTTTGTAGATAACGTCAGCAAAATCTTTACGCACCATTGGCATATTGGTGGGCATAATGACCACATCAAGATCATAGATATTTTTAAATTCTGAAGCCTCTGTATCTGCAGTACCGGTCATTCCCGAGAGTTTGTCATACATTCGGAAATAATTCTGGAAGGTAATGGAGGCAAGGGTCTGATTTTCTTTTTCAATCTTCACATGCTCTTTTGCTTCCAAGGCCTGATGCAGTCCATCACTGTAGCGACGTCCTTCCATGGTACGACCGGTAAATTCATCAACGATAACAACTTCACCATTCTTGACAATATAGTCTATATCGCGTTGAAAAAGGGTGTGCGCCTTGAGTGCCTGATTCAGATGGTGCAACTGATCAATGGCCTCAGGTTCATAGAGATTATCAACTCCAAGCAGTTCCTCACCAAGGGCTATCCCCTCTTCAGTAAGAGTCACCTGTTTAGCCTTTTCATCAACCTGATAATGTTCATCAGCTTTAAAGGCAGACATAATCTTATCCACTTCACCATACATCTCAGTGGACATTTCAGCAGGACCTGAAATAATGAGAGGAGTTCGGGCCTCATCAATAAGAATTGAATCGACCTCATCGACGATGGCAAAGTTAAAGCCGCGTTGACAAAAGTCCTGTAACTCAAACTTCATATTATCGCGAAGATAGTCAAAGCCAAATTCATTGTTCGTTCCATAGGTTACATCAGCAGCATAGGCTTCCCGTCTTTCAGTGTCAGGCATATTGTGAATGATTTTTCCAACAGTCATTCCAAGCGAATTGTAAACCTTCCCCATCCAGTCGGCATCACGAGATGCCAGATAATCATTTACTGTTACAAGGTGAACGCCCTTTCCAGAAAGTGCATTCAGATATACAGGCAGCGTTGAGGTAAGTGTTTTTCCCTCACCCGTTTTCATCTCGGCAATTCGGCCCTGATGCAGAATCACGCCACCAATAAGCTGCACATCGTAATGCCGCTCTCCCAGAACGCGTTTTCCAGCCTCTCGCATAGTTGCAAAGGCCTCGGGAAGAAGCTGGTCAAGAGTTTCACCCTTTGCAAACCGTTCCCGGAATTCAACGGTTCTTGCGGCAAGTTGGGCATCATCGAGCGATGACACCGTACTTTCCAGCTCATTGATTCTGTTGACTATTGGCATGATCTGTTTGAGTACACGGTCATTTCTGCTTCCAAAGACCTTCGTTAATGCTTTTCCTATCATAGCTGCAATTCACTCTGTTTATTCGTGGGAATAACTAAGGAACGGACAACAAATAACTTTAACATTGTTTCAGGCTGCACCTGATTTGTAAGTCCCGCTTCCGGGAGCTTACTTTGTTCAAGTTATCGATTATACGTTCCTAAACAATTAGTAATGAAAATAAAAAATTATAAAACATCGGAGACGATACACTGTAAAGCCTCCTCGTCACAATCCGGAAATTTGGGACAATTCAGGCAATCACTCCAGATCTTATGTGGTAATTCACTTTTATCAATATCCACAAAACCCTGCTTCCGAAAGAATCCAGCCTTGTAGGTCAATGTGAAAACTTTTCTAATATCAAAATGATCGGCCTCTTCCAGACAAGCACGTACCAGTATCTGCCCAATTTTTTTGCCCTGTGCATCTTCCAGAACCGCAAGAGACCTGATTTCAGCAAGATCTTCCCATATGATATTGAGCGCACATACTCCAAGAAGTTTTCCCTCTGAATCAACATACACCTTGAAATCACGGATTTTATCATACAAGGAGCTGAAGGATCTCCCAAGCAACTGTCCCTTGTCGGCATAGTGATTGAGGAGTGAATGTATTCCTTTCACATCACTCATTTTGGCGTTTCTTATCATAGCTATCTCAAGTTTCTGACTTGTGGTAATCGATTGATTTGTTGAATAATATTTAAACTTTTCATCAAACCTATCTAGCTGAAGGTAAAGAAAGAAAATGTGTAATATTCACCATGCTATCGAACGGAAGAATATTTATCCGGAATCGGGGGATGCAATTCCGACTCAAACTCAATTTCGGTGAATAGTTACGGAAATGTTTTATCAGCCCTTTAGCCTTTAAGAAGCTTATATGATCGAACAAACATTGCATTCTCAGCATGTTACAGTAACTCAGAAACTTGAGTAACTAACTACTACTCCTGAATAATTCTTTTCTTTTTACCAGCTTCTAACTGAATAACTTCCAGCACCTTCTTTCCACTTCCACTATCGGACACTTCAGGAGAAATCTTCGTTGCATTTACTGGTGGATAGAGAAGCGATTGACCAGCCCATACCCCAACCAGAAACATCCACAGGAATATACAAAAACAGACGACAGCAATGCCGGCTATCCCGCCTCTGGTCAGTTGGAACTTGACCTTCTTTACCGGTTTTTTCCGTTTTCTGGGAACCATACACTATTCTGAATTATTACATTTTTTCTGGAGCAGTCAGCCCAAGCATTTCCAATCCATTCTTAAAGACCTGCTGTAAGGCAGCAATCAGACAAAGGCGGGCATCGGTGACTGCTTGAGGAACTTTTTCAGGATCTATCACTTTGTGTTTGTTATAATAACTATGCCAGTCCCCTGCAAGTTCCATCAGGAAAAAGATGGCGCGGTGAGGTGCCAGATCAAGGGCTGCTGATTCCACAGCTGCCGGAAATGAAGCTATACGCTTTAGAAGCTGCAACTCCTCCGGTTCCTGCAACAATGATACGTCAGCATCCTTTACAGTAGCCGCGCTCATCTTCAATTCTTTTGCTTTACGCATAATCGAACAGAGACGGGCGTGACCATACTGAACATAGTAGACAGGGTTATCCTTTTCCTGACTCGTTGCAAGGTCCAGATCAAACTCAAGCTGGCTATCAGCCTTACGCATCATAAAGTAAAACCTAGCGACATCTATACCAACCAGATCAAGCAATTCATCAACCGTAACAAAGGTTGCCTTACGTGTAGACATCTTCACCTGTTTGCCGTTTCGAGTCAGCGTTACAAACTGATGCAGGACAACGGTTACTTTTTTCGAGTCATAGCCGAGGGCCTCAAGCCCTGCCATAACATCGGGAACCGTGGCAATATGATCTGAGCCAAAGACATCTATCATCCAGTCAAAATTACGTTTGAACTTCTCGCGATGATAGGCAATATCCGGTAGTCTGTAGGTGGGTTCGCCGGTTTTTTTAATAATTACCCTGTCCTGTTCGTGACCAAATTCAGTGGTCTTGAACCAGACCGCATCATCTTTTTCATATACAAGCCCTTTGGCGCGGAGCTCATCAACCACGGAATCTATATGTCCTTCATCATAGAGAGAGTGTTCATTAAAATAATTATCAAACACTATCCCCATACGTTTAAGAGTCGATGATATATCAGCAAAGATCACATCCTTTGCCTTTTCGGTAAAGGGAAGAACATCTTCCTGTCCGACTAAACTGTCACCCTTTTCATCGATAAGTTCCTGTGCAATATCCTGAATATACTCACCCTGATATCCATCTTCGGGGAACTCAAAAGGTTTATTCTGAAGCTCAAGGTAACGGGCCTGGGTGGATTGTCCGAGAACACGCATCTGACGTCCAGCGTCATTGAAATAATATTCACGGTATACGGAATGCCCTGTAACTTCAAGCAATCTGGCAATGGCATCACCAAGAATGGCCTGACGACCGTGGCCTATACTTAAGGGCCCGGTTGGATTGGCGCTGACAAACTCGACCATAACGTTTTTGCCTTTTCCAACCGTTGACTGGCCATAGGTGTTACCTGCTGCGAGCACTGGACCGAGGATATCCTGCCACACTTGATTTTTGAGAAAGATATTCACAAAACCGGGACCCGCAATTTCGACTTTATCAATGATGCTATGACCTTGCCCCAGCAATTCAACCAGTAGGCCGGCAATGTCACGAGGATTCTTTTTTTCCATACCGGCCATGATCATAGCCATGTTGGTTGAATAATCCCCCTGTCCATCACGTTTGGGAACCTCAAGTGAATATTTCCCGGCAGCCTTGGCGGACCACTTTCCTTCACTCACACCTTTTTCGAAACAGTCATCAATCAGTTTTTGTAAATGTTCAAGAATCATTCTGTATATTTTCTTTCGTTATTATTTCCAAAGAGACAGAGTACCTCATAGGAGATACTATCCATCCATCCTGCGATTTCATCACCGCTTATTGAAGCTTTGCCCTGCTGACCGAGAAGAACAACCTCATCTCCGCTCTGGACACCTTCAATATGTGAGACATCTACCATACATAAATTCATACAGATGCGCCCTCTGATTATGGCACGTTTGCCACGAATGAGGACTTCACCTTTATTGGAAAGACTGCGTGACAAACCATCCTCATAGCCCACCGGAAGCACAGCTAGCCGGGTTTCATGACTGGTGGTATAGGTATGGCCATAACTGACACCGACACCTGCTGGCACTGTTTTTACCTGAAGTACTCTGCTGGTAAATGACATAACCGGTTGTAACAGCTCTCCACTTTCAGACTCGCTTCCCGATTGACCATCAGGATAATAACCATAGAGCGATATCCCTGTCCGAACCATATCACAACAGGTGTGGGGAAAGTAGAGGATTCCCCCGGAATTTGCGGTATGCCTTGTGAGTAGATGTTCCTGGCCGGCACCTGCAAAGAGTTTTTCAAACCGTGCAAACTGTATTGCAGTGTGATTAGAATCCGCCTCATCTGCCCGTGGGAAATGACTGGCAATACCTGCAAGTTGAATCCCTGGCAATTGTTGCAGGACAGAGGAGAATTGTTCAAACTCGTAGGGATATATCCCCAGGCGAGTCATTCCACAATCCACCTTTACGTGAACTTCTATTTTCGTATTGCGCTGTACGGCCACAAGGGACAATGCCTGGGCACTTTCAATATCATAAATTACAGGAGTGAGATCGTACTCAAAAAAAAAAGATGCCTGTAAGGGGTCAAAACCAAGAAACACAAAAATTGCATCATGGATGCCAGATTTCCGCAATTGAACGCCTTCACAGATTTCCGCAACACCAAAGTCTCGACACCCGTCGTCACTCAGTAGCTGGGCAGTCGTACTCATGCCATGACCATAAGCATCAGCTTTGACCATGGCAAGGAGGCGCACATTACTCCCTGCACGTTCATGAAGAAGACGATAATTATGGCAAAGAGCAGACTTACTGATTTGAACCTGATTGAAAGATGCGCTCATATCAGGTTACGCTTCCTTAGCCTTATCCGTTTTTGACATATCCTCTCCACCCTTTTTCCAGATAAGCCAGGCGTGTCGTGATGAGAACAACAAGCCCCAGCCGATGGATACATAGAACAGACCAAGGAATTCCTTAGGCAAACTTGAATTACGCATCAGGCAGCCAGCCACCATCATTAATAGTACCAGCAGCCATGTTTTAACGGAATACACACCACCGATACACCGGCCATCCCGGGTGGCAATTATGCGTTTTATACTTTTTTTTGCCGAACGATCGAGCATAAAAATGGATTTCAGCGACCCAAAAATCAGGCCTGGTAGCACAAGCCACAATTGTCCAATACCATTTAACCACATGACACCACGTGATAAAAGCGAAACACCGACAACCGACCACAGCGATGCCGCCACGAAAAGATGGATGGATCGGGATGCACTGGGTTTAAGTTTTGAGAGTTTTCCAGCCATTGAATGTTGATAAGCACGTAAAAAGGTTATTTTTAAGATGGCTAAATAGGTAAGCGCAGACTCCGAAAAGCTCCATATGCGAGGCGCGCAAATTTTCTATCATTTCGGCGTACTAGGGTACGTCGTAATGATAGAAAATTTGTAGCAACGAAGCAGATGGAGAGTTTTTACGACGCCATCAATTTGCTACCCTATAAATAAAAGAAGCCCATCCTCCCTCACGGGAGAATGGGCTTGCAACAAACCGACTTCTAAGTGACTTAGACTTCAGTTACGGTAATGGCGCCTTCAGGACAAACCTCAACGCAGGTCTCACAACCGAGACACTCGTCTTCTTCAACAACTTCTGCTTTACCGTCTACCATCTCGTAAACCTGAGCAGGACAAGCATTTACACATTCTTCATCACCAGCACATTTGTCTTTGTCTACAATTACTTCCCAAGCCATAACAACCTCCTAGAATAAAAAAAATAAAAAAAAGATACAATACGTATCTTTATCAGTCTCCATAAGCATTAACGCATATTGGAACACTTGTTTCGTGTATAGACCAAGTAATTCACCGTCTGTTTTTTGTCAAGTATAATTCTGGGTTTTCCATCGGAATTTCATCAAAAATTACCCTCCCCCTACAAGCTTTGAAAGCACATCATTTTAGACTGGAAAAACATTGACCAAATACGTATCTGTTTTATAATGTGAGCTCACTATTTAGTTACTTAATAACAGACATCCAAAGAGAAAAAAAATGGCTCAGAAAAAGAAATCAGCAAAAAAAATAAAAAACAAAGCTCTGGTGGCTGAAAAGAATGAAGAAGCCATGGTTGAAGGAATTCTCGAGGGAAGTCCCGACGGTATCGGAGTCGTTATCGTTCGCCTGGAGTGCGGTTGTAAAAAAATGGCTGCGGTAGCAAAAGATGGTGAGCCTGCCTCTAAACTTATCATTTACCGTGACCAGGCCGAAAGCATCTGCGACCTGTGCAAAAAAGACGATGGCAATTATATGCGGGTAACCGAAGCCTTCATTCATTGGAGTAAACCGGAACCGAGTGATAGCCAGAAAGAAAAAATCAATGCCAAAGTTCTCGGGATGGTCCCCACAGTAAATTGAATTTCAGCACCTACGGATAGAGCCATAGAAGAGCAGTATCTATGGTTCTGCCCGTGTAACCGGGTATTTCTCCCTCCTTTCCCACCATCATTTCAGTTCACACTACTCTTTTAGATAAACTAATCAGCGGGGCACGATATTACCCTAACTTCTGAGCTGCAACTGTTCAGAAGTGCCTCATATTCGTTTATTTAAGTCTGCGCCGCATATGAAATTATATGTAAGCAGGCTAAAATGGACGAAGATGGGTGCTTCTGAATAGTTACCAGATAACTTGCAATTGAAACTAAGAGGGGTTATCACTATCTGAGGTATTCTGTTTATAGGGTAATCTCATATCTCAGACCATTATTAAATATACAAACGTTCAACCTTCTTCTAGGGAAAATCATCATGGGTACAACAGCCAAAATCATCTACAGCAGTGTATTGACCATACTTATCATCTCTTTGTTTCTGATTTTCTATATGCAGAAAAGTGCTCAACTGGTACTCGACAAGCAGGGCATCCTGAACACCGTAGCAAAGCAAGAGCAGACAATCACTGAAATCAAAAAAACGCTGCAGGAAACAACTGCTTTTGCCGAGAATGCCCAAAAGAAAAACGCCCGTATTCCCGAACTTTCGGACACCATTGCTGCCATTGAAAAAGAAAAATCTGGATACCAACAGCAATTAAATGACCTTCAGGGACAGATAGACAAACAACAGGACGATGCCAATGCTCGCCTGGCTGAATTTGAAAATTTTCAAACGCTCCATAAAGAACAAAAAACATTATTGAATAAGGCAAAAGAGGCGAAACTCGCTTCGCAAACAGAAGCCAGTAAAATAATGGAACAGCTCGATATATCGAAAAGTTCTCTTGAACAAAGAGAAGTGCAGTTAGAAGAACTCACCGCCGCCCTCGAAGAGAAAGATCAGGCCATTGCATTTTATAGTGAACAGCTTGAAGCCAGCACAGCTGCCATAAACCTCTCTAAAGCAGAAGATACTACCAGAGCGATGAATCTCACGCTGATCCTCGACGAATTAGTGCTGAAGACTCAGTTAGTATCTGATCTCCAGGACAGAATCCAACAACTTTCCGGAAGTACTACACAGCCAGGAAGTCCATCAGCCAGCCACAACGGGCCAATGAGCATAGGCGTATCTGAGATCAATGCTCTTATTGAACAGATGAACCAGAAAGCTACCCCTTCTCCTGCAGATAGTAGACTTCCAAAGGCCATCGCCCACATTAAGGAACTTGAACTCAGTACCGCCAGTTTGCAGTCAACTATTAATGAACAAAGTGCACGTATTCATGGCTTACTAAGAGACCTTGAGACAAAACAAAATACTAACGCCGTTGCACAGGAACAAGTGCTAGAGCAGCAAATGGCAAACAAGGCCTTAAGTGATGAAGTTGACAGGCTGCAACTTGTTGAGGAAGAGGCCGGTCAGACTCTGACACAAATGCAGATCCTTCTCAATGACAGAGAAGAAGAGCTTGTCAGGATCGCCCAACAGAGCCAGGAGGTAATTGTTCCGTTGACTGAGCAAATCAGCTCACTTGAACTTCTACTCACCGAGGCCGGGGAACAAATTTCACTCTTAACAGAAAACATTACACTTTCTGAAACGAATCTGACCGACCTGCAAACAGCAAACGATTCACTCAACAAAGAACTTGAACCAGCAAAATCTTCTTTAGAAGAGACCCAGCTGGCCCTTTCCCAGACTCAAGAAGAACTTGCGGCCATGACCGCTCAATACACTGCACTGGAAGCAGAGCTGAATAATACTAACGAGCAGCAAACTTCCTCAATTGAATCAGCACAAAAGGAAGCAGACCTTCTCAAAAACAAAATTGAACAACTTTCTGCAAAGCTAACTGAAAAAGAAGAAACTATTGAAAACCTGACTTCACAAATTGCCGCAAACGACGGTGCAGAACAGGAACAAAAAATATCTCAACTTGTTGCAGAAGTTGCTGCTGCAACAGTCCTTTCTGAGACACTCACTGAAGAACATACAGCTCTTATCGTAGAAAAAGAAACCGCTATTCAGGGTCTTCTTGAGCAGCAAACTTCCTCAAATGAATCAGCACAGAAGGAAATAGACCTTCTCAAAAACGAAATTGAACAACTTTCCGCAAAGCTAACTGAAGAAGAAGAAACTAATGAAACTCTGAATTCACAAATTGCCGCAAACGACGGTGCAGAACAGGAACAAAAAATGTCGCAACTTGTTGCAGAAGTTGCTGCTGCAACAGTCCTCTCTGAGACACTTACTGAAGAACATGCAACTCTTATCGCAGAAAAAGAAACCGCCATTCAGAGCCTCACCACTGAACTTGATGCAAACAAAGCACAACTCGCTGCCGTTGAAGTCAGTTTAGAAGAAGCTAGGGTACAGCAAAGCAGTGAGGAAAATGCCAAAACGACACAGCAGGAAGAACTTGCAAGACTGTCCGAGGCGGCTGCTACTGCTAAAACAGCTACCGATGAGCAAAAAACGTTGCTCGATAACACAAAGGAACAACTCACCGTCCTTGAAGAAAAAATCAAAGACCTGGAAAACACTCTCAGTGCGAACCAGGACAATCTGATGACGAGCCTGACTGAAGTCACCACACTTCAGGCGAGTGTCTCCACCCTTACTGCTGAACGCAACCGACTCCAGCTTATGACCAGTGACACCGATAACGATGGTGTATCCGATGCAGAAGACACCTGTCCTGACACGGTTGAAGGTGCTAAGGTTAACAAACAAGGCTGTGAAGAGGATAACGATGGTGACAGCATGGTCAATCGCCTGGATCTTTGCCCCGATACTCCCTCAGGTAGTGCCATAGATAGCTCCGGTTGCAGCAAAGACCAAACCACGGTAGTTCTGGAAGGAATAAGCTTTCAATTTGGAACTGCAGAACTCGCAGAAGCCGCCCATCCTACACTTGATAGAACTGCAGCTATCCTTCAGAGCAACCCGGATCTCAATCTGGAAATAGCAGGGCATACCGATTCCATTGGTGAAAAAAAGTCCAATCTGCAACTCTCAACCCAGCGCGCCCAGTCTGTGCTTAACTACATGGTATCAAAGGGTGTTTCTGTGGAATCCCTTCAGGCTAAAGGATATGGGGCTGAAGAACCGATTGCAGACAACACCAGCAACGATGGCCGCGCCAAAAATCGCCGCGTTGAACTCAGACGAATTGACTCAGCAGCACCGCAACAGGAATCTGAAGAAACAGCAACCCCTGAGACCACGGAATAATCGAAGGTGGGGGGCGCTCTTCCCACCACCCAGGCTTTGAGAGCTGAGAGCCGAGGATAATGCTCTCTTTCCTTCAGCCTAAACACCTTGTCCATCATCGTTAACCGAAAGGGACACTATGCAAATAGCTCTCATACAATGTTAACAAATCTTTTCAAGCATTGGACTTATAGAGTATTCGCACCCGGCGCCGTACTGCGCACGACCTACGAGGCCTTTCAAAAGTTACTGGCCCATGACAGCCAATGTCATGAAATAATGGCTGAGCTGGAGAGCCTTTACTACCAAGGAAACAAGGAGGATTTCTGTAAGGTCTCCTTAAAATACGAAAAACTCGCTGAAAACGTTGAAGGAATGGTGGACAGCCTGCAACGTATGGCACCCGGATCCTATCTTGACCTGATTTCCTATTTTAATAAATTTAATTTTTACTGTCGTTTTTTCCTTGCCCCGCCGGAATTGCATTTTGGCAAACCCTTTACACTTCATTTAGGCGACAGAGAACTCACCACTGAACTTGCAGGTGCTAAAACTCAGAGTCTGACAGAGTTACAGCAACACCTTGGCTTGACGATTCCTTCCGGCTATGTCATCACCACAAATTGTTTTTCCTATCTCTTCGAATACAACAATCTCCGACTTCCCATTAATGCACTCCTTGCAAAAACAGATCTCTCATCCATCGGGCTTCTCTCGGAAATTTCCGCTAAAATTACAGCCCTGATAAAGAGTGCTGAAATACCGCCAGATATTGTCGAGGCCATCCTCAGTGCCCTTACAAGTCTTCAGACAGAGAACGGTAAAAAGCATCGTTTTGCTGTCCGAAGCAGTGCCCTCAGCGAAGATGGCCAATGTTCATTTGCCGGTCAATACTCCAGTTTTCTCAATATAGAGTCGGATAAAATCCTCGATGCCTATACTGACGTGCTTTGCAGCAAATACAGCCCTGAAGCATTAGCTTACCGAATAAACTGTGGACTCAGTGATGAAGAAACTCCCATGGCTGTGATGGTACTGAGCATGGTAGATGCCGCGGCAGCAGGTGTGGTGTACACCTTGGATCCTTCAGGAATTGAAAAGAACAAAGTTTTTATCCATGCGACGACCGGGCTTGGTGATGCCGTTGTCAGCGGTACTGTAATACCTGATGTTTTCACGGTTCAGAAAGATTCCAACCAGGCCGTGGACACCTCTTCAGCAACAGACGCCCCCCTCACTGAAACTCAGCTCCTCAGTCTCGCCCAAATGGCAACTGACATTGAAAACCACTTCAGGAAACCACAGGATATTGAATGGGCCCTGCAAAACGATGGTTCTTTTATTTTTCTCCAGAGCAGAGAGTTACACCTGTATGAACCCAGGAAACAACAGTCGACACAACAAATTGTCACCACCGAATCACCCCTCTTTCAGAGTGGTGTTATGGCAGCATCCGGTTCTGCCTGCGCCACGGCATGGGTTCTGAATTCAGAACACCCTCTCGACAAGATGGAACAGGGACATATCCTAGTACTCCATGAAACGCTACCAAGTTATGTACGTGTTCTCCACAGGGTTAATGGTGTTGTGGCCGAGCTTGGAAGTGCTGCCGGACATTTTGCAACTGTCTGCAGAGAATTTGGTGTTCCACTCCTCCTTGGGGTTGGAAAAGATATTTCCCGTATTCAACATGGTAAGCCAATCACTCTTGCTGCAGATAACAGAACGGTCTATCCCGGAATTCATTCTCAAAAAAACCCAACAGTCCCTGTTTACGTGCGCGATAAAGACTTACCATTTTTCAAAAAACTGCGGACCGTTCTTGATTTTATTACACCTTTAAAGCTGCTCGATCCTCATTCCAGGGATTTCGCCCCTGAATCCTGCCGATCTCTCCACGATATCATCCGGTTTTCCCATGAGATGGCCGTCCAGAGCATGTTTTCCATTGGAGATCGCTGCAGCACCATAAAAGGTGGAAAAAAGAAACTTGAGACCGACCTCCCCTTCGAAGTGTTTATTGTTGATGTGGATAAGGGGCTGGACAAACGTGCCTCCACACTCCAGATGATCACAGTGGATCTCATTTGCTCCGCTCCCTTTCAGGCACTGTGGAGAGGATTTAATCATCCTGATATCAGCTGGGGGGAGCAAACCTATTATGACTGGAAAGGCTATGATCGCATGGCAATGAGTGATGCTTTTGCCTTTCAATCAAGCTCGGATTCTGCAAGTTATGCCGTCCTTGGAAAAGATTACTTGAATATGAACATCCGTTTTGGATATCATTTCACAGTAATCGATGCTCTTTGCGAACCAGAATCCACCACAAGCTATTGCACCATGCGTTTTGCCGGAGGTGGCGGCGAATTTGAGGGGCGTGAACTTCGAATTATTTTTCTTGAAAAAGTACTTGCCCGCCTCGGTTTTGATGTCGCTGTCAAAGGAGATCTTCTTGATGCGAAAATCAGTGGTATTGCCGCAGATACTCTTATGGAACGAATAGAATCACTTGGAAAACTTCTTGGGGTGACCAAACAGATGGATATGCGTCTCAAGGATATCGAAATGGTTGAACAACAGATCGATAAATTCTTCCAGGTTACCTAACTCATGCAGTCAATGGGGAATAACTATGTCATATGAACTTACCTGGATAACCGATCAACTTGCAGTTGGTCATGCACCGATGTCATACGATGAACTGGATTCTATCAAAGAACAGGGCATCAATGCCATTGTAAACCTGTGTGCAGAGTTCAGTGACCTCCATGAGCTTGAAGAACAGGCTGGTTTCGAGGTGTATTACCTCCCCGTTCACGACGAATGTGCTCCCAAAATGGAGGCAATGGAAAAAGCACTGCACTGGTTTGATGAGTCCATTTACCTGAAGAAAAAAGTTTTAGTTCACTGCCGCCATGGTATTGGTCGCACCGGAACCTTTGTTTCAGCCTATCTCCTCAGGCGGGGCCTTGGCCTGAAGCTTGCTGAAAAGACCTTAAAAACAACGCGCGCGACACCAACAAATTACAGTCAATGGCGACTGCTCAAAAAATATGGAAAGAAACAGGGGAAACTCGCCGCCCGTGAGGCCAGTATACAGCACACCAACACCATAGACCTTACTCCTTTCTTTCTTGAATATCAGGCAATACTATCAGCATTTGCCAATCAAAGCGATGAACAGGATACCCGCTGGCTCAAAGATGAACTCTGTTGCCATGAATACTTTGAACTCCAGCTTATCGAAGCAGTATTTATCAGTCACAATATGAATCTCTCCCTCACAAGCATTGCCCGTGAGAATATTATCCATAACGCCGCATCCCAGGCACAGGATTTTAACGTCACTCAAATATTTACCACTTGTCCACTTTTACAAAATGGCGCATGCTGCCTTATCGCCAGTGAACGACCTATTCACTGCCGTAGCTTGACCAACGGTGCTGATACTGCGAAAATCAATTCCATGATTCATGCTCTCTCCAGAGATGTTTTTTTTGCTCTAACCGGTTCTTTCCCTCCAGAGGAAATGGGCTTGTTTGCAATGCTTGACACCATATCCGGTCGATTTGTTCAGCATTATTTTCAGGCCATGCTCCAGATAACAGGAAAACAACAATGACCAATGAAGTAGGCAAAAGGATGCGGCTACTTATTGTTGATGATGAACAGGATCTCCTTATCCTCTTGAAAAAGGTGCTAGCCAAAAAGTGTGACTGCGAAATTTCACTCGCAGAGACCGGCTCAAAAGCCCAGCAACTCGTACAAAGCTGGAAGCCTGATGTTGTTCTTACTGATATCATCATGCCTGAAACCGATGGACTACTCCTCCTGGACTTCATACAAAATACGGACCCTACTATCTCAACTATTATCATGACCGGTTACGGCACCGTTGAAATGGCCGTAAAGGCCCTTAAAAATGGAGCCTATGATTTTTTTGAAAAACCCTTTGATAACGACAAGATCAGTCAAGTTGTGAAACGGGCCATGGAACGTACTAAACTGCTGAAAGAAAACCTGAGATTACAGCAACAGGTTATTAATAATTGCCGCTCAACTCAATTTATCGGTAAATCAAAACCTCTGCTTCAGGCAGTCGATCTACTCACCCGTTTTGGTAAGAGTGATGCTACACTTCTCATTCGTGGAGAGTCTGGTACCGGTAAAGAGGTCGCAGCCCACACCGTTCACCTTGCCTCCAAACGTGCTGCAAAAAAGATGATCACCGTGAATTGCCCTGCACTTCCCGAGCAAATTCTTGAAAGTGAGCTCTTTGGCTACTGTAAAGGTGCTTTTACCGGTGCCGATAACGATAAAGATGGTTTGTTTCTTGAAGCTGAAGGTTCAACGATATTGCTTGATGAGATTGCTGACATCCCGGTCACTCTGCAGACTAAATTACTGCGAGTCCTCCAGGAAAAGGAAATACAACCCCTGGGGCAGACTAAGACCATCAAAATCGATGTTCGGGTTCTCGCCTCAACCAATCAGAACCTTGAGAAAAAGATCGAAAAGGGGGAATTCAGAGAAGACCTCTATTATCGCTTAAATGTAATGAATGTCGTTCTGCCCTCCTTACGGGATATGAAGGAAGATATTCCATTGCTGGCCCAGCACTTCCTGAAAATGTACGCCGCAGAATACGAAAGAGAAGATATGTCTTTCAGCAAGGAAGCACTACAGTGTCTAATGAAGCAATCATGGAGGGGAAATGTGCGAGAATTTCAAAACGTCATCAACAGAGCTGTCCTTTTAGCCACTGACCACATTTTAACAAAAGATGATTTAAAGAATAGCAACGGTAACGGCACATGCGCCAACAGCAAGCCACAATCCTCGTTAGCACAGAGTTTCCATAACACCCCCTACAAAGAAGCTAAAGAGCACTTGGTGTCAGAGTTCACTGTTTCCTACCTGAGCAATGGGCTTCACAACAGTAAGGGTAACGTTTCAGCAGCTGCCAAAGCAAGTGACATGGAACGCCAAGCATTTCAACGTCTTATGCGAAAACACTCTCTCCTGTCGGCCACTTTCAAGTAATCCGCCCCCACTGCGCCAAAATTGTTGCACTGAAACATTTTAGACGCACCAAAACCTCCTAAACTTCCCTTCCGGAACTCACTCTTGTTAATCCCTCGCAAGGAAAATCTTCCCAACTAACTGTTTTTTAAACAACATCTATTTTAGATCTCTTGTGTTTCTTTTTTGGCATTACATGTGCATCATTGGTTTCAGATGTGGGCCAGCCGGTAAAATACATGATACAGACTCAATTCTGTTTTTCCTGTACTAGCCACCGAGCCTGACTGTGTTACTAACAGAAACAGCTCGTCTTCACTGCCTCAAAGTTGTTGCACCGGAGTCAAATGATTCATCTGAGAAAAATAAAAAAGATTTTCTGTTTGTTCCTCCTTACAGCATTTCTTGTTTTTCCGAATCAAGCATTGGCACTCCAGTCCCATGCTGCCCCTGAAGGGATATATGTGCATCAGCTGGTCCACATCTTTTTTCTTGCTGCTCTCTGTTACCTCTTTTGGGATATCCGAAGAAGCTCATTCCCCAGTAAAGGATGGCGCTTCCTCCAGATATTCTGCATATTCATGGTACTGTGGAACATAGTTGCATTTACCGGGCACTGGGTTGGTGAATCCATTGAGGCAGGGGACATTATAAAAGATGGTGGATACCTATCGGCCAAAATTGCCGGCCCCATCACCGCGACCAAACTGATCTATTATTTCACAAAACTTGATCATATTTTCAGCGTCCCGGCCATGTTTTGCCTCTACCTCTGTCTGCGCTCTCTCTATGTTGAAATCTGTAACAGGGTGGATTCATGAGTGGGCTCAGCATGTTTCCAGCCGACCTTACTGATATGGTTGGCTCACTTATCATTATCATTTTTTCTTTCCTCTCTCTCCGCTATGCATTCCTTCTCACAAAAAAACAGCCCGACAATTTTCTCTGGGGCTTTCTGTTTTACTTCTGCATGACTCTGGCCGCATTTGCCGTATCCAGAGCCATGGGACATCTCGTAAAACAGGTGTTACTAATTGGCGGTAATGACGAACAATGGAAATCCATGGCCCCTCTTGCAGGAGGCTTTAATACTCTTCTTATGACTTCTCTTGCAGCAGTAACTATCTACTACCATAAGGGCATCGAAGGATATCGTTCCATTGAAAATAAAGCCAAAATTCTCAAATCAACTAACAGGGAACTTCAGGAAACCGGGGCCAAACTTCATGAGATGAATATTCATCTTGAGGAAAGGGTTGAAAGCCGTACCAAAGAACTCTCGGCCTCGGAAAAAAAATTCAGAAACTTTTTTATAAACTCAAAGGACATGATCTTTTTCTGTGATGCTGACAACAGATTGGTCAACATGAATGCTTCAGGCCTTGAAATGCTTGGCTATCCCTTAAATAATCCTCCAGCTCTCAACCTATGGGATATTTTTTTCAATGAAGAAGATCTTGACAGCTACTTTGAAGAAATTCTCAGCCGTGGATATGTCGAAGATCTGGAAGTCGAGTTTAAAAAAGCCGATGGCAGCATCATCTACGTCCTGCTCTCGGCCAATGCCATTCACAATGAAAAGGGTCAATTCACTGGATGTGAAGGCATAGCGAAAGATCTTACCCGTGTAAAAACAATGATGTCTCAATTGGCATCCACCGAAAAAATGGCTTCCATTGGACAGATGGCAGCGGGTGTTGCCCATGAAATCAACACCCCTCTCAGTGTAATCCTTGGCTATTCTCAACTCCTAATGGATGATTTCCCCCCCGAAACTGAAGAAGGCGAAAGCCTTGAAGTCATAGCTCGTCAGACAAAGGCCTGTAGAAAAATTGTTGCCGACCTCCTGAAATTTTCCAGGCAGAGCGAGAGTTCCAGAGACTATATCTCAATCAATGAAATCATGACCGATGTCCTTGCCGTCACCCAACATTCCTTGAATATGGATCATATCACGGTCTACCAGAATCTTGCTCCGAACCTTGCCACCATCGTTGGAGACACGGAAAAGTTACGTCAGGTGTTCATAAATTTCATCAACAACGCCCATCATGCAATGGAAGAACAGGGTGGTGGTGAACTCTACATCAGTACAAGAAACAGTGCAGACAATACGGAAATCGTCGCCACGGTCAGAGATACCGGCCATGGCATACCAAGTAAGGTTCTCTCCTCTATTTTCGACCCCTTCTTCACCACAAAACCGGTTGGCAAAGGAACCGGACTTGGACTTTCAGTCTCCTACGGAATCGTTAGGGAACATGAAGGAAAAATAGAGGTCGAATCCCCTGTAATGAATAAGGAAACAGGAGAATCACTCGGCGGAACATCGTTTCATGTGAGACTCCCTGCCGTATCAAATGAATTGGATAGCACCAACATCAACCCTGAAACCCTGTAGTCCGGAGGAAAAAATGGCAGAGATTATAACCCTGGATGATGTTCGGGATGCAACGGTACTCATAGGAAAAATTCTACGCAAAAAGGGCCATACTGTCCACACCTTCACCGAAGAGGAGGACGCTATCACCCATGCTGAGATACATAAAATCGACCTGGCCATTCTCGATATAAAATTAAAAAAAATGAATGGTGTTGAGGTTCTTGCCATCCTCAAAAAAATTGATCCATCCATGCGTGTGATCATGCTCACCGGATATCCAACCGTTGAAACGGCTCGCGAGGCAATAAGCCTTGGAGCCGACGAATATTGCGTAAAACCCATTGACCGAGATGAACTTGAGGAGAAGGTTGAGAAGGTACTCAATCTCTCCACATGAACATTTTGTAAATCCCGGAAAACGAAGACATACTCAAAAGGAGGTAGCCACTGAAAATCTGAAGAATCGACAAGATACATGAACAGATTTGACGAAAGGGAGCCGGCCCCAATGCGGCTTATATCCTGATTATATTAACTAGAAAAGAGGAGATTTGAAGATGATGAAATGCAAACGACTGTCAATATCCTTGATGGTAATTTCAATTTGGCTTTTAGCCTGGCAAAACAGTGCTTTTGCCGGGACAACAATTTCAGCAGAAAAATATAAAGCTGGTGACACGGTTACAATAGAAGGACAGATTGCACCGGGCCAGGAGCTTTATATTGCCATTGCCCAACAGAAGGAATTCAAATCTTCTGACACCGATGGTAAATTTGAGAAAAAGAAACTCCCTCAAAATGGTAAAAAATTCGGCTTTGCTTCAGACACTTCAATTCCCCCACTCTACTACATGCTCACAACCAATCGTGATGCATTCGGTAAAGATACGGATAAGAAATTTGGTGGTCCCTCTTTCCTCTTCAAAAAAGGCCAGGGACTCTATAACACCACGATGTTCAAACTCAAAAAGAATTTTGATGATGTTGCTGCCAAAGACATGATGGGTCCGATTAAGACTGCAGAACAGTGGAATTTCCTTAAATTTGGTCATGAGAACAAATATGGAATCAACACCGTCGTTAAAGAAGGAAACAAAAAAGGCAAAGTTGTAATTTTTGCAAGAAGTGTCCTTGGTGATTCAGCTACAACTGGAAATTATTGGGACAAAGGAACCTCCATCAAGCTTGACAAAGAAACAGGTAAATATACAGCTTCCTTTATGTCTTTTCGCCACACTGCACCTGATACTGTTTTTGATGTCTATGTAAATGGCAGCAAAGACGGTTCCTACGTTATCGAGAAAAACGGCTTCTGGCTTGCCAAAGGCTATCGCTATATGAACCCGCTTATTATTGTTATTGGTGCCATCATTGTTGGTACCTACTTCTCCATGATCGGTGCTGCAGGTGGTATGCTCATGGGTGCCTTCCAGGCTCTGTTTGTACAGACAGCTGGTCCCGTTGGTATCAATGCTGCTAACGTCCTTCGTCCTTCAAATATCGCTCTCACCCTTTTCTCCCCACTTGGTTCTTTTTATCGTTTTGCCGTGGTTGAAAAACGTGTAGCCTGGCCCGTTGGTCTTTCCTTTGGTGCCGGTATTTTCATAGGTTCTGTATGGCTTGGTGGATATGTGACTCAGTATCTCTCAATGCAGGCATACAAAGAGTGGTTAGGTGTACTGGTTGTAATCATGGGTATTAAAACTCTTATGGAAATGACCCCAGGGTCCATGAATAAGAGAAAAAATATCAAGGCCATGACCCAGAAATTCAATGCTGCCGTCAAAAAAGCAAAAGAAACTGGTACAGCTATGGAAATGGGATCTATTGAGCCTGTGAAATCAGGTCTCACTGATTACCGTTTCAAATTCTGGGGTGAAGAATTCCGCATCAACCCACTCCTTTTCGCTTTCCTCGGTATCATCGTAGGTATTGCATCCCGTGCCTTTGGTATTGGTGGTGGCTTCCTCCTCGTTCCGATGATGACCACAATTGCAGCTCTTCCAATGTATGTCGCTGTTCCAATCTCTCTCGTTGGAACATGTTTCTCAAGTATCGGTTCCTTTATCGGTTATGTCCTTAATGGATATCTTCCCGATATGGTTCTTGCTGGAGCGATTATCATTGGTGGATTTGCCGGTGGTATGCTTGGTAGTCGTTGTCAAAAAATGCTCAGCGAGAAAACTCTTAAAATTATTCTCGCCTGTACATTGTTCTTCCTGTTCTTCCGTTTCCTCAAAATTGAGTATTGGATCTAGGAAAAACAGATAGTCAGACCACAATGGAATTGCTTCGCCACTGCTTACAGATGTCGAGGCAATTCCAATTAATTCTTTAGCTGATGGATATCATAATGGAACGTTTTTTAGATATCGTATGGGAATACCTCTATAGCGCAATCCTCACTTTTGCAGGAACGGTGGATACTTTGCTCTCCCCGATTCAGGCTTTAACTGGACCAGCTTTTATCCTGGTACTCCTCGCATTCACCACAGTCTGTTGCACTAAATTTCTTGGGAGGAAATGTCGTACAAAGCGGCATGTTAAACTTGAGGAAGATTTTTATCACTGGCTTGGTGTCAGGGAAGAGGCAATGCGTTGTGAGGATAAGATAAAGGGTTCACGGATGGCCAGAAACATCGACCAGGCAAAGCTTAACCGTTGCTATTACGATTACTTTCTTGAAGGTTTGTTACTGAGCCTTGCCACCATGTATCTGCCAATTCTTATGGTGATGTCCTATGTGAATACATATTTTCGACCTGAAATCCTTATGGAACTCACCGGCAAAGAATACATTGTAAAGCTTGGTTTAGCCAGCGGAGAACCTGTGTTGATAGGGTCTATATTTTTCTATTTTGTGTCACTAGTATCCTTTTACATTGGCTGGGTAGTTATCAAAAAAGTTCTGGAACGACGAAGACGTAATAGAATTATCAGTGAGTTAAATATCAGTCATGTGGTTTCTGCATGACAAACCATATTGATTTGCCTTAGTGGAGGAGTTCAAATGAAAAAATCTGTTTACTCCATGTGCGGGATGTGCACTGTGCGCTGTCCCATCCGCGTGGAGTCGGAAGACAATAAAGTAACCTGGATAGAAGGGAACCAGCATATCCTCGGTGGTGCACTCTGTGCCAAAGGATCTGCAGGCCCTGCTCTTGTTGCTGACCATGAGAGGCCACAGCAGCCACTCATTAGAGAGGGCGCTCGTGGTGAAGGACGCTGGCAGAAAGTCAGTTGGCCAACAGCTCTCGATTATATCAGCAATAAGTTGAAAAAAATTAAAACTGAGTACGGCCCCGAATCCGTTGTCCTCTCATCAAGGGGCGGCCCATGGCAAAACATGTATAAAACATTTATCCATGCCTATGGTTCTCCAAACTACACCAACCATGACTGTACCTGTGGAAGAAATACCCACCATGCGAGTCTTTCTGTAAATGGTGTAGGCCGTAAAGGTTTTATCTATGATATTAAGAATGCAAAACACCTTGTCCTCTTTGGACGGAATATGTTTGCATCACTTCGTATCGGTGAAAACCTGCAGACCATGGATATGCTGGAAAATGGTGGAAAGCTCACCTATGTCGACGTCCGTCAAACCATGACAGGTATTAAAGCAGATAATTTTTTCCAGGTCCGGCCGGGAACAGATTATGCTCTCATTCTTAGTATGATCCATGAATTCATACGAAGAGAGGCCTACGACAAAGATTTTATCAAGCAATACGTTAGTGGCTTTGATGAACTGAGTTACTTTGTGGAGCAGTATAGTCCCGCATGGGCAGCAAAAGAATGCGGTATTAAAGAAAAAGCCATCCATGCCTTTATTGATGAGATTATCCCGGTCATGCCAAAGGTCATTTTTCATCCAGGATGGAATCTCTCACGCTATAAAGATTCTTTTTATGCAAGTCGTGGTCTCCATATCTTAAATATCCTGATGGGCAATATCGAACAAAAAGGTGGCCTCCTGATTCCTAAAGGGCCCGGTGATTGCGATGTAAAAGGACTTCGAGCACTGGACTGTCCAAAGCCCGATATTAAACGTGCCGATGGAGTAGGTTGGAAATATAAGCATTTTGATAAGGGCCCAGGCCTTGCCCACTTATTCTTTGATGCCATGGAGAAGGAGGATCCCTATCCTGTTAAGGCATGGATAGCAATGCGGCATGACCCGTTCTCAGGAATGCCGGACCCGCAGCGTCAAAAAATGTCCTTTGAGCACTGTGATCTTCTAGTATCCATTGACACCCATTATAGTGAATTTGGCTGGTTTTCTGACGTTATTCTCCCTGAATCAACCTATCTTGAGCGCGAAAGTACCATCTGTGTTCAGAAAAGTCTCAAGCCCCGCCTTGCCATTCGACAAAGAGCTGTTGATCCGGAATTTGATACAAAACCAGGCTGGTGGATTTTTAAACAGTTGGCCGACAGACTGGATATTGGTGAGTACTTTCCATACAACAGTGCAGAAGAACTCTGGAACTGGCAGCTTGAACCGACTGGTTTTTCAATTTCAGATTTTGATGAAAAAGGATTTATTCCACTGACTGACAAGCCAATCATGTACGATCCTAAAAACCTGGAGGGTCAATTTAAAACCCCATCAGGGAAGATTGAGCTGATCAGTAAAAAGCTTGAAGATGCTGGATTGCCATCGTTGAAAGAGTATGAATCTCCAATTAAACCACCAAAAGGAATGTTCAGACTGGTGTACGGACGTTCTGCAGTGCATAGCCATGGCCACACAACGAATAATCCTCTATTATCTGAATTGATGCCTGAGAACAGCCTGTGGATCAATAAAAAAGCCGCCAACAAACTTGGTATTACCGATGGTGATCTGGTGAATATAGGATCTGAAGATGAAAGCTACTCTGGGACAATCCACGCCCATGTTGTTGACTATATTCACCCGGAAGCTGTCTACATGGTACATGGTTTCGGTAAACAAATTCCGCTGCAGACCAGATCCTATCATGCCGGTGTCAGTGACCAGAAACTCATGGTTGGTAATCTTGATGATTGGGATCAGGCAGGAGGAGCAATCAACCTCTGCGAATCCTTCGTGGTAGTGCGCCGCAGTGTCCGTAATCCTAAGAGGAGGGTCGAATTATGAACAAATACATGATCTACCTCAATTCCAGAAGATGCATAGGTTGTCACGGATGTGAGGTCCATTGCAAAACCAATAAAGGCCTGCCTGTAGGCCCCTATCTTTGTGAAATTGATCACAAGGAATTAACCACCATTAAAGGTGTGCCAAAGACTGAATTTTCCTTTCGGTCCTGCTATCACTGTGATGAGCCGTTCTGCGTGCCAATCTGTCCCACTAAGGCCATGATCAAACGGAAGGATGGTATTGTTTTTATAAATGAAGAAACCTGCATTGGCTGCATGGCCTGTGCCGGAGCATGTCCATGGACAATTCCACAGATGAATCCTGAAACAAAAAAGGCTGTGAAGTGTGACTATTGCATGGATCGGGTGGATGCAGGGTTGAAGCCTGCCTGCGTTACCAAGTGTACAACCCATGCACTGAAATTTGTCACCTTAGAGGAAATATAGTATATATATACTATAAAATAATGCTGAATGGCCACTCCTGGCTGTTCAGCATTCCCTTTACAAGTTATCAAAAAAGTATAGTGGGATTGAATATGAAAAAAGAAATCGAAATGATTTGCGTCTCTGACCTTGAAGGCTTTGACCGTGACGTCTACGAAGCATCAAAAGTAACACTCACCAAGCATCTTGCAAAGTTTGGTTGGAAATTCGGGGACTGTGTGGTTGAAGAAGGCGACAAAATATGGTCCTGTAAGCCTGCAGCGATCTGGTTTCTAACACCGGATATTGTCTGTCATACCGAGGACTAATCAAATACAACGAATTGGTCTGCGGGTGTTTCTTTCCTTCCTACTCCCGCAGGCCCTCTTCTTTCACCGCTCGACAACGTGTCATAAAGCCCTGCGCCCACTCAGGTGTCCCCAGGGCATGGATGTGTGTATACAGGGCCAGGACATTATTCTTAACCAGTCCTTCACGTCCCTTCGAAAACCCTACTCCTCTGGTCATCTTTAAGGGCAGATCATCGGAGTTTCCAGGCCAGTCTAGGATAGTGGAATAGCGAAATTCATGTCCTTTTATTTCGGCACCTTTTGCATAAAAAGGATTTTCTCCGGAGACCTCAAAAATTGAATAGCCATGGGCCTGGGGCTTTTGAGACATACCAAAACGAACGGGAAAGACACCGGCAAGTGGATACACCTCCCCATCAAGTTCTATGGACTCACCAAGGTAAATCAAGCCACCACATTCAGCATAGATCGGCAATCCGGCCTCTGCCGCTGTTTTAACTGAGTTACGAAAAGAGACATTGGCAGCGAGAGCCCCGGCACTTGTTTCAGGAAAACCACCACCGATATAGAGGCCATCAAGCTCGGGAAGAAGCTCTTCTTCCATGGCATCAATGGGAATCAATTCGGCCCCTTGCTGCTCAAGGGCCTCCAGATTTTCAGAGTAGTAAAACTGAAATGCGGCATCCATAAGGATGCCAATACGAAGTTTGTTTTCCAAGGGCTGCACCGAACCCATAGGCTTTCTTACGCCGATTGGTGCCATTATTTCCTGAATTCGTTCCAGATCAAGATGTTCCGCAGCAGTCTCAGCAAGCAACTGCATGGCCTCCTCACTTCCCTCATACTCCTGATGTGGAGTTACTCCAAGATGGCGCATGGGGAAAATATCACGTTTCATACGAGGAATTGCACCTAGTACTGGCAAGCCGGTATACTTTTCCACGGCCTGGGTCACAATTGACTGATGCCTTTTGGTGCCAATCTGATTCAGAACCACACCACGAATATCTACCCGTTCGTCTAGTTTCAGACACCCCAGAACCATGGCCGCCACGGTCCGTGTTGTCTTGGTACAATTCACCACTAATAATATGGGAAGATTAAGCGTAAGCGCTAATTCAGCCGTTGAATACCCTCCCTCAATGTTTACACCATCATACAGGCCACGATTGCCCTCAAGAACGACGAGATCTGCCCCTGCACTATGAAAAAGCAATGAGGCTTTTATGCTTTCTGCACTCATAAGGAAAGGGTCAAGATTATAACAACTTCTCCCGGCGGCAAGTTTCATCCATCCGGCATCAATGTAATCCGGCCCCTTTTTAAAGGGGACCACTACCTTACCCTGTCGCGCAAGAGCCGCCGTTAAACCAACTGACACCACACTTTTACCCGACCCTCCGGCAAGCCCGGCTACTATGATTCCTTTTGTACTATTCATTTGCTATCTTTTTAATGTTCTTTTTTAGCTTGTATAGCCCAGGCCTCATCGTACAAATCATTCAAACGATTTTCCAAAACAAGCCTATATTTTTCAATTTCTTCTGATTTAATTTTTGGTGGAACATAAAGAGGCTCACCATAAAAAAAATCGACCTTTGAAAAGGGTAACGGTAAAACAGTGCCATCCCAGGATCCAAATCGTTTATATCGATTACATGACCAGAGCATAGGAAGAATCGGTGCTCCTGCACGCGAAGCAAGCACTATACAGCCAGCCTGAACAACACGAGCAGGCCCCTGTGAGCCATCGGCTACTATGGCGGCATTCATCCCCTTCTTCATATGCCGAATCAGGCCTTTGATAGCCTGTAATCCCCCTTTTTTACGTGAACCACGGACAGTTTCATATCCGAGTTTGTTGGCAACTCTGCTGATATACTCCCCATCCTTACTTGCACTGACCATGGCGACACCAGAATCATTACGCAGATAATAAAAAATAAACAAAATAGTATAATGGTAGAAACTTGCTACTGCTGGCATGCCACTCCTGTCAATCTGATCACGATACTTTTGGCCATGGGTCTTTACCCGACAAGTTACAAACAGAACGCGGGTCAGCCACACAAAAATAAAGGGGAGCACATTCAGGGACACTCTATACCAGAAACCATTTTTCATCCTATCTCTATCTCCAGTCTACGCAGTGCTTTGATTCTGTCACGAATCGCAGCAGCCTCCTCGAAGGCGAGTTCCTTTGCTGCTCTCTGCATTTCTTTCTCCAATTTCATAATCTCTTTTTCCAGTTCCTGAATACTATAATATACAGGAAGATCTTCCGCTGCTGTCAACAACCCTGCAGAATGATCATCGGCTGCCTTATATCCACTGGCCTGAAGGTGTTTCTGGAGGGTATCTTTTACTTTAGATTTTATAGTCTGCGGTATAATACCATGTTCGAGGTTATGCGCTGTCTGAATTTTCCTTCTTCGATCGGTTTCTTCCATGGTACGCTGCATGGAACCGGTGACATCATCACCATACAGAATAACCATTCCTTCTGCATTTCGCGCAGCCCGCCCGCAGGTTTGAATAAGAGAACGATCTGAACGTAAGAAACCTTCTTTATCGGCATCAAGTATAGCCACCAGAGAAACTTCCGGGATATCGAGCCCTTCACGTAAAAGGTTAATTCCGACCAATACGTTATACTCGCCATTACGGAGATCCCGTATCAATTCGATACGTTCCAGGGTTTTTATATCAGAATGAAGGTAGCGAATCTGGATTCCAAGTTTTTCATAATAATCGGTGAGATCTTCAGCCATCCGTTTAGTCAGGGTGGTGACCAGTACCGCCTCATTGCGATCACTTCGCAGCCTGATTTCCTCTAAGAGATCGTCAACCTGACTGGTGGCAGGCCGCACTTCAATTCTCGGATCAAGCAGCCCCGTTGGTCGGATAATCTGATCAATAAGTCGTCCCTCTGCCTGTTCAATTTCAAAGGCACCCGGGGTTGCCGAGACATAGACAATCTGATTAATACGCTCCTGAAATTCCTTAAATTGCAGGGGCCGGTTATCAAGTGCCGATGGCAGGCGAAAACCGTAGTGAACCAGAGTCTTTTTCCGTGACCTGTCACCATTATACATACCATTTAACTGAGGAACCCCGATATGGGATTCATCAATAATAAGAAGATAATCCTTTTCAAAGTAGTCGAGGAGATTGGGTGGCGCAACCCCCGGCTCCTTTCCGGTTAGATGCCTTGAGTAATTTTCAATACCGTTGCAATATCCAAGTTCCTGTATCATTTCCAGATCAAACATGGTCTTCTGTTCAAGACGCTGCAATTCTACCAGCCTGTTTTCCTTATGGAAATATTCCAGACGATCTTTAAGTTCTGTCTTGATGGTTTCCACTGCTATCTGCAATCTGTCTCTGGATGTAACAAAATGGCTCCCCGGAAATACAGTATATTCCTGGAGGCGCTCAAGCACTACCCCACGCAATGGATCTATAATGGAAATGGATTCAATGGTATCACCAAAAAATTCCAGGCGGAGGGCTCGTTCTTCTTCATGAACGGGAAAGATATCAATAACATCACCGCGTACCCTGAATGTCCCCCGATGGAAGGAAACATCATTTCTCTCATAGAGCATAAAAACCAGGCGGCGCTGTACCTGTTCCGGCACAAACTCTTCATCAATTTTGAGAAAGAGATGCATGTTTTTATATTCATCGGGTGAACCAAGTCCGTAGATACAGGACACAGAAGCGACAATAATAACATCCCTGCGCGTTAACAAAGAACGAGTGGCGGAGTGACGCATCTTATCAATTGCGTCGTTAATTGCAGAATCCTTTTCAATATAGGTGTCAGAGGATGGAATATATGCTTCCGGCTGATAATAATCGTAATAGGAGACGAAATACTCAACGGCATTTTCCGGAAACAGCTCTTTAAATTCAGAAAAAAGTTGGGCCGCGAGCGTTTTATTGGGAGCAATTATAAGTGTTGGACGTTGCACCTTTGCGATAACAGAGGCCATGGTAAAGGTTTTACCTGATCCTGTGACGCCTAAAAGCACCTGACTTTTAGCACCGGATTCAATACCACGGGCAATCTTTGCAATGGCTTCCGGCTGGTCGCCGGAGGCTTCAAAAGGTGCTATAAGTTCGAAGGATTTATCCATGTATTTTCACATACACTATTTAATAAGGGTGTTGAAAAGTATCTTCCAGGAACCATTTTACATGTAGCCAGGGCCGA
>CAZIDU010000022.1:0-44347 GCA_964538055.1 uncultured Desulfocapsa sp. | reverse complement strand
GTTTTGGGCTCTGCTACCTACAGAGGCTATGCACTTATTATACGAATTCAGCTTACATAAAAGTAGTTTTCAGGTCAATTAAGAATGATGATTTCCGGTTTTCCTGCTAAAATTGACTCATTTCCCACAAAATACTGGAAAAATCTTGACAGTTACACGGACAGCTTATAGAAAATAAGATGATAGGCACTATTGTTTACAAATTGGCCAAAATCCAAGCATAGCCTCCTGAATTGACATTTTATGCACACAATCTTACGTTCATCATCTGCTTTTATTATATTTACCCTCTTCATTCTGCTCTTTTCAAACGGAGCCGAGTGCAACGCAGGGCTTCCTGTTCTCAAGGATTCCGCAAAGTGGAGGACAGAAGATACTGTCCAGAAAACACAGGCAGTGCAAAGCAAAAAATCTTCTCCTGTCACACAAGCAATCTCTACCGGAGCCTCTCCGAGAGTTCTCGGTCAAGCAAACAATATTGTCCAGATCAAAAAACGAATCGGCCCCCTAGTTACCAAAGCCACCACCAAACGACTCAATAGAAAGATCTCATCCAGGGCAGCCATTATAATTGACGCTGTGACCGGAAAAACATTGTACTCCAGAAATCCTGACAGTCAGAGACAACCGGCGTCCACCATTAAGGTGCTCACCGGAATGATTGCCATGAAATCACTTACCATGGCCGAGCAGGTTCCAGTAAGTCGAAAAGCCGCCAGACAACCTCGATCCAAGGTATATCTTGATCAGAAAAAACAGTATCAGGCAAACGATTTAATCAACGCCGTTCTCCTTGCCTCGGCAAATGATGCCAGTGTCGCCCTCGCTGAAAAAATTGCCGGAAACGAAAAAGACTTTGCCAAGATGATGACGCTTCGTGCCAAGCTCTGGGGTGCAAAAAGCACCGTTTGCAAAACCGCCACAGGGCTTACTGCTAAAGGACAAAAATCCACCGCTCGCGATCTCGCTACTATTTTTCGCCATGCCATGAATGATCCTGATTTTTCCGTCAGGATGAAACGACTTAAAACACGTACCAACGAGGGAAAACTTCTGCGTAGCCACAACAAGGCCCTATGGCAGGTCGATGGAACCCTGGGCGGGAAAACAGGCTACACCAACGCGGCCAGACAGACCTATGTGGGAAAATTCAAGCGTGGCAAGGATGAAATCATTGTCGCCATTATGGGAAGTGAAACCATGTGGGCAGATATCAAACAACTGGTGACATACGGGTTTCAGAAAAAAGTTGCCATGAGCAATGAACTGGATGCCATGGGTGCTGATATCGAGCTACTCGCTGAGCTTCAATGAACAGAAATGTGTTCGAGTTTTTGTAGCCTGGTCACCGTCAGCGTAACCGCACCATATTCTTCTTCTACTTTTCCCTGTAACATATACCCTCCTCCAGAAGACAAAATTGCTGCATAGCGCCGATACACCCGTGGGAAAAATGTTGTTTCCACTACTCCTGTCTCATCCTCAAAGGTCAAAAACTCCATCACTTCACCGGTTTTTGTTGAAACCAGTTTCCCGCTGAGCAACCAGCCGGCAAAGCGTATCTGTTTGCCTGTATATCTGTTCAGGTCGCAGGCTCTTGTCCGCCCATTTAACTGCTTCCCATAAAAAAACAGTGGATGAGATGTGCAGAGAAAGTCCAGAGCGTCATACTCCTGCTTTTGTATTTCCTGCTCTTTAAAAGATGGTAGCCTTGGAGCATCTGGCAGCTGCAGAGGAAAGAGGGGGCTGATTTCTTGCGCCTTTGTAAGACACCTGAACTGCGAGAGTTCCCAAAACAGACGACTTCTATTCTTGTCATTTTGGACGTCTAAAATATCCATTGCTCCAGCCTGAATCAACGCTCTGCATTCATCCCTTTGGGGCTGAACACGCTGCCAGAAGTCAATATTTGAAACAAACGCTCTCTCTTTTCTGCAACGTATAATTCGGGCCATGGTAAGCGTTGACAATTTTTTTACAGCCATCAACCCCACCCGAATTTTTTTTGCCGGCTCCTCTTCCCCCTCTCCACTCCACCTTACCAGGCTTCGATTGACACAGGGTGGCAATATGCAGAGTCCTGAGCGCTTTGCCTCGGAGACATAGGCAAAGGTGGAATAATAACCTCCCTGATTAGAAATCACCGCCGCCATAAATTCAGCTGGATAATGTGTCTTCAGGTACGCTGCCTGATACGACACCCTGGCATAGGACGCAGAATGAGGCTTACAAAATGAATAACCATCAAAACTCATCATCATTTCCCAGAGCTTTTCAATTGTTTTCCTCTCTATCCCTCTCTCTCCACACCCTCTTTCAAATTCCAGCCGGTAATCGTTTAAACGCAGAACCTTATCTTTTTTAGACATCACTTTACGCAGTCCATCTGCCCGTGCATGACTGAATCCTGCCAATGCAACCGCGACCCGTGACACATCCTCCTGGTAGACCATAAGCCCAAAAGTTTCATCGAGCACCATTGCCAGTTTGGGATGAAGATGTTTCCATCCCCCCCCATGAAGACGGCGTACATACTCACGCACAAAATCATTTGCAGCGGGACGTATAATAGAGGACTGTAGTACCAGCTGCTCAAAGTCTCCACTGCCCGCCTTTTGCTGCAACAGGCGCATGGCCGGACTTTCTATATAGAAACACCCCATTGTTTTTCCTGCTGCCACTGCTATTTTCGTTGCCGGATCTTCCTCCGGCTGCCAGTATTCTTCATCAAAGCTGCGGTCACAGCCTTCAAGAGATGCAATGCAATCCCTGATAACTCCAAGACTGCGATTACCAAGCAGATCAATTTTCACCAGCCCTCCCGCTTCCGCCCCATCCTTATCCCACTGGATGATTGGGATTCCCTTGGCGGCAATCTCGACCGGCACGTAGTTACTGACCGGTTCCGGTGTGATAATCACTCCCCCAGGATGAACAGATATATGACGCGGCACACCGATCAGGGCAGAAGCCAGTTTCATAATCTCCGGCCAGGGTGCTGCAAGCGGTTCTGTTCCTGCGCCGGGCAGTCTGCTCAACTTACTTACCCGTGAAATTTCTTCTGCCGCCAGACCAAATGCCCTGGCTGTTTCCCGAATGGCCATGCGCGGCTGAAACCGGATAAGGGTTGATACCATGGCAGCATGGCTCCCATATTTTTCAAGAACCTGAGCAAGCACCCCATCCCGTTCATCCCATGAGAAATCAATATCAATATCCGGAGGATCGGTACGACCGGGATTGAGAAATCGTTCAAAATAGAGATTGTGCTTCAAAGGGCAGACGTTGGTGATTTCAAGACAATAGGCTACAAGTGAGGCGGCACCGGATCCGCGTCCGCATATTCGTGAATAACGCTCAGAATTTTCCCCCATGGCCTGGCACACGATATCACGAACCACTAGAAAGTAGGAAGAAAAGCCCATTGAATCGATGACTCGCAGTTCCTTTTCTAAACGTTCAACCACGGCCTCGGAAAGATCCATTCCATAACGAATACAAGCACCCTTGTAAGCGGCTCGTTTGAGTGAAACGGTAGCTCCTTCCCCACCCCCCTTCCAGGGAGGCATTATTAAGTTGGATGGTGGACCAGTAAATGCACAGCGCCTGACAAGGTTTTCGATCTCTGTTATCACCCCGGGCCACACCGAAAAACATTTACTATACACACCAGGATCTTGCATGTAAGACGCTGAAGGATCGTGTTTTATCCCAGATACACTCAGAAGACTTTTAGTATATATGGCCTCCATGAGCTGCAAAAGATTTTTCTCTTTTTTTTCTGCCATAAAGATGGCAGGGATCGCCACGGCAGGGACACCATGCACTCGCGCCCATTTCCACAGATGACTCGCCCTCTCCGTTGGCCTATCACCAAGCTTTACAACCAGATCCACATTATATTTTTGAAGATTATGGAGAAGAGAAAGTGAAGAGCAAATGAGGATAAGACCATCACTATGTTTTATAAGATCATGCTGCAAGGTAAAACTAGCATTGGTTTTTCTTTCAGTTATCAATTTACACAAATTGCTATAACCAACAGAGTTACGCACCAGACAAATAACAGACCCGGAAATATTCTGATCAGTTATTTCCGCAGCAACAAGGGGGCGAATACCATACTCCTTGCAAGCAGCAAGAAAAGGCCAGAGTCCTGCAAGTGAATTACAATCAGAGAGTGCAAGAGTGGTATAGCCAAGATTTTTGGCACGTTTACAGAGACTGGCGGGAGAACTGCACCCACACATCAATGAGTAGTAGGAACGGACAAAGAGAGGAAACACGGATTAAGACGCCGTCCCCAGGTAAATACGTCCATTTCCAAAACGACCACACACCACATCCATGGCCGTCATAATTTTTTCCTGCTGCTGTTCCCGTATATTTTGCATAACAAAAAGCGTTTGCTGTTGCCTGCGAGGCAGGAGGCGATCACAGGTCAACGCACAGCTGCGAACACGAATACGTCGCCCCCAGGCCCTGTCTAAAACAGTAATCGCCAATGTGCGCAGGACAAAATCATTATCAGAGCCTCCTTTTTTCGTTACCTGTTTGTATGTTCTTTTCCCATCACCATAGGTCAAACAAATTCCCATGCGCTGTCCAAGCATCCCCTGACAACGTAGCCCCCGTCCTATTGCATGGACCAAGAGAGTCAAAGCAGACTGCACTTCGGCGTATGCAGCTGTATCCTCTTCAAAGATATGCTCCACTGTTATCTGATTATTTCTCATTTTTCCGGGAAGAACTGCCGTTCCGTCACGCCCCCGACTGGCATCATACAAAAAAGCACCACGCTTCTGAAAAACCACCAGCAACTGTTTTTTACTGAGCTGTGCCAGCTGCCCTATCTGCCTCAGGTTGAAATCTTCCAGAATTTGTATCTCCTCAACTTTCAGCCCCGGCAATATCGACAGTGGCAGGGGGGACAAAAAGGCATCTTCTTCTCCTGCACCCACGATATATTCTCCAAAAGGCCGTACCATTCTTGAGGCTACTTTAGAGACCAGTTTGCTGGAGGCAAGACTCCAGACCGGATCAAGCCCCAAATCACTCAGAACCTGTTTACGCAATCTCCAGGCGACATCAGGAGCCGGCCCGAAGAGCCTGTGCGTTCCGGTGACATCCATAAATAAATGGCCATCCTCCTCTCCCTGTTCCACTAGAGGAGTATAGCGCACAACACGCTTCACAAGTGCCGCCATAGCCCTGCGATACAAAGCAGGACGGGGTGTGACAACCTGGGCCTGCTTACAATATTTACGAGCAAGACTCAGGCGCATTCCCTTGCGTACTCCATCCTGATATGCCTCCTCACTCATATCGAAGACCAGCGTTCGTGTTTTTGCCGCCTCCCCACTCGCAACAATTAATGGAACCCGCTTTAAGGAACTATCCCGAATACGCTCCACTGCCACCGCAAAATCGGTGACATTGAGATGAATAATGGCCCTATCCATTGTCTTGATTCTGCAAAAGAGTCTGGAAGAGCCTGCCATTTTCTGGTGCCTGGGCCCGGACATGGTTATTGAAAAAGACAACACCCTTCCCGGATTGTGTACGCAAAGAAGTCAGATAGCTTTGATTCCACTCCTCCAGTTCTTCCTCGGAATAGGAATAATCGAATTTTTTCTGCATATTGCCGGATTGCCACCCCTGCATATTGCGACCATGAAAACGCACAAAAAAGAGATCAGGATTGGTAACAACATCCAGACAGGGAAAAAGGTTTGGCATTGAGGGGGCATCTACGGTGACCATGGTTATTTTTCTATCCTCAAGCTCAGCAAAAACAGAATCTCTTGCCCAGGAAATATGACGAAATTCAACAGCAAGGGGCAAACCCTGTAAACCATCAAGCAGATGTGCCAGATAGTAGCGATTCGTTCTGCTCCAGTCAAAATCAGGCGGTAACTGAACCAGAATAGCCGCCAGTTGTTTTCGAAGAGGCTGAATCCCTTTTCGGTACAGTTTTAGATCCTGCTGCCAGTTCCTATTCCGTTCATGGGTGAGTGTTCTGGTGAGTTTGGCTGCAAACAGAAAACTCTCGGGAGCCTTGCTGATCATGCGACTGATGGCTTCTGCGCGTACCATCTGATACCAGGTGTAGTTAAGCTCAACTATGGGAAATACGTCGGCATAAAGTGCCAGCATTCCAGGAGTTCTGGTACCCTGAGGATAAAAACCGCTATCCACCCATTCGGTATAGGAGTAGCCACTGGTACCAACGAGCACTGGACACAATTTATCTTTTGTCATAGCTTCTGATCACGCCCACCACCTTTCCCTGCACCAGAATATCAGAAAAAGGATAGCAGACCGCTTTGAACTTCTTATTCTCCGGCCGCAGCTCAATATGATCAGTTTCCAGAAAGAATCGTTTCACCGTGGCCTCTTCCCCCTGAATAAGCACGGCAACAATTTCCCCATTCTCTGCGTACTGCCTGGGCTCGCAAACAACCAAATCACCATTCAAGACGCCAGCATCCTGCATAGACTCCCCCTGGACACGCAAACAAAAAAGGTTACCACCTGGAAACAATGCGCCATCAACCACCACAGAGCCATCCCATTCCTGCTGGGCATACATTGGCAATCCTGCCGTGATCCTGCCCACAATTGGCAGTTCCCGCACCCGCATTTGCTCCTTTTGTCCATCCCGTTGCGATAAAATACGGATGGATCTGCTATATCGCCCCTCCCGTTCAATAGCCCCTTTCCGTTCCAACTGAGTTATTAACTGGGCCACGGCATTATGACTCACACCCAGATCCTCTGCCGCCTGCCGCAGACTGGGAGCTCTCCCCTCCTGCTCCAACTGTGTCCGTAAATACTCAAAAAGCTGCTTTTGTTTCTTTGTAAGATCCATATGCCCTCCCCCTCCATTAACCAATGTACATTCACATACCACCAATACAACAAAACACTTCAAAATGTCAATGTACATTCCACACGGACACAAAAATACCCGAAAAAGAAGATTCTCTTTCGGGTATCCAGGAGGAGGATTATGTCCCCCTTCACCTGACATTGCCTGTTCTGCCTCCCCTTAACTGTTACGCGGCTTACGAAGCATGCCCTCAAGGTCAGCGAAAGGGGAGTGCGTGGCCGTGGCTCCCCTTTCTGCATCTGAATTTTGAGTGGGCAGCCATTCGGCGTCAATTGAACGGGAATGCTCGTTATCGTGGCAGTAAAGGCACAACAGCTCCCAATTGCTCCCGTCGGGCGGATTGTTTTTGTAGTTATGGTCTTTGTGGTGAACCGTCAGCTCTCGCAGTTTTTCGCCGGTAAACTCTCGACCGCAACTGGCGCAGACCCACGGAAATATTTTCAAAGCTCGTTCCCGATACTCTATTTTTTTCATTCTGTTCTCCTCCATCATATCTGGCAACGCCATAACTTCATGCAATCAATACCAATAAGTAACTATTCACCATGGTATGGAATCTGGGGACACGATCCCAATTCAAAAGATAAAGACGAATTGGGTCATGTCCCCAGTTTCCTACCAGCGTATTCGTTATGCAATTCCGACTCAAACTCAATTTCGGTGAATACAACAATGAAACATTGATGGCGTCCTATTCATGCCTTCAGGATAAAAACTCAATTCTCCTCAAGATACTATTCACGTAAGCAATCAACAAACTACACCTTGACCTTCGCAACAGCACAGCCTATAGGTGCTCCAGGGACGCTGCCATGTGTGCGCTTACCTATTCACCATTCAACCTTTAAGACAAAGCCGAAGCTCTGTTCAGTGGTGTTTGTTATTCCCGAACCGACCAGATTATTATATCCCATTAACGGGGAGAGCGTCACCTCGGCATCATCGGAAAAAACTCTTTTGGCCATTTTTTTCAAAGGAATAACAATATGACCAAAAGGATCTATCACGAAAAGAGAAATAGTTCCAAGTACCCTGCTGTTGAGTACTTTTTTGCCATTTTGCTGGATCCGATACTCCAGGGGAAGTAGGATTTCGGCAAGCCCCCACCCCAAAAGAGGGGTGAAGATCATGTCCTGAATGGAAACTGGTTCAGCCCAGGCCTCCAGACCCATCTCATAGAATGCAGAAACTGTAAAAGAAAACAAAAATGATTCCATCCTCGAATAACCATAATGTCGGGCATGAATATAATAAGCCGATCCAAAATAGGGGTGGCCTATGTAGTTGATCCAGGCATCATCTTCATCCCAATTCCATGAAGTAGCATTTTCAGTCCAGTTCTCGGAACCATACTCCCAGTTGACCTTGTCTTTATCCCAATTGGAGACATCCTGGGGCATCATATACAGACCCCCCAAGACCACAAAAGCAGGAACCAGGAAATACAAAGCGTCTTCACCCAATACTGAATAACGACCTAGTAAACCATCTTATTCAGGGGGCTCCAGATCATCATAGTACCGGGCGAGAAATAATGAACCAGGCACTATATCATAAAAACTTGGTAGTACGGCAGGGGTAATTTCTGTATAATCTTCAGGACCACAACAGGACATCCCCTGCTCCTCTTTAATCTGCTGTTTATTTTCAACAGCATGAAGCAGACGACAAGGGCAAAGGAGGGTTGTAACACAAAAAAAAACAAGGACAAGTTGTCTACTCAATTTTTTCATGAACACGAGCAAGCCTAACATAAATAAAATGAATCATTAAAATAGTATTATAAAAAAATGAGCTGAGCGGGACAATTCATCAGACCTTTTGTGTAGAGACCTCAAAGCAAATCCAGCACAGGACTCCCTCTCACTACTCTATCACTATAAACCCAATTACAGAGGGTAGCAACAACGGGGTTCACAAGGATCAGTTATCATCTCTGCTAGAGATCTAAAGCAACCTCCCCATAAGGTAAATACACATTTTCTTTCAACAAAAAAATACCCGAAAAAGAAGACTCTCTTTCGGGTATCCAGGAGGAGGAGAAAAAAACTACACGGTACGGCAAAGCCTTGCAAAACCACCGGGAATAGTCCCGGACGACCAGAAAGCACGGCCATGTTTATAATCCACATACCAGTACCCACCAGGCTTTCGCTGGGCATCAACAAAAATAAAAGGCTGGTCTTTGGAGAAACAGAGATCCAGATGGATATCTTTGCTGTTTACTTCTTTATTCATGAGGGACATGGCCTCTTCCATGGTTGGCATTCGCCAGTCATGAAAGCCTGCAAAACCGTCTTTATTCAACTGTTCTATCCTGCGTTTCATACTTCGTACAGCAGTAATATCCAGCCCAGAACGCTGCCACATCAGATCGGTTCGCTGGTCAACGACCACTCGCCCATCATCAGGATCCACCAAAGAATTCTCAAAATTTCCTTCTGTATTCTGGTCACCATCATAAAAATTCCACTTCTTCATAAAAGGAGCGAGTTCACCATCATTAATAAAACTATGTTCCGTCGGCAGTGAGACTTTTTCACCCTTAAAGTCCGACTCTGCGAGAAGCGGCAAAGCCGTTCCCATATCTTCCACATCTGCCTTTTCATACAGGGGGATAACAGCAGAGGTGTCCTCTGCCTGAATAACGTTGTTTATCAGCCATTGTTTAATTTCATCATTAATGGCATAACTTTTTTCAAAAACAGACGAAGTTCCCTGACTTTTAACACATTCCTTCACCATCTCCCCAGGAGCCTTTATTTCAGCAGCCACTCGTGCATGCTTCACTCCGCGTTCCATAAGGCAAAGTTTTGGCGTATCTTCCCAGTTATCGACAAAAAAGTAGTACATCCGCTCACTGGCACTGATCCTGCTGCGCGTCTGTTCCCTTCCACCCCAGGACTCAAATGTTCCAAAAGTCATGTCCGGTGTCATTTCCCAATCAATTTCAGGGGTAACGGTATCGCCGATCCCTAATTTCTGAAACATGCCCATAGAAAACTCCTTTGCTGTGAATTTAACGATCGTGTTGCCATTCTCATCTGTCCATAAATAAATTCTACTTTTTCTTCTACTAGTGTATTGTCAAACAACACCTGAATACAAATGCTTTAGGTGACAATAAAATAATTATAATAACCATTATTAAAATGATCAAGCAAAAAAAAAACCCATCAGTAAAACAAGGCTGTCCACTACCCAGTGGTGCTACACCACAGGATAACGGTGTCAATTTTACTCTTTTTTCAAGGCATGCCACGGCAGTAACCCTTGTCATCCAGATGCCGGGGACAACGAACAACAGGCTAGAGCTGGAGCTTGATCCCGAATTAAACCGCACCGGAGATATCTGGCATATTTTCCTTGTCACCGAAGAACGTGACTTTTCATACGGATACTGCCTCGATGGAGAAACAGATATCCATGGCCAGGGCCTGATCTACAACCGGAAAGAAATCCTGCTGGACCCACTCTGTCGGAATCTTGCTTCACGTGCCTGGGGAGAAGACTTTTCAGGGACAAATGCCCCCCTCTGTAAACTGGCAACACATGATTTTGACTGGCAAGACGACAGGCCGCTCAAAACCCCCATGGTAGACTCCGTAATATACGAGCTACATGTACGCGGCTTCACAAAGGATAGAAGTGCAAATGTCAAACATCCTGGAACCTACCTTGGTATCATCGAGAAGATCCCCTATCTGAAAAAACTGGGAATCACAGCCGTGGAGCTGATGCCGGTAACGGAATGGGATGAGAATGATAATGTCTTCCATGACCCTGAAACCGGAGAAAAATTAAAAAATTACTGGGGCTACAACCCCATCTCGTTCTTTGCCCTCAAATCCGGATTAGCCTCGGACCCAGCGCGCCACATTAACGAATTTAAAACCATGGTCCGCAGCCTGCATCAGGCCGGGATCGAGGTCATTCTCGACATGGTTTACAACCACACCGGGGAAGGCGGATATGAGGGAAGCAACAGCAGTTTCCGAGGTATCGACAACCCCATCTACTACCTTCTGGACCAGCATAGCCACGACTATCTGAACTTTTCAGGCTGTGGCAACACCGTCAACTGCAATCAGCCCGTAGTTCGGGAGTTCATCAAAGACTCACTGCGCTACTGGGTTGTAGAGATGCATGTGGACGGGTTTCGCTTTGACCTTGCCTCAATTCTTGGACGGGACAGCAAGGGACATGTCCTTGCCAATCCGCCCATGATAGAAATGATTGCCGAAGACCCCATACTCCGCGACACTAAAATCATAGCAGAAGCCTGGGATGCGGCAGGGCTGTATCAGGTTGGAAGTTTTTCACAGGACAGTCGCTGGGCAGAGTGGAATGGAAAATTCCGCGACGACGTCCGTGCATTTATGGCAGGGCACGACAATACGGTTGCCAACCTGGCAACACGTATCAGCGGCAGTTCCGATCTCTACCAGACAAGTGCACGTACGCCTTGCAACTCGATCAACTTTATCACCAGTCACGATGGTTTTACCCTCCACGACCTGGTAAGCTGTGAAGAGAAACTAAACATTGGTAACGGAGAGGAAAATCGCGATGGTGACAACCATAACATCAGCTGGAACAGCGGTGTCGAAGGGGTCTGTGACGAAGACAAAATCATTGCGCTACGTTTCAGACGTATCCGTAGCATGGCCTTGATCCTCATTCTCTCCCAGGGCGTTCCCATGATTACTGCAGGAGATGAATTTGGCCGCAGTCAGGGAGGCAACAACAACAGCTGGTGCCAGGATAATGAAACCAGCTGGATTGACTGGAATCTCGCAAAAAGCAACAAAGGCCTCCTGCGCTTTTTTAAAAAATGTCTGGAACTGCGAAAAACACATCTCCTTTTTCGACGCCGCAACTTCTTCAGTCATGGCCCGGGACAGGAGATTTCCTGGCAGTCCCTTACCCCTGGGAACGAAGACTGGTCCTCAGAATGTCATACCCTGGCATTTTTTCTTCAGGCCAGAAAAAAAGATGCCGATTTCTTTATCATGCTCAACGGCCATCGCACAGAATCGGCTGATTTCACTCTTCCGCCATTAACCGGAAACAAAAAATTCTGGAAACAGATTATTGATACGGCACGGGTCAGCCCCTTTGATTTCCCTGCACCAAGCCGTGCTATCAAGCGACGAGACGGTGATACAATTCAGGTTAAAGCCATGGCAGTGGTAGTCCTCGAATCTATAAAATAATTTTCTATTATCAGATTCCGAACGCAAGATGTTGATCAATCGAGGGAATAAGCATTAATGATTTCTTGTTCTTCAGGTTGGCAGTACTTTTTCATTATGGTATGCTTGTCAGAATAATAAGGAATACTTATTGTTTTGTGCACACTGAAATACATGTATCATACAATCCAGCAATGGCTCCCGTAAGGGTTTTTTTTTATAATGACTCAAAGTAATTTTCTTTTTCTTGGCGATTCGCTCATAGCAGATTTTGACTGGCAGGCCAGGATGCACCACTTTAATATCCTCAACAATGGACTTCCAGGAGAAACTGTCCAGGGACTTCGGCACAGGATTCCAGCAGTTGCTAAAGAAGTTGAGGCACCGGAATTGATTCTGGTGATGATTGGAACCAACAATCTTATTATTGAAGACTACAGTTTTCTGGAACACCTGCGCCAGATCACTATTCTTCTGACGTCCTCCTATCCCACGGCAGAGGTTATAATCAACAGCCTGCTGCCCTGTCAGCTTCCCTGGGTCACTCTGGACACTCTGCAGCGAATCAACGGTTCCATTGAAGCCATGACTCACTTAACCGGTTGCTGTTATCTTGATATTTATTCAAAATTTAAACCAAACGCTGATTTCTTTCAAAAAGATGGTATCCATTTGACCCCAAAGGCCTATGACCTCTGGTCAAAATCCATACTTGAGTTTGTTGCTTTTTTAATTGAGGATTAGTACAAAACACAAAAGACACTGGTGCATTAGGTACCATTATATTTTTAATCACCACAACCAAAGGAAAAAACACATGAAGAAAACACTCTTAAAAGGAATCATCACCTGCCTTTTCATCAGCCTTGCCACATTTGCCAGTGCTTCTCAGAATCTCACAGGAAAAGTTCTGGAAACTATGGATTCCGGTGGCTACACCTACATGCAGGTTGATACCGGCGCCAGTCAGCCTTGGGTTGCCGTCCCGCAATCACAAGTAAAAGTTGGTCAGGAGGTAACCTACCAGCCCGGCATGGTCATGAATAACTTTGCCTCCAAAACCCTGAACCGAACATTTGACTCCATCGTCTTTTCTTCTGGCCTTGTTGGTGCTGCGTCTCCACACGGTGCAGGTGGTATGGGAAGCAGCATGCAAAGTCCCCAAGGAAAGGCTACCCCGGAGAACGGTGACGATTCCTTTGCCAGTGCAGTTCAGGCAGAAGGTGGTGTCCCTGCAGCAACTCAGGCTCAGGTTGCAGGATCTGGCGGAAGTCTTAGTGCCATGGTTCCCTTCAGTGAACTCAAAATCGAAAAAGCTGCTGGCGACAATGCCTTTAATGTGGGTGAAATTTTTAAAAAGCCTGAAGCACTGAATGGCAAAACAGTTCGCATCCAGGGAAAAGTTGTGAAATTCAGCCCCCAGATTATGGGACGCAACTGGATTCACATTCAGGATGGAACCGGCGACCCAACGACTAACACCCACGATCTTGTTGTCACCACCTCGGAGGAGGTAAAAGTTGACGATGTTATCACCATTGAAGGTGTTCTTGCTGCTAACAAAGATTTTGGTGCCGGTTACAAATACGTGGCAATTGTAGAAGAAGCAAAGACTGTAAAATAGATTCAACTATCCATAGCGGGAAGGAGAAAAGAAGTGAGGATCGGTATCATTGGCCCGGGCGCCCTTGGTTGCCTCTTCGCATCCAGACTCTTTCTCACTCTGGATAAGCAGGACACGATTCTGCTTATTGACCATAGAAATGCCCGGGCTGAAAGTCTTAACCAGCAGGGCATCCTCTATGAATCAGTAACTGACCGCCAGCAACTCGCCATTCCAGTAAGCAGCAGCCCCGCGGATGTCGGCTCGTTCGACGTTCTTTTTTCCTGCGTCAAATCATACGACCTGGATAAAAGCCTTCAGTTTGTAAGACCGCTCCTTTCCCCAACCACCCTGCTCATATTTCTGCAAAATGGTATCAATCATCTGAAATATGGTAACAAAGCACCTCAGGCTATCCCGGTTTTTGCCACAAGTTCAGAGGGAGCGACTCGTTTAGCTTCGGGGCATATCAGGCATGCAGGAAGTGGACAGACATATCTTGGATTTCTTGTACCTCAGGAAAAACCAACCTGTAAACGACTGGAAGTTGTACAAGCCCTCCTGGATCAGGCCGGTATATCCTGCGCCCTGTCCAACGATATTCGCTCCAGAATGTGGGCCAAGCTCTTTATTAACGTCGGTATTAATGCACTCACTGCCATTTACAATCTCCCCAACGGCAAACTGCTCACATCCGAGACAGCACTGAAGACACTCAAAGAACTGGTCAGAGAAGCTGAGCAGGTAGCCAGAACCTCGGGAATCACCATACAAGAAGACCCCATTGCGGCGACACTCACAGTATGCAAGCGCACTGAACAAAATATCTCATCCATGCTCCAGGATGTCCGCAATCACCGCCCCACTGAAATTGAGGCTATAAACGGTGCAATCACCCGTCTTGGCAGAAAGCATGGTATTGCAACCCCCCTGAACGATGCGATTATCTTTCAGATTAAAACTATAGAGCAAAAATACGTAACTATTCAGCGGAGCTGAATATCACCCTAACTTCTGAACTGTAACTGTTTAGAAGTGCCTCACATTCGTTAATTCTAATCTGCGCAGCATATGAAGTTATATGTAAGCAGGCTAGAATGGACGAAGATGGGGCGCTTCTGAATAGTTACAAAAATACAATGAACATTAACAGCAATGAAATAGGATTTGATCTGGATGGTGTTATCGCAGATACCGCAGAAGCATTTATTCGTCTCGCCTGTAAAGAATTTAACTACTGTTCTTTTCGTCTCGAGGATATTACCAGCTTTCAGGTCGAAGAATGCCTGAGCATCCCAACTGACAAGGTGGAGCAAATTTTTTATGCTATCCTGAAGGATTCACTCGGTACCGGCCTCAAACCAAACCCGGGAGCAGTGGAAGTGATCACTACCATGACAGTGCATGCTCCTGTAACCATCATCACAGCAAGACCGCTCGAACAACCCGTGGCCGACTGGCTTGATCATTTCTTTTCCACCGAGACATGTCAACGGATCAAACTTGTAGCCATGGGAGATCACGACGACAAGCAGCGATATATCAAAGAACATAACCTCAAATTTTTTATCGATGATCGAGTGGAAACCTGCCTGCAACTGGCCGAGACAGACATCACTCCCATCGTATACAGACAACCGTGGAACCATGACAAACACCAGCTCAAAAGTGTCAGTAACTGGCAGGAAATCAGTGAGCTGCTCAACAAATAGGAAACGTCATATGCGCTGTCCCCATTGTCAGGAAAAAATTCAACTCTATCGCAACCCAGTTCCAACCGTTGATATAATAATCGAGGTTGATAAATCCATCGTCCTCATCAGACGAAAGAATCCCCCCCATGGATGGGCCCTACCCGGTGGTTTTGTTGATTACGGAGAATCGTACGAGACAGCTGCCATAAGAGAGGCAGAAGAAGAGACAGGACTTGCGGTACAGAATTTACAACAGTTCAGAACCTATTCCGCCCCAGACCGGGACCCGCGCCAGCATACCGCTTCAACGGTTTTTATTGCCCAGGCCGATAAGCCGCCAATGGCAGGAGATGATGCAGCAGAAGCAGAACTTTTTACAGAAAACAACTTACCAGAACTGGTATTTGATCACAAAAAAATCGTGACCGATTATTTTACGTTTAGGAAAAGTAACTGCGAAGGACACCCCAAGTAAGGAGTGTAAATTCGAACAAACCAAGCTCTCGGAAACGGGACTTCAGTCCCGCTATATACACTTTTGGGCGGGGCTAAAGCCCCACTTCCAGAGAAATTGTAAATCAAGTCTTTCCTGAACCAATGTCCAAGCTATTTCTAATTCGTTGCTAAGTGATCAGGCCGCAGAATATCCAAGTAAGTGGTCAGGGTGCTGTATATTTGTACGATCGTATGCGTCCGCAATAGTTTTTCCTATGCGGACACATAGGATCGTACAAATATGCAGTGCCCTGGCCGCTTACCTACTCAGCCAAATAGCCATTTAAGTAGAAAGAACACCCCCAGTCCCGCACCTGCGGAACTGTATAGCATAAGTCAGGGGATGCAATCACTGCCATATTTTTTGGCTATAATCGCAAAGGTGGCAACAGCTGCCGCCCCTGCAATTATAAAAAAAACAAGATCACTCATTTTTTGATTTAGCCCTTAATCCGAACGCCGGTTTTCTTGCGAAGACGAATTGATTTAGGAGTCACCTCAACCAGCTCATCATCGTTAATAAAGGCGATACAATCTTCCAGAGTCATTTCAACGGGAGGTGTCAAAACCACAGATTCATCCGAACCCGAGGCACGCATATTGGTGAGTTTCTTTCCTTTACCAGGATTAACAACCAAATCGCCACTCCGGCAATGTTCACCTAAAATCTGTCCCGTATACATTGGAGACCCTGCATTGACAAAAAGTTTGCCACGATCCTGAAGATTAAACAGTGCAAAGGCAACGGACGTGCAAGGCTCTTTTACAATCAGTACACCACACATCCGATTAATAATTTCTCCAGCCCAAGGACCATACTCTGCAAAGACATAGCTCATCATCCCCATCCCCTTGGTGTCAGTCATAAACTGTGAACGATATCCAAGCAAGCCACGCGTCGGGATTTTAAATTTCAAACGAGCCATACCATTCTGGGTGGTCATTTCTTCCATCTGGCCCTTCAGTTTACCCAGTTTCTCAATGACCGGCCCCTGATACTTCTCGTCCACATCAACGGTGAGTTCCTCGTAGGGTTCCAGCGTTTGACCATCTTTTTCAATTAAGATAACCTGAGGGCGGGTCACTTGCAGCTCATACCCTTCCCGTCTCATTTTCTCAATCAGAATGGAAAGATGCAATTCACCACGACCGGAGACCCGAAAGCCAACGGCATCGGTGAGCAGCTCATAGCGTAGAGCTACGTCAGACAGGGTCTCACGCTTCAACCGATCCTCAATATGGCGGGAAGTAACAAACTTCCCTTCTTTTCCAGCAAAAGGTGAATCATTGGGAACAAAGTTCATGGAAATGGTGGGTGGATCGATTTCAATCAGTGGTAATGGCCGTGGATCATCGGGATCAGTAAAGGTAACACCGACGGTCACATCTTCCATTCCTGCAACAGCCACGATCTCACCGGTGGTGGCTGATTCCGTGGCAATTTTTTCATCGCAGGCAAAGCGGTATATCTTGGAAATGCGTACGGGCTTAATAGAACCGTCACGACGGGCAACCACAACAGGCTGATTAATAGAAAGCGTTCCATTCACAACCTTTCCGATGCCAAGACGTCCAAGGTATGGAGAATAATCAATAGTTCCCACCTGCATCTGCAACTGAGCATCGGGCGAACCGGCAGGTGCTGGCGTATGATCAACGATCATCTGGGAAATAATATCCATATTCCCACCGTTTTCTATGGAATCAGTATGCTCTTTTATGGCATATCCTTCCTTGGCGGAAGCGTAGACAATTGGAAAATCAAGCACATCATCGGGGGCATTCAGCTTAACAAAGAGATCAAAGACCTGATCAACGACCCAATCACAGCGGGCGGCAGGTTTGTCTATCTTATTGATAACAACAATTACCGGCAGATGATTTTCCAAAGCCTTTTTCAAAACAAAATAGGTCTGAGGCATGGGACCTTCCTGTGCATCGACAAGAAGAAGGGCGCCATCAGCCATACGCAGGACACGCTCAACCTGGCCACCGAAATCAGCATGACCGGGAGTATCGATGATATTGATCCAGTAATCCTTATACTCGTAAGAGCCATTTTTGGCAGTGATGGTAATTCCACGTTCCCGCTCCAGATCACCCGAGTCCATCAAACGCTCAGCAACTCTTTCATTCTCCCTGAACATACCGGAATGTTTAAATAACTCATCAACAAGAGTTGTTTTACCATGATCAACATGAGCAATAATCGCAACGTTTCGAATCTTATCCTGTTCCATCTTGTGCCTCGTAAAAATGAAAAAGCACCCAGCCATATGCGGATGCTTTAAATGTTTTTCGGATTGAAAAACCCAACAGAATAACAAAACTTCAAGCGTTTGGCAAGAACATTAAATCAGAAAGAATTGAGGATTTTTTTTCGGCCATCGGCGGAACGCTTCAGCACAGAAACGGCCTCATCCACATAATCATACACCATTGCCTTCTTCCCCTTAGCAGGACGCATGATCCTGCCTAACACCTGGATAAGCCGCCCTTCGAAAGTGATGGGAGTGGTAAGAAACAGGTTACTCAAGCTAGGACAATCAAAGCCTTCACCTATCTTTACTGAGAATAAAAACAGGTAGTTGTGGTTGGCGGCCTTGATTCTCGAAAACCACACAAACACTTTCATTACAATACGTTACACATATCAGAGACAAGCAAAACACCTTTACAATAAGTATACTATTGTAAAAAATTTTGTCACTACCAAATGACTACATGTTTTGACAAAGAATCTGGAGGGGCTGCCAACTTAAAGTGACAAAAATCATCCAGATTAATTTTGCTAGCCAAACGTAAGGATCTAATTGTTGATTGCTCCAAAACACATCTCGCAAGAGACCCGTAATCCTGCTAACCTAAGACACATTCCCCAGCTCAAGTTATACAAGTTGGGTGTCAGATCAGGTCGAAACTTTAACAATTATCATCAACAGGCCCTACCACTTTGATTACTGCTGCGGTTGCCCAAATAACCTTAAGTGTCGGAGCACAATGTGTGTTAACTGGTGCTCCCGAATACTTAAAAAAAGAATTACGAAATTCTCTCACACTGCCTAACCCAAAATATCAGGCCGCAAAAAAATACGGCCGTTGGGTAGGTAATAAAATTCCACAAAAACTATATTTCTACAAAGATCTTAAATCAGGTTTTATTATACCTCGTGGTTTTGCAAGAAAAGCTGTGTTGCTTTGTATTGAAATATTGAGAATATCACCCGAGATACATGATAAACGACGTTCTTTACCATCATGCAAACTTACTTTTGACGGTGATCTGAGAGGTTATCAAGAAAAAGCGATATCTGACATTATTAAGCGAGACTTTGGGGTGCTTATCGCTGGTACAGGAAGTGGAAAAACAGTCGTCGGCCTTAAAGCCATTTCACTAAGAGCACAGCCAGCAATTATTTTAGTGCACAGCAAAGAATTGTTGTACCAGTGGGCAAACCAAGTAAACAAATTCCTTGGTATTGAAGCAGGTTTGATAGGTGATGGAAAGTATGTGATTGCACCGGTCACTATTGGTATTGTCAATTCAGTCAAAAAACATATTGACGAATTGCCACAGCATTTTGGCCATTTATTAGTAGACGAATGCCATCGTGTACCAGCATCGCTGTTTACAGATGTGGTTACTTCTTTTGATTCAAAATACTCATTGGGTCTCTCAGCGACAGCCTATAGGCGTGAGAATATATTAACTAAGCTAATCTTTTTTTACATGGGTTCATGTGTCCATGAAGTAGACACTAATTTTTTACAGACTAGTGGGGCAATTCTAAAGCCTGAAATCTTAATAAAGTACACAGAGTTCACATATAGGTACCGTGACAATTACGCTGCTATGATGAAGGCTCTTACTAAGGATGAAGACAGAAATCGACTGATTGTTCTAGACATTGTCAATGAAGCTCGCAACTCCGATAGCACGATACTTGTTGTCTCAGACAGAGTTGAACATTGTAATCTGTTGTTTACGTTTCTAGCCGAAATGGGTGTAAGCTCAAGTGTTCTTACGGGAAAAACCACCTCAGAAAATAGGGCATTGATAGTGGAAGGGATTAGTAACAATTCTGTCAAGGTTCTTATTTCAACTGTGCAATTGATTGGGGAAGGATTTGATTCTAAACAGCTCTCTACGCTTTTTCTGGCAACTCCTATAAAATTTTCAGGAAGACTAAAACAGGTGATCGGTAGGGTTTTAAGGCCTGGCGACGAAAAAAAAGCACGCGTCTATGATTACGTAGATCAACACGTCGGTGTTTTAGAGAATTCCGCCAGGGAACGCAGTAAAACCTATTCGTCTTACGGTTGTTAATATCGTGTGATTCTCTATAAATACTAAAGTTTCCTGTAATTTTAGTTTAGTAACATAACACTGTATCCAATCTTTCTCGCCTGTTATTTTAAGCGGGATAAAGTTATAAATAAAGCCTTCCCCTTTTGCGGTTTCAATGCCAGGGTACTGGATCCAAAATCATTGCAGAAACGGGTGGCTAAAGAAATCAACATCATGGCGAAAAATTACACACCGAAATAGACAGCCGCCAAACTCAAGCGACAATGGGAAGACAAACAAAAACTGTTTTCCAGTAAATTGATCCCTGCCGGAAGAAGGGTCTATTTTTGAAAGCATTTATGATCTGTTTTCAGGCGTTATTTGAGCCTTAAAGACAAACTGGGTGGCGATGAAATTCTGCATTCGATTCGTGTACCTTTTTCGTAAATCGGATCCTATGAAAGGTATCAGTCGTAGCAGATCAGATGGGGCTAGGATTCGTTTGTCGAAAAGGACCTTAAACGGGCAGATATCTTCAAAGGTAAAGCCGAAGTCGAGGATCTCATATCTGCATTCAACCAGGAGTTCACGGAAGCTTTTGATGGTAAAAAGACGGAGATGGGTTTTATCAAAAATACCATACTCTTCATATTCCCACTTGCCGGAAAGGAGTCGGAACCTGCATTTCCAATGAGCAATATTACAGGTAGAAATGATGAGAACAGCATCTAGTGCAAGCCAATCTTGTATTCTCTGCAAGAGATCCTTGGGATCTGCAATATGCTCAATGACCTGTGAGAGAAAAAGGACATCGAAGCGGCCATTGTTCTCCACCTCCCGATCAAGACAATTCTGGATTTCCTCCGTGCCAATTGCGCCTACAAAGACGTCAATCCCTCTTTGAATTGCCTGTTCTGCTTGCTCAGGAACCTGTTCCACACCGGTAACCAAACATCCCTTTTCCTTAATCAAATATTCTGCCATATACCCGGTAGCGCAGCCGATTTCAAGGACACGACTGTTTGCGGGAATCATCTGCAGCTGGATACGGTCTATGTTGTTCTCTTTGAGTGCTTGAAAGTTGATGGCGTCCTGGTGGTATTTAATCATGCAGGTCGCCTTGTAATGAAGAATCGGTTGTCCTGCCTGCTATCTTGATATCAAAGATGATCTGCAGTGGCTCATGATCATGGGGCCTGTTGCTTATTTTGCGCAGAAAGTTGCCAATGCCATGGGTTACCCGCTGTCTCAGGTTCCATCCCCAGGCACCTGGACAGGAGATTACTTCAGTATCTATCGTAACCGCCAATTCCATGTCCAGCAGGAAGTTAAAACTGTCTGTGTAAAATGAATATTGATGCTCAAGATTGCTTGCATCTGGAACAAGCTTGGTGCCATTTCGTCTGCGTTCGTTATAAGGCACCATGATACAGAGTCGTTTACAGCAGGCTGCAAGCATAAGAGTCTTTTGAGTGAAGTCATGAAAATGTTCCTGCACATTGGAACAATAAATTACATCGTATTGCCCATCGAGTCGTGTAATATCCTCTGCGAAGAATTGGATCGAATCACCGTATTGTTCATTCGCTCTGCTGATGGCTACATCAGATATATCTGTTGCTGATATATTAGCCTCGGGATAACGGCGGGCAAAAAAAGCGGCAGCTTGGCCAAGGGCGCAGCCCACATCAAGCAGAGAGAAATCCTGCTCTGGAAAGGTGATAACCTGGTCAAAGTAATATGCAAAAAGTTCGGTTTGTTTTTTCCCATTATTTTTCTCCCAGGCACCGTTTTCTTTGAAATATTCATTGATGTCGGCCAGAAAGTTGTTTTTTTCTTCAGTCATATGGCGTGTCAGCTGGCTTGATTGTTTTATGAAGTTGCTTTCCGTTGAAAAAGGTAGAAGATGTGGTTGTCATTAACCCTTTTTCGGTGGACAAGCAGATTTGTTTTCTGAGCAAAGGTCTCAAAAAAGTCCGGGAAGAAGCGGTAGGCATCAATGGGATACCTGTGGTAGACAAAACCGGGAGTTACCGTATGCACCAGGAGATATCCCTCTGCTGCCAGGAGATCGCTCAAAGACAGCAAATGCTGATAGGGATCAAGAAGGTGTTCAAGAATTGCCTGGCTGACAATAAGATCAAACCTACCCATTTCAGGTGGTTTTTCCTCAAAATTCCAAGGCATGTCAACATCCAGAACACCAGCAGTGGTGACCTCGCCAAGTCCCATTACCTTTCTCAGTTCTGCAGCGGCCTGTTTAGCCTCGCCGGCAAGCAAGGTGCTTTTGGGCACTGGTGAGAGTTCCTGTACCCAGCGAATGATCTCTCCGTGATAGTACCCGGATTCACTGGGAAGGTCATGGAAAGTGTATTGGTCGTAGTTGCCGTGATCAAATGGGCCATAGATCTCTTCCCACTTCAGAAGCATTTCCTTCTCAGGGTTCTTACCAAGCAACTCTCTTACACATTGTTTGACGAGCTTAAACTTACTGATTGGCATAGGATGATAACGTGATAAGTAAAGGTTTTCAGGATAATAATCAGGTTGAGTAAAAAACTTTAGAACAATAGGTTTGCCCTGAGAAGATAAACTTCTGGTTACTGTACTGACACCAGTCACCAGCTTGAAGTACGGCCTGTTTCACGAATCAGTCCAGCCGTTCAGGAGGTCTGCACCAAAGGCAACGTTATCTCCACCACCTGAAATAGCAAGAAAGGTTGCTGGCGGCATGCCCACAACGAGCACTGGCACTATAGCGGAGTAAAAAGATTTTAATTGCGTAAATCCGCACTGGTAGCAGAAAATCCATTATAGATCAACTTTTTCCTTTTCTTCTTCAGTTTGATCTTCTTCGGGCACAATTTCCGGGCTCCATTCCAACCAGGGCTCTTCCGCTTCATTATACAGCAAATCACAACCGGGGCAGGCCGCAAGTCCTCTAATGTCAGGAACTAATACACTCATTTACAATTCTTCTGTGAACTGTTGGGCAACATGTAGAAAGCTCATCCCGGACCGTTCCCTTCGGCCTGTTTCCCGATAACAGCAGCATTTTCGTTTTTAAAATCGTTCAGCAGGCGAACCTCACGCTGTGGAAATGGAAAGCTCATCCCGGCCTCCAGCACAGCATCAAAGATCGCTGTTGCCAGTTCACTTCGGACACCGGCCCAGTCGTCAATATATTCTGTCCAGGCCCTCAGCTCATAGTTGAGAGAACTGTCCCCAAACCCGACAAATAGAGCTTGTGGAGACGGTTCTTTAAGAACATGTGGATGGTGACTTGCAACCATGTCAAGCAACTCTGTTACGGCTTTCGGCGATGAGGCGTAACTCACGCCCACAGACAAGTCAATCCGCTTCATCCGATCAGCGAATGTCCAGTTGGTCACTTTATCGGTGACAAGCTGTGAATTGGGGACAATAATGTCCGATCCCTGCCTGGTCCGTACGGTGCTGGCCCGTATACCTATCTTTCTGACATTACCCAGAAGATTTCCGACCTCGACAGTGTCGCCTACCTGGACCGGTTGCTCAAAGAGCAGAATAAGGCCGGAGACAAAGTTTTTCATTACGCCTTGCAGACCAAAACCGATACCTATGCCCAAGGCGCCGGTGAGAACAGAGAATTTGGTGAGATCCACCCCCAAGACGCTGATGGCAACTGTAAAACCAATAGCGAGGATGATATAGTGAAGCAGGCTGGAAACCGCAAAGGATTTGCCTCTGCTGATCCGTATCCTGGGGTAGACGTCCTCACTGAGAACAAAGCGGATAAGCCTTGACATCAGATAAGAAGCCCAGACTGTCAGAACAAAGTAGACTATATCGATGATGGAGATACTCAAGGTTCCGTGCTCAATCCTGGCGTTCAAGACAGTCGTGGCTGCCGCCAGAACCGGATCCATAAGTCCTATGTAGCCAAGACTTCTGGCAATCAGCCCTGTGATCGCACCCCATAGCAGTAATCGGTAGATACGTCGTTCAAGAAGGATCCGATGGTGATGCAGCATATGGAGCTTGTTCAGCGGCCGAACCTCAAAGAAAAAGGCGACAAAACCAATGAGGATTCGCAACGCAGCAAACATTGCCATTGCCATCACGGAAAAAGAAATGATCCCTGGCGTGATAATGCGTGCCAGACGAAGATGTCCTGTTACAGCAGCTGTAATACCGACAGCAAGGAGCAGTAGCACAGGGAATGTCAAAAATTGAAATCTGTGCAATGTACCGGAGCTCGTCGTGTCGCCAGGTGTTGTCTGGAGATTACGCCGAAACCATACCATCATAGCCAATCCGACTAGAGATTCAAGAATGAGGAAAATCTGCCCCAGCAGGTGTTCGGCAAACAGGATATCCCGTATCGCATCGAGGGCGAAAAGAAAAGCAAGTGCTGACAGCATCGGTCTGAAACGATCAGGAATCTCAGGCCTGACCAGGACGATTAGGGGCAGCAGTGCGAAGACCTCAAATGTATCCCTTAGCGTGGTTGGCAGCGGGGAACGGTAGGGGGCAGTGATAACGAGAAGGGACACCGTCAGGGCCGCGGCAACCGGGTAGTCAAATATCTTGATAAAAGGAGAGAAATCTTTACCTGAAGCTTCCCATTTCCGGGCCAGATTTCGGACTGCAACAAACAGCAACACCAGAACCACAACGTTTGCTCCGAGCAGCAAGATGTATGTTGAAGGCGTAAGTAGGTAATGTTTAACGTCCTTCCCGTACAAGCTCACTGCGCTCAGGAGCTTCGTCCGGCTATTGCTTTCAGCAGTCCACAGCTCTATGTTCCAGACAGACAGACTGTCTTGAACCAGAATTCCTGACACAGTGGACTGCTGCATATCAGCTATTTTTGTCAGTGCTTGCTCACACCTCATAATTTCTTTGCCCACTCGACTCTGCAGGTCAAGAACCAGCACCAGTTGTTCGTTCAGCCTGCCCTGTGAGTCGTGAATGGCTGTGATCGTATTATTAATCTTTACAAGGATAAGTTCAGGGGCCTTGGAGGCACTAGCATCAGCAAGAGTTGTTGTCCATGTTTTCTCAAGGTTCTCCAAGTGATCCAGTGTGTTCTGGGTTGTTCCGGATCGCTTTGTCAACATATCAAGCCATCCGGAAACCATGAACTGTTTTCTCTGCCACTTTTGCTGTTGTTCCTGGAGTAAAGGGAGGGACGGCTGGTGGCTGAGAATAAGCTTTGTCGCTTCAAGATCCCTGTCGATCTGGATAGAAACTTCAGGCAGAGAATTCCTGATCGTCTCAAGCTGAACGCCGGAGGGCAGCTTATTTGCTACCGTACTCAGCAGCTTGTCTACTTCGGCAGCCTTTATCGCAATATCTGCAAGGTGTATGGTTGTCGCACCAGATTGAACAGCTGCATGGCCAGGTGGAGTGGCATCCACCTGGCTGGAAGTTGATGAACTGGTGCCTAGGTAATTATGGCTTTGCTGCTCTACAGCTACTGCATCCCCGGCAAGGGTGAAGAATAAAAGAACCAGGGCTGTTAATAAGGATGGTTTGCTAAGTATGACCAAAACCGGATCGAAGGTTCTGTTTTCCTGGGCTGTCTCTGCTACCCACATGTCACTTTTCGCATCTTTATTATCATTTTGGAATGAAATCATTGCGCGCATGTTCATGGATAAGCCAGCCCATGGATTTGAGAGAGGATCGGGCCTGATCGCTGAATGTCCCAAGGATCCACAGCTCGAATCCGGCAGCATCATTATTCATCCCCTGTTGTACAATTTCAGCTGTTATTGAAGCGACCCGTTGATTCCAGATCATATGATCTATCGGTAAAAAAATAACGACCGTACCGTCTGATTTCTTTGCCTTGAGGAGTCGGGCCATGGGGGTGAACCCTTTCAGCGGTGATATATGCTTATGATAGCCAGCTGCCATGACCGTCATTTCCGAGACCACCTTTGCCATGTCCGGCGTACTCGCCTGGAGTCCAACCTTGAGGAACAACTCGCGGTTTGGTGCCGTTTTCATTTTTTTCAGTGCTGCAACAACAACGGTCTGCATGGCGGGAGTGAAGACCGGGTTGTTGAGGAAAAGTTCAATGGTATCCGCATCCATCCCCATGGCCAGTAGCTTGTTTTTGTTCTGCAGCCACAGTTCTGAAGCAGAGGTGGTATTAATCGCTTCGTTAAGAAGCCGGGCAGTACTCGACGTGGTCAAAAGCAGCCCTCCGACGCCTGGTACCGCACTGGTGGCAAGGCCGACACCAATCCCGCCCAGGTAGTCCGCCATTGCCAGCCGGTCAAGTTCTTCCTGCAGGATCTTGTTCCTCGAGTAGATGTTGACCCCATACCGAGTGGCGATTTCTCCCTTGGCCTTGCTTACACCGATAAGCTGTTCCATCCTGCTGTCTTCGGTTTCGGTGAGTTCTCGCCTGCCAACCGTTTCCGTTACCCTGGAAAAGAGACTGCTGATTCCATGCCCTGCCCCTCGGATGGCCCCTTCCGGGTCGTTGACCAGATTTTTTATCCCGGTGGCGGTATTTTCACCGCTCTTCTGCATGGCCTTCTTGAAGGTGTCCGAAGTTTCCACCTGCCTCATGGCGGCAATAGCCTCCAACTCATGAATCAGGATGGCCAGAGAAGTTATGGATGTAAGCTCAAACGGTCCGAAGACTGACTGCACGGTAAAATGGTAGAGGAATCCATCATAAGTTACTCTGTTATTAACCTTATGAAACTTGCCCCTCACCATTTCCGGCTTGAGAATAGCACTGGCACTGTATTTTGCTTTTGCAGGCTTTTCAAAGAAATCTGCGGCAGTAATGGTATCCGGGGCAGAAATGGACACAAGTACGAAAAAGATGAAAAAGAATAAACTGACCAAACTATTAATTGTAGTCATATATATTTAACTCCGTTATGGTCTCAGTTATTCTCAACACCCTGTTAGCAGGTTGCAATATCATTTGTTCAACAGCTTACATATTAAAATGGCTGGCCAAACATAACCCAGGCGGTTCCACCTTCCTCTGAGACTGCCATATCGAAACGAACCACGGCACCGGCCATTAACGCACGAATTCCGAGACCGGCGTCAACTTTCCAGTTCGAAACAAGTTCTGACACGTCATAGTCACCGGCAACCCGGCCTCCCTCAACGAAGGGAACGAGCTGGAACCAGTCAAGCCGAAGCCAGCGCAGCCAGGAAACTCCTGCAACCGGGTTCCAATCCAGGGTGTAGCGATATTCAGCCGCCGTGTAGATCACGGAACGGTCGTTGAAGCGGTTGGTCGGGTAGCCTCGCATACGGTAAAAGCCGCCAAGTTTTGCACCCTCAAAATAGGGAGGATTATCCACAACAACTGTTTCACCTGCAGCATTCTTTGTTTCACTCCAGGAAGGGGAGGTGCCGGTCCAGAAATTCAGCGCTAGCACACGCTGCCGGGCATGGTTGGAGGAGCCAAAATCAAAATACTTGCTCGCCTCAAACTCGATAAACGACCAGTCGCTGGCCACTGAATCATTACTGAAATCCTGACTGTAGGCAAGGTATTGGGAACTTCCTTTGGACGGATTCGTGGGAAAATCAGTGTTATTGTAGAGATAGCCAAACTGGAAGGGAAATGTGTCGCCTTCATAGGTGATATTTTCTTCTTCGAAGCTTTGGTATCGACCACTCTGGCCAAGAAGGAGAACAGAAATGCCTGATTCCATGGGGTTCCAGGTATCTCCTCCAGTTGCACCAGATTGCAGAATACCACTTTCAAGGTGATATTCTGCAATGCCTGAACGCTTCATATTGCCGATCGGCAGGACATACTCAAGCTTCAGTTCATACCAGTCGTCGTCACCGCTATCCTCAGCATAATTATCCTCGTCAGAATCATTGGTGCCCCCCCCAGGAGGGACAGAGCCGTCAGGAAGCCTGGGGGATTCGCTATATGCCCGCTGCCGCGGGTAATAGGTATGTGCGCCCATTGCTGAGAAATAGAACCGTTCAGTCCAGGGGAGGCGATAATCCCACATGCCGAGAACAACTCCCTTCGCATCATCGGCGCTGCCGAAAACGGTGCCGCCGAAAAGAAGTTGCTCCTGGTGGTAGCCTTTAACCATGCCCCCAAGTCCCAGGGTGGTTCCCATTGACTCGGAAGAAAAGGCATATGGCAGAATAAGCTTTTCTTTTCCAGGCTTTGGGTTTTCACTCCGTATTACTGAAGATTTAACAGACGCGTCAGGTCTTGCCAGGCAACCAGACACAACAACAAAAGACAGAAACAGTGCAAGCGGAACTGCATAAGATAATGCGATTCTTTTCATGGGTGGCTCCTTTAAATAATAAAAGTACGATAAAGAGTTGTCGGCATTACCTGGCCGAGTGATAGTAGCGATTCAAATCAAACAGACCTGAGGCTACAGGTTGTTCCTTATTAAATCGATCCTGGAACCAGTCATAATGGATCCAGAAATCCTCATTGCTTCGGTTAATTCCGTATTTATTAAAGCGCAGCTTAGCCTCTTCTGTACCAATCTCGCTCAGATTTGATAAAAGATCGAAAAAGCCCGGAAGCTCATCTTGGCTGATATCAATAAAATAGTTGGGATATGAACCATGGAAACCGGGTATAAAATCAGCCCTGTCTTTATCGGGCCTGAGAGTGTCACTCTCGCCAAACAGGAAGGCGACGTTGTCATGCCAGCGGTTTATGATCATTGATATTACAACATCATCGTCATCATTCTTACGAATCCTGATATAAACAACATTGGCATTGAAATCTTTCACAATCGAGAAAAATTCGGTTCCTGGTTTGGACACTGCACTGAAGGCCTGCAGGTAATCTGCCTCGGTTTCATACTTGTCAGGCAGGGATGGATATTCAGTACCTGCCGGCAGATAGTTGACCCGGTCGAATTTGATGTTGGTATCCTGGCGGATGTGATCGTTTACCAGATATTCTATAAATTCCTGTTTGGGAGTATCTGTGGTAAATGATATCTTCCCTGGAATTCCTGCGTCATAGTAGTTAACGTCCTCTGGATCGACACCTATGTACCAGGTTTGCATCATCTCTTTTCTCATTTTTTCCGGCATAAATCCGAGGAAATTACTCTCCCCCTCTGCGCGTAAGCCGTCCATATAGAGACGAACGGCTAGTTGGTGGCCCACGGTGCCATAGACATCAAAACCTGCGACCAGGGCATAGTAGATTCGTTCAAACAAAGGGTAATCCATAACCCATAGGCTCCGGGGCATGGCCCCCAGGACACCTTTGTGTACCGAGGCACTGTCAAAGTGGCGGTAGATCGTCAGTAAGGGAGCATCGGCAGAACCGTTGCCCTTCCATATACTTTCAAATCCCTGGCCCGAATAGTAATGGGACATATAAAATTCCTGCCGGGCCTTATAGAAATTTTGAATGGCTTTGTGGTACTTATTACCGATAAGGTCTACCACAGGAAATTTACTGCCCAATTCAATGGGCATAATAAGGTTATCTTTCTGTAATTTCAGGAAAGCGGGGTTGAGGACACTTAAATCATGATCCGGATCCTGAAACATAACCCAGAACTGATCCTGGATAACATTCAAAGCAACCTGGCCCCGGCAGACCGGCCCACGGATAAATGTCATGATCACATAATGGGCATTGTCCAACAAGAATTGATATCTTGAACGCGGTGGGATCTGTTCAAAGGAGACAAAAGGATTTGCGCTCTCTTTCGGGTCATACCCTCTCAGGTGTGGTTCCTGTAACCATGCTGGCTCAATAAATAATTCTTTGAAGCGACTGAGTTTAGCGTCATCAAAATCAAAGACCATATGAGTTTTGTGGACAATGGTCGAGTGGATCTTACGAAAGCGGTAGTAGAATGTCTCAACTCCGGGATCATCATAGGGGCGAACTGTGTCAATCAAATCGACCGGGTTGCCTGATGGAGTTTTGGAGCGTAGAAGTTCATAAAATTCACCAGTTTCAGTTTCAAATTTTATATGGGCGAGGAACAGATGCTCATACAGATAGCGAGCTGTCATGGCGTATTTTGGATCCTGATTGTTTAAAAAAGTCTCCCATTTTTTTATCTCGGGGACATCGGCGTCTCCGGGTGCTGTTAGTTTTTCCTGTTCATCCTCTGATGGCCCTTTGGCTCCCTGGGCAAGCCAGCCTGCGATCAACTCAAACTCATCCTGCTTGAGCGGTGGAAAGCCAAAAGGCATTCCACGATTAGGGTGTTTGGAGAGATAGCCATCGAGTTCAATACTGGTTGAGGCGCATGTCAGGTCTTCTGCTTCAGGGAAATAATCTCCCTTAACCTCAGGATTTTTCATCTTGTGATTAAGGGTTTGCAGCATAAGAGAGTTGTTTAAACTATCGATGGCAGTACTTTCGGTTACCGTGTGGAAATCTTTTTGCCGCCATTGCTCCGTGGTCTGGGCATCAATGAATAGCCTGGTGGGATCCATGGTCGTCAAGCGAGTGGAATTATAAACAGCTTTCTTGCTGCCGCCCCGGTCGACACCTTCATATGAGTTGAGTTTGAGCTGGCAGGGAGAGTTGTAGCAGGAATGGCATACTGCACAGCGTTTATCCAGAATCGGTTTAATCTCATGGAGGAAGTTTATGGGGCGACTTGGAATATGGACTACGATTGGTGGCGGTGCCTTTTTGGAACAACCTCCAAGAACGAAGATCAATAGCAAAAAAGGTAGTAAAACGTTTTTCATAATTTATTTCCAAGAGTTGTTTTTATTAGTTCGCGACACGGCTAACAAACGATTTAACCACGGTTACACCCGGCATTTCCCAAGTGTGATCCAGGGCCGTCTTCTCCGGCCAGAAGATCCGCGTTACCAAGTTGAACGGACCACTTTGAGGTGCCGGCAGCCAATTTGCCTCCTTGTCCGCTCCAGGCGATTTGCTTTGGATATATATGTCCAGCGAACCATCCGGATTGTACTGCATCGGCATTCTCTGGGCGAGATGGTAACGATCCAGTTTATTCGGCACATAAAATCCGTCCGGATTATACATTGAGACAGACCAAGTGGCCTTGGCAGGTGGCAGCTGCCCTTTGCCTAAATGCAATACATAGTGATTTTCGGCATCAAGTGGCTTGTCATCACTATCCAAAAAGGCTACAGGGTAGAGTATGTCCTTGGGCCAGATGCCGCCGAGTCCAATCAGGGCAATACCTGCCCGGGTCATGTAATCCGTGCCATAGTTTGCAAAATTATCTGGGACCACAATCCAGCCCTCAGCGGTCTTAAGAATCTTCACCCCTTTTTCCAGCAAGGCATGTGCCACCATTGCACGTTTCAGTGCCCGCGCGATATTCGTATCAACATTGTTGATATCGAAATCCTTGCCGGGTTCGATACCGATGGCCTTAAGCCTCTGCACCATTGCTTTGTCTCGTGCAAATGGCGGATTGTCCTTCATTAACTTTGCCAGCCGTCCGAAGAAGGCATTGGCATCCATCTGTTGCACCTGCTCCATGGGCGGCGATGTGTTGGCGCCTGTATCGACTGCGACTTCTGCCGGCGGCATCCAGGGCGTGCCCCAGGCGCTCAGCGGGGTCAGCTTATACTGTCTTTGCAGGGCGTTAACAACGTCATAATCCTGCGGACCATCGGCACGCATCTGGGCGTTGACCCAGACATAACGTGTCGGAGATTTGATGACCTTCTTGATACCTGCCGGCGGCGTGCCTTGCCATCCCGGTCCTGCGAGCAGAAACATTCCGGCATCGGTACCTGTGGTTCTACTTCCAATGGATTCAAATACGTTACTCCACATATCGAACAGGGCAATAACGTAGTAACGTCCCTGTGTGTCCGGCACCGACAAGACCAACGGCTCTTTGTCCAAATCTGCCCAGGAGAGAGCAAACAAGGTATCAAGACCTGTCCTTGGAATAAATCTAAACGATGCATCCGGATAATGAGTCATAACTGAGAACTGGTTGACCGGGGCGCTGAGTTCCCCGGGGACGGAAACCGCAGTGGAAACCTCCCGAGTCACATCCATAACGACCAGCGGAAATCCATAAATGTAAGCCCTTACGCCATAATACCAGGGTCGTCCCTCGGTGTAACTCCACCAGCCCCCCCCAACGAAGATGATGACCGCGATGATGGCAGCCACTTTCCTGAACTTTCCATGCTTTTTACTATTTTGAGCATGTGTCATTACTATCTCTCCTGTATAACTTATTGATTGTGTCGTCTTCGATGTTTTCTGCGAAGCGTAGAGGCGCATAACTGGCATTAGAAAATAAAACCAGCACGAAGACCTCCCACTACGTGAAATTCCTGTTCGTCAAACGTCCCTTTACCGACTATGATCTGCAGGTCTGGTGATATTGTCAGTTCCTTGGTTACCTGCCATCGGTAATATATTTCTCCCACACCCTGCCACAAGTCGTTGTCCTCAACTGATCTGCCGATCCCTACACCAAGCCCAAAATGATCATGTGATCTGGTGTTCCGGCCCCAGCCGGCAGTTAGCATCTGACCTATTGCAGTCGCATCATCCATGGAAAAGGCATAACGGATCAAAAATCGTTCACCTGCTGAGCTGCCTGCATGTTCAAAGGTAAGGCTGAGCCCGTTTCCCTGATCAAGATCTGGTTCGTTACTGTTATAATTTTGCCACCCCATCAGCTGGATTCTGGCATCATGCAGAGCAAATCCATTAAAGTTGTAGCCTCCCTGGGCAGTAACAAAAAGTGCTGTGGAAGTAAGCCCGAAAGATACATAGTCGTCGGTATAGTCCGTTCCTTGAATATTTGAGCCGCCCACCGCAAAATCCCATCTATTTTCCGTATTCCACAACATGGTAGCTCCAGCTCCGTAGCTTGGAGAAGCAACCGTGGGATTGCTTGAAAAGGCGTTGTTAAGCAAAAAATGTTTGGCACTGCGCATCTTGTTGCTGTCAAAAAAATCATCTACACTGAATTGGCCGTAACGCAATGTCAAATCGCCATGAAAAAATTCCTGACTGACGTACAGACTTGGTATTTGAAATCCGCCATCAGTAAACCCATTGACAGTTTTCCAGAGCAAATCAGTGTCGGCCGCCAGCTCTGCTGGGGCACGATCACCGTAGGCATGACGATGCCGCATGCGAAATGAGAGGTAGGTTGGTTTATGGTATTTGCTTCCGTGCATCAGCCAGCGTCCACTGAAATCAATATCACCGGAAGATGCGCCAACATCTAAATTCCCATCGCTATAGCCCTGAAAAAAAGTGTAGTATGAAAAGATTGTTTCCAGACCTATTTTTTGCTCGTTTATTTTTCGCCAATCACGAAATCGGATGTGAAATTCAGGGAAGATACTCTTCTCCATCGGGTCGTAATCCAGCATATCACGTAGAGAAAGGGACCAGTTAATAGTGTCACTTGATTCAACATGATGTATAGGCTGGCTTAGGCTTACAGGGGAAGCAGCAACAGCAGGAAGAACAAAAGCTATCGAAACGATGAGCAGTATAACTATATAACGAATAAACTGTCTCATGGATCAGTCGCCCTCCCTACTGCTGCCTGTGTAATGCAAGAGCTTATCCTTTATCTTGGAAACAGAAAAGTGAGCTGGAGTCGTGCCCCCCAGTCCTCCGGGCCGCCTTCGGGTGTATCCACCCAATAGCGAGCGCCCAAGGAGAGCTGCATCGGTAAATCACCGATCTTAAACATTTGCCCTACAATAAAATTGATGGGTACTGACCATTCCTCATTTTCCCAGTTATAGGTGGATTCTGTATCGAAGGAAAATGTGGTGTGGGTACTGGTGACATAGGCCACAAACGGCTGCATAAAGGTAGCACTGACATTATCCCGGTCACTTGGGCCTGCAAAAGACCATATTTGGTTGGCCAGCAAACCGTAGGTCCACGGTCCACTCTGCTTCAGGGCCACGGCCGTAGGGCCAAGACCCCATTTGCCACTGCCGAGAGAATCATCTGTTGCTGTGGGCAGGGCCCATACGGCGCCCACGCCCCATACCCAGCCAGCTGATGACGGCGCCTTCGGGGAGAAGAACTGGCTGGCAATAATGTCACCCAGGCCTGATTCCCCTTGGCCTGACATCGGAATATTATTCTGATTGATCAGCGGAAAAATGGTTCGGGTTATGATATTCCAGTCTTCAGACATGGAAACAGGGATAACCGGCTGGATGTTCAGCATGCTGACCGATCCTTCATCATCCATTCCATAGTTCTGATCATAGTTGTATTGCATTGGCACACTGATCAAATTAGCAATGGGGTTGGCCAGTTTCTTTGCCAGCTCCGTAGCTGGGTGATCCTCTGCAGCAACTGTGTGTGCTGGCAGCAAAGCTGCTATTCCTAAAAGCAAGAGAGTCTTTTTCAAATTGATGTTATGCATATTATCCTTCCATTTCCTTTGGGTTATTATTATTTTTGTTTTCTGGGATCCCATATCGCTGAGGACAGGTTTAGCTTATTTCTTAACCCGGGCGACTGGCGGTGGTGTCCAACTCCCGTCAAGAATCGATGGTGTAGTTGCCTTGGGAGAGTAGAGACGCAGTACCAGGATGAACTTTCCTTTCGGGGCTGGCAGCCAGTTGGCCTCCTTGTCCTTGCCAGGTGAATCGGCCTGGATAAAGAGCTCAATTGAGCCATCCGGATTGGTAACGAAGCTGTTACGCTGGCTCAGTTCAAAGCGGTTGATTGAATTCGGCGCAAAGAAGAAATCCTTATCGTATATGGTCAGAGACCAGAAGGCATCGGCCGGCGGCAGCTCACCCTTTTCAAAGCGTACGACATAGTTATATTTGTCGCCGTTGTATTTTTTGCCGTCCACATCCTTCATCGAAATTGGATACACGGCATCCTCTGGACGATTCCAGCCAGGACCGAGAAGGTTGGCCATGCCCCGCAGCAGATAGTCGGTACCAAAGTCGCCAACACCCTTGGTAAAGAAAAACCAACCGTTGGTGGTCTTTTGCCTTTTCATACGCAGGCCCATTTCGAGCTGCGCAAGTTTCGGCACTGTCCTCAACAGCTCCTTGTCCATAAAACCAAGTTTGGCTGCGTCGAAATTCTGCCCCGGAACCAGGCCAATTTTGGCCATCTTAGCCAGTATAGGCGCATCCTGCTCGGTGGGTGGATTGGTCTTCATCAGTTTTGCGAGATGAGTGAAATAGGTTTCGATGTCGAGACCGTTGACCTGTTTGCGGACTGCTGTCTTCATGTCAAAGTTGGGATCGACAGTACCTTTGGGCGCTGTGTACGGCTTGCCGTAAGCACTGAGGGGAACCAGCGAAAACTTATCCTGCAGATCATGTGCTGCCGTGTAGTCTTCCGCTGTCCCGGTGCAGTAGATGCGCCCGCAGATCCACACCATACCGGTGGGAGATTTGACTTCTGTCACGCCCTGCGGAAGTGTGCCAGACCAGCCAGGGCCGGTGATGGCATAGGTCTGAGCCTTGCCTCCATTGATACGGGAACTTGCAACATGAAACACCTCGGAGTAGCCGTCGAGCAACGGCATGATGTAATAGCGATCTCCCATATCGGGGATGCTGAAGACATAGGCTTCGTCTGTGACATCGAGCCAGGCCAGGGTGTAGAGCGTATCGGAGTTGGGGGCGGCACAACAGTGATTGTCGACCGCCGGATAACTCCGCATGTTTATCATCTGCCCCATGGGAGCATGCTCAGCATCCGCTACGGCCATATTAGTTTGCTGCATGCGTACCGTGTCAAAGGTAACCAGGGGATAGCCGTAAATATATGCTTCCGCGGCAATTTTGATAGTCTCCACAGCGCCTGGAGGTGAGAACTCCTCTGCTCCGGCTGTAAGTGGAAATGCCGCCAGGGTTGTAATGCAAAGGGCGGCTGCTAATTGTTTGAATAAATACATCAGTCTAATCTCCAGAAAGTGGATAATAAGGAACGGGAGCCCTCAGTCAGCCGGACCTTCAGTTTGAAAGCCCGGCTAAAAACCGGTTAGGGTTTAAAGGTGCAATTTGTTTGGCCATCCACCTCAAAGCACGCATTGTACGTGTTCTCTAGATTGTCCTGGGTAACATGTGCGACACCGTTGATCGCACCGATACCAAAATCCTGATCCAGCACCTTGACGCGGTATTTCCAACCCTCAGGGAGTTTGAGTTTCTCGCCGAGGTTCTTGAGGTCATCGTGCTTCAAGCTCGGATCAATGATGTGGGAATAGGCCTGCATGACCCAAGGGGTACCGTCCGGGTCGTCGAGAATAAAAATTGTCGTCCCTTTATTGTAGCCCTGTTTGGACTTACGATGAACCGTCGTGGTCTTGTAAAAGGTTGAGCCTTCCTTGCCAAATCCCTTGGGCAGCTTCACCTCGCCCATCCATCTCGCCTTCAGACCGTTGAATTCCTGTTCCGCTCCGACAGGCAATTCAAGCCAATCGTACATCCAGAACCTTGGACCGTTCTTGAATACACCCAGTAAGTTGAACTTTTTTGCAATGGCTGCCTTATCAATCTTGGCCCACATATCATCAGGGCAGGAGTTATGGGCCTCCTCCTGGGTGTTCCGATCGGTTGTGTTGTAGAATGCAGCATGAAGATCACCCGGACTGCCACCAATCAGGAAGACTTCGCAGTATCGGTAATTGTTGAGGTTTTCAAATTTCACCACTTTGGCTTCTTTGCCATCCTGGGGAACCGGCTTGGCTTCGTTCGCAAGCACTGGACCTGAGGCCATACCCAATCCGATAGCAGCCAATATTGCGGCAACCTGAGATGCCTTAAAAATCTTCTTCATTTAAATTTCCTTTGTTAATTTTTTATGCTTCTGGTCCTGGATCTCTTCTTCTGTTGAAGATGAGACAATCAAGTACATTCGTTGCTGGTATCCTACTGTTTATCGTCGTCCAACACGATTGACGGGGCCACCTCGATTTGCCGGTCCCCTGGCAGGGGAGCGTCGTGCCACACCTGCATAGCTGACCGGTGTTGCCGGTCGGCCGACCCTGGCTTCGACAGTACTGACGAAACTTCCATTCGAGCTGGGCCGGATGCTGGCATTCCAGGCGAGACCCGTCACAACCAGAGCAATAATCAGTAGAGTCCTTCCTATAAAATGTCTCATTGTTTTCCTCCTTCAGAAGCACTCGGGGGCAATTCGTCGAAATCGATGAGCGCATTATGGTCGAGTTTTTTCGCATCGGCCGGCGGGGTAAAGGTGAACTCATCCGCTGAGGGGTGAGCACCGGTCTTCCAGCTCTTGATACGAAGCGTATATTGTGGAGCACTGTTCATGGTCTTACTGGTGACCACCATTTTGCGCGGAATGGGGTTTGCACCTGCCTCCACCCAGAGTTGCCAGTCGGTATCAAAGTTGCGGAAGGCCAGGTGTTCACACTCCTTGCCATCAATGATACCAATGCCAATGTATTTGGCCTCCATCACCCCTTCCATAAGGAGCTCGTAGGAATCGGATAAGAGCAGATCGGAGCCCGGCAGTGCGACTCCCTGTCCTTCCCTGATGGAGTGGAGCAACTGGTCTACGCTTCCCGGTGCTTCAAATTGTGCATAGCCGTTGATATGCTTTCCATAGACGTTGACGGTTTTACCGTCAAAGAACATTGCCACATCCGCATGACCGCCTATCCGATGGGCACGAAGCTTATCCGGACGGCTCAGGAGCGCCTGGCCAGAATTGGAGAACTGAATTTTCTCCAGCTCCGGGGTAATGATTTCGATATCACTGTCAAAGGTGAGTTCGATGGTCTTCTGACTCCCTACATAGTCCGACATCGCCTTGAGGATAGTGGTTGCCTCATTGTCTGGCGTCTGGGCATTGACCGGGCCAGCCATAAGAGCACCTGCCAGAGCCGACATCAGGAGTGTACGCATAACTGTTAGTGTTTTCATGGAATCCTGCTTTTGGGTAGAGGATTATTATAAAGGTTTTGGCACAACGACATAAACCAGCTTATCACCTTGAAAAGCGGCCTTATAGAAACTGCCACTGCAATCCTGGTACTGAGTATTTCCGACAGTAACAGCGACACATCCAGCGGGTAATGTATTGACCATGGAGCCGATTGGCACACCTGAAGCTGCCTGGGCAGCGGAGGCTTGTTGTTGAGCGACAGCGGCCTGCTGTTGTGCGGTTGCGGCTTGTTGCTGGGCGACAGCAGTCTGCTGTTGAGATGCCGCAGCAGCATTTGCTGAGGATTTCCCAATTGAATATGCAACTACTGCAGTTCGACGCCGGACACCAAAGATTGCCTGTGCGTCTTCCACTGGAAGAAGTGGCATATCGGCCATAAGCATCAATAGAAGAACTATGGTTGTTACTGTAATCTTCGCGACTATTTTCATTGTATTTCTCCTGATGATATCCTTAAAATGGCATAAAGTTGATCGCCTGTGCTCCCTCGGGCGCTACAAAAATGAACTGGCTATCCTTCACATCCGGTGCTACGTTCCATTCGCTCATAAGCGTGCTGATACTCAGATGTTCCGGGGTTGCAGTATCGGTGACAACATACTTGTACGGCAACGGAGTGTTGCCTTCTGCAACCCAAACCTGGAAGTCGACACCAGGACGGCTGAAGAGCAAATGATCACACTTGACCCCGTTGATAACCGTTTTACCAATCACTGCTGCAAGGTTCACATCCTGCATCAGGAGTGGGAAAGCGTCACCGTAGATCAGGTCTGAGACCGGAACAGCAAAGCCGAACTGCTGATACATAACTTTGAACAACTCTTCAAATGTATCAGGTACAGGCTCTGTTGCGTAAACATTATAGGACGGGTTATGCAGGGTTAAGGTCTTGCCGTCGTAGGTGAATACCTGGTCGACTAGATCGCCCCTGCGTTCAGCACGCAGTTTGTTCGGCCGGCTGACGATTACATCCGCCGAGACGTCGAGGTCGACTCTATGCCGGGAGACCAGCAAGTCCTCAAGAGTGTTTTGCGTCTGCACACTGAACTGCTTCAGACTTCCGAGGTAGTCCGTCATCCGCTTCAGGATTTCAGTAGCGGACGGATCGACTGCCGACGCCTCTGCCCGTGTCTCTGTCGGGACAGTGGCTGACAGAGCGAAAATCACGAGCGCAAACAATGTTACGACCGTCATACCCTTTAATCTTCTCATTGAGTTATCTCCTTCTTTGGGGTTGATAAACCAGGAATAATGCAGGTTCGTTTTGGTGGATTTCATTAGTGTTCTCCTGTGGTCATTGTGGCAGATTTTATTTGCACGCTGTCTGCACTTTTCCGGGCAATAACATCAAGCAGCGTAATCCATGTTTTTATCTGCGATGCTGCTGCATCGTCCTGCAGACTGCCCGCCAAATGCTTAAAGCTGAGTCCCGCTTCTTGCTGGCCAGCCAGAATCGCATCCAAGTCATAGTCGTCTGGAAGTAGTAACGCCTCAGGAGGCCCGTGGTTGACAAATTCTCCCATGGTCCTCTCGGACATTGCGGCAACGGTCAGTGGAGTCACCAGGTTGTTGCACAGGGAAATGTCAGAAGCGGTTGTGGACTCATTATCCGAGACGACCCAGACCGGGCGCAAAATCCTGGCGCCAACATTGTACACTTGTTCCCACTGCTGAGAGGTGTGTAGAGTCCGCATAGTTTTGTAGATCTTTCTTGCGATGAGGGTGCTTGCCCGAGTTGCTTCCTGGGGTGTCATTTTCTTTGACAGGGTGGCTGCCAGTTGAGAGACTGGTATGGAAGTGAAGACAGAAACAGCCGGCTTGAGCCCAGCAGCGATACGTCGTTTAACACCACACAGGTATGCTTCAGCGACGTTCAAGTATTGATCGCAGGAGTAGATGAAAGAAATATTGATTGGAATTCCAGCAAACACAATTTCTTCTATTGCCCTTAACATTTCAGGTAAACCTGGAATCGTGATAAGTGTATTTTTCCATTTCACCCGTGCATGTAAAGCTTCAACTGACTGCAGCAGTGTCTCTGGGTCACATGTTAGTAAAGGCGATAAGGGAAGAGCCGCCCAGCCATCAACACCGTCGGTTCGATCGAATACATGCCAGAGCAGGCCAGCCGCGTGATGGATGTCCTCAAGAATCAGGTCAAAAGCCAGCGATTCCCCAAATAGAGCCTTGTCCAGCTTTTTACAGATCGCATCATCATAGACCGAGCTGCTGCTCAATGTATGGCAAACGGCCTGGAGAGAGAGGGATAAACCGGTTACTGCGCCATCCTCAATATATTGCATGAGTGAACCGTTAGAGATCTGTTCGCGGCTGACATGGCTCATCCACAGGTTTTGCCCTGCACTGTGTAATCTTTTGAATGCTTCCAATCTCTTCCCCCTCTCAAGGTTGTTGGTAAACAGCAGAAATTAACGGCAGTAACATGGTATTCAGCTGGCCAAAGAGAATCTTTTCTAATTGTGATGTAGCAATGAACAGGCCAGATTGAGAAAAACAGAGCATTAAATTATCTGCTATAATTTAAGTATGTTCTAGCAAGCAGGTGAATTGTAGAGCAATGGACGCCACATATTCCCTCAACATCTTGAGGCCCCTCAAGATGTTGAGGGGGGGGCTGTCAGGCGGCTCGGCTCATTTGAAAAGAAGTTTCTCCCGTTTTTTCTCTCCACAGGTTTTTTATATCATCTGTCAGATCTTTGTTCCTGGAGGTTCCAGGGGCATGAGATGGGCAGCAATGCGGGATCGTTTAGCTATTCCTGGTCAGCCGCAAGGCCTACCAGGAATAGACAATTACCAACAAGAGTGGGAATTAAAAGGTGTATCTAAAGGCAGCAACGATGTTGTTGGTATAAAGGCCGCTCACTGTTACATCTAAGTCGGCATCATTCATGGAAAGATATTCCCAGCCAAGATCCATCGCCATATTGTCGTTAAAGGCAAAGGACATTCCGAGACCACCTTTCCAGGCAAAGCCGCTATCGTCGCCGTCGAGATTATCAGAGAGACTTATATCGGTTGTGCCATATCCAAGACCAGCGGTAAGGTAAAGTCCGAATAGATCGGAGATGGGAATATCAAAATAACCGTTGACCAGGTAGGTAGTCATCCTGACTTCGCCATTGGCAATTCCGATATTGGTATTACTATCTATGGTGCCGACCGCATCCAGATCGCTCTTTTGAGTGGAGATTTCACCTTCTATCCTGAAATGGTCCAATGCCCAGCCTACGGCTCCGCCCAAGCCTAAGCCGTTGTCGTTGTTAAGATTCACTCCTGCGATTTCCGGGTCGGACGGTGCTACATATTTGGCAATACCTTTAAGATACAATCCATTCGCTGCAAAACAAGTGGTTCCTGTAAAGACCAGACCCGACACCACTATTGCACTTAATACTTTCTTCATCTTAACTCTCCTTGCGATTTAACATTACTAGCTCTTAATATTAGTTAGAAAAAGTCATTTCCCAATTCCAATATAGCAATAATGATGCCAGGTGAAGAGATAAAAGAACAACGGTTGATTGTATTGATATTACGGAAGTTTTTTGGTAACACAGTGGAAACAGGACGCAAAGATTCACCATCCACTTCCCCTCAATAAATTGAGGATCCGCCAAGTATTGAGGGTAGTCTGTTAGTTAGGTCGTTTGATGCCTAACTTTTTGAGCTTGAAACGCAGGGTACTTGGATGGATATTGAGGATGAATGCGGCACCGCCAGGACCTTCAATTTTCCAGTTTGTCTGGCTGAGGATTTCATGGATATGATCCCGTTCAACGGATTCAAGATCTTTCATCGTACAACCTGCGGGAACGATGGGCGACATGGCAAAACATTGGTCACTGAGAGCAAGAGAACTGCCGGAGCTTACAATCATGCTTCGTTCAATCAGGTGTTCCAGTTCTCTTATATTCCCCGGCCACGGATAGTTTAGCATTTTCTCAAGTGACGATTTTGGGATGCTATCGATCTCCTTTCGCATTTTACGACCATATTTTTCAACGAAATACTGGGCAAGCAGAGGGATGTCGTCTCTTCTCTGTCTGAGGGGTGGGAGAGTGATTGGAAAAACATTTATACGGTAAAAAAGATCTTCTCGAAAACGGCCATTTTTTACATCCTCTCTGAGGTCACGACCCGTCGCTGCAATAACTCTGACATCAACCTTGACGGTTTTGGGGCTGCCCAGCCTTTCAAATTCACCTTCCTGGAGAACCCTCAGGAGTTTCGCCTGGATCTCCAGACCCATTTCACCAATTTCATCAAGAAAAAGAGTCCCTCGATTGGCGACCTCAAAGCGTCCTGCCTGCCTGACATCCGCTCCGGTAAAAGCTCCCTTCTCACGGCCAAAGAGCTCACTTTCGATGAGGTTGTGCGGTAAAGCGGCACAGTTCACAGTGACAAACGGTTGGTCGCAGCGATCACTCATCTGGTGGATGGCATGGGCAATAATCCCCTTGCCTGTTCCAGTTTCACCAAGGAGCAAGACGGTGGCATCGGTTGGCGCGACCTGTCCGGATGAGGTGAGAACAGCCTTGAATTCCTTACTCTGGCCGATGATATTCTCAAATCCCTGCTCCAGGAGCAGCTCTTCGCGCAGGTAGTAATTTTCCTGTTCTAACTGTTTTTGAAGGAGGCTGACTTCGGCCAGGCTCTGCTTCAAGTCTTCCTCGAGCTGTTTCCGTTGGTTGATATCGATGTTCACCCCAAGCATGCGGGCGGGTGTGCCGTCAGCATGAAAGTAAGGCTGTCCCTTTGAATGAATCCATTGGAAATTGCCTGTATCAGATAATATGCGAAATTCAATATCGACCTTGTTACCTGTCTCGAAAGCCTCGGATCGGGCCTGCGTGACTCTTTCAAGGTCTTCGGGATAAATGGACTGTTCAAATAGCTCCATACTGATTGTTTCATCAGGGTGGTAGCCAAAAGGCCTACGAGCCTGTGTTGTAGCCCAGAAAATATTCGTCGCACAATTAAGTTCCCAGAATCCTGCTCCAGCGGATTCTGCGGCCAGCGAGATCCGGGCCTCGTTCTCGACGACTTCCTTTTCCAATTGCTTTCGTGCCAGTGTATTCGTGAATATTCCTGCAACAAGTTTGATATGCGCGATATCTTGTTCACTCCAGGAACGTTCCTCATGAATCGTATCGAAGCTCATTACGCCCATTATAGGATTGCCTCCTCCCTGGATTGGAATAACCACAGAGGACTTCACTCCAAAGAACCGACGACTCTCCTTATCCAGGGTGGCCTCCACAGGTAATTGCTCGGTGGAAAATGAAAGTGATTCACCGGATAGCACCTTTTGAAATATCCAGGGAAATACCTTTGAAGCATCTATGTCCACCGGGCGCTCAGGCCCTTCCGGCGGACTGTGAAGATGGGTGATGGTCATGATACTATCGTCTTTATTCGACCACTGCCATAAAACAGCAAGATCAAGGTTCAGGGTCTCGCAGATACGGCGTTGGGCGTCCTCAATGGCATCATCTATGGACGCAACAGGTAGACTGATAAAACGAGAGGAGATCTCCAGTAACAGCTCTTCAAAATTCTGTTGCTGTTCAGTTCCCTGGCGTAGATCAGAATTTCTTGCTTGAAGCTCCATTTTTATCTCTCACTTTATTCAGATTGATGGTTGACAAAAGGGATAGAGAACGCCAGGGAAATTTTTATTTGAGCGTCAATAACGTATGGAAATACGAATCAAACATGTTGAGATTCGTAAGAAATATTGTTGAAGTTTTTTTTATTGTCAGGTAAGATATAAGATATTCAGTCTGAAATCACCATATCAAATTTCGATATCTCTTCATCAGGTTTCCTATTTTGTATTGTGCCACTTACCACTGCCTTGTCTACAGGCTGTGATTTCGTTTTATTCAAGAACCTTTCCATTTTTCATATTTTTCACGGTGAAGGTACGACATTCTTTCCGACCTGTTTTATGGACATCCTTCAAAGTCACTGTCCCGTGACTGGAACTATCTGGATTGTTCCAGTCTATGGATGTGCCGATATCGTAGCCATTACACAGTTTAAGTACGGTCTTTTCTACTAATTAAAAGAATTAAACCACCAGCTCTGCTGGTGCGACCCGAGTAGGCTCGACCATTCCGGCGTGAATAATATGCTGGATATTGTTAGAAGAGCACTTCCTCCAGAAAAGCTTCTTGGAAAAGGCAAGGAGGAAGTACTCATGAAAGACTGGCAAAAGTTATCACATGTAAAAGGTGTTGCAAAGAATTGAACATCACTGAGTAAAAACAATGACATAAAGC
>CAZIDU010000021.1:0-47652 GCA_964538055.1 uncultured Desulfocapsa sp. | reverse complement strand
CAATATTGCTGAAATCAACAAAATCAGCGTATCCTTTGGTTGCCTGTACAGCAGTAATAGCAGCGGTCAGAGTAGTTTTACCATGATCAATATGACCGATAGTACCCACATTGACATGCGGTTTAGTCCTTTCAAATTTTTCCTTTGACATAGTCGTAGTCTCCTCTGGCCGTTAATTAGCTATAAAAAAATGATGAAAAATGGAGCCCATAAACGGATTTGAACCGTTGACCTCATCCTTACCAAGGATGCGCTCTACCAACTGAGCTATATGGGCCTTAAAAAAAGCAATAAAAAAAACAGATATCGTATGGAGCGGGAAACGAGACTCGAACTCGCAACCCTCAGCTTGGAAGGCTGATGCTCTACCAATTGAGCTATTCCCGCAATAATATCTGCTTTGTCTGCATAAAGTAATCAAGGTGGTGGAGGGGGGAGGATTCGAACCTCCGAAGTCTCTGACGACAGATTTACAGTCTGTTCCCTTTGGCCACTCGGGAACCCCTCCATTTATTTCATGCCAAACAAATCGTTCTATCCTTCTAAGAACAATTTATAGTACAGCACTTCATCGGTTAATTTCCCTTACACCGATGAACAAAAACAACCTGATCCCCTTACAGTATAATTATATATAAACCAAACATCTTGTATAACTGGAGCTGGCGATGGGACTTGAACCCGCAACATCCTGATTACAAATCAGGTGCTCTGCCAATTGAGCTACGCCAGCGTACAAGCTGAAAGAATATACCCAAAAGAATTTTTAATTACAATATTTATTTTAGTTGAGCTGTAAAAATTCTTCACTTTTAAAGTTATCACATATCGTAACGCAACAAAAAACACCTTAACATAACGGTACTATTGATGTATTAATGTAGAAGAACAATTAGCAACAGTGTCTACCTCTATCCAATCATACGTATCCTAGGGAAATTGAAAACATTACGCTATGGCGCTCTTAAAAATTAGTCGACTAGGTAATAGTAAAAATAAGGTAATTATTCACCATGCTATTGAATTGCACAATATTTATCAGGTATCGGGAGACACAATCCCAATCCAAAAGACAAAGACGAATGGGGTCCATGTCCCCAGTTTCCTACCAGCGTATTCGTTATGCAATTCCGACTCAAACTCAATTTCGGTGAATAGTTATAAAACAAAAAAAAGGCTGTGTCCGAAGACACAGCCTCAAAAAAATCATTTATAACCTTAGTCTATTGATCCAAAGGGTTCTTAACAAATGAACTGTCTCTGTATCTTTCAAATGTCATCACGGTTGTGCGATAAATTAGGTGAGCAAACTTGGTATAAGGCATATACATAAACAGCATCATAACGGTTACAAGATGGATAAAATAAATGATGTAACCAGGAGCAGCGAGTCCTGCCCAGCGAGCAACTTCAGCGAGAAGACCTGTTACAGCAACAGCCATGATTTCCCAGATAAGGAACCAATCATAGAATGTGGGAGTAATGTTATCTTCTGCTTCAGATTTAGCACGATTCATCCATAAAATTCCACACCCAACAATCATTGCAACAGCAGAGACGTTAGCAAGAATTTTTACAGGGTTCCATACGGACATGGGACCATGAAGACTAGGAATCCACAGACCAAGAATATCATTGGCAAATGCAGACCAGGCGGTAACAATAAGGAGTCCCCCGAAAGCATACATCAGTGGCTTATGACCGGTTTCACGATTCCTATTTGTGCCACATTCTCTAAAACGGTTATGCTGAACGATTTCAATGATGGCAGGCCAGACAAAGTCCTTAGCCAATTGAACCATTGAAGGTTTAAAATTTGCATCAACCCCTTCCCGTTCACACATCTGAGACCACATATTTGTTATTCCCTTATAGGAGGCAACAACGGCAAGGCCAGCGGCACCAAGCATAAAGAAATCAATAAAGGCAACATTTTTTGTCAACCAGTGGAAATCCCAGTGACCAAAGAATTGCTGATATCCATGAGCTGCAAAATCTTCCGCTCCAGGAATTTTCATTCCACCGGAGATCGCCCACAGGGCGAAAATAATTACTGATGGAATTGCAATCAGCATTGGAAGACCTTTAGCGGTCGAAGCAAGTTTTGCAAGACCGGTGGGCCATCCAAGTGCTGTGTAGGCATAGGCGCGGATAGCACCGAGTACATCACCAGGCTTTGCACCACGAGGACAATATGCTGTACAATCACCACACTGATGACAAAGAAAAACGTTGGGATCAGCAATAAGCTTATCCTTCATGCCCCATCCAGCGAAAATCATTTCCTGACGTGGAAATGGGTTTTCTTCAGTGGACAGTGGACATACTACAGAACAGGTGGCACACTGGTAACACTTTTTCATTGTGTCACCACCAGCTGTTTTCAAATATCTGATAAAATCTAAATCCGGTTGAACATCCATGGTTCTACTCCTCCAGTTCTCTTCCCAAGTCGTATAACAATATTATTAACAATATTATTAAAAATATTAGTCTTCAATTAGATAGACAAAGTACTGGTGTTCGTCTTTTTTTGCAAGCAGAGTCACACCAGTATCTGACTATCAGACTGAATTAGAATCCTTTGAATGGGTTCGGACCAAGTTCGACAATCTCGTCAACAAAATCATTTACAAGACCAGCTACTGTATCGTAATCTGTAATAGCTACAGATTCAGATCGTACCCGCTCAGGCTCAAGACCGAGGGTGGAAAGAGTATCACCAATATTCTCCATACGCTTATTGGCAATTTCAGATCCTTTAACAAAGTGACACTGGTAGTCATCACCATATTTACAACCAAGAAGCATAGCACCATCAAGTCCTGCAGAAAGTGCGTCACGAATCCAGGCCATATTCACAGAACCAAGACAGCGAACCGGGATAAAGCGGATCATATGGTTGAGCTTATGTTTGCGCATACCAGCCATATCAAGTGCTGGATAGGCATCATTTTCACAGGCAAAGATGAGGATACGAAGTTTATCGTCATCTTCTTCTGGAACCTCGATGGCTTTAATCATGGATCCAATAAGATCAACGTTGTAATCCTTGAAGCCGATGATACGCTCAGGACAAGCACCCATACAGGTACCACAGCGACGACAGCGTGATGGGTTTGGAAGAGGTGTTCCTTTCTCATCATCATCAAGTGCACCGAAGGGACATTCTTCTGTACAGCGTTTACACTGAGTACATCTCTGCATGAAAAATTCAGGATATGTTTTGTCACCTGAACGAGGATGAACAGAAACACCATGATCAGCTGACTCAATAGCCTGAATGGCTTTAAGAGCTGCACCGGTTGCATCGTCCATGGTCTCCTGCATATTCATTGCTTTTCTTACACCACCACAGGCATAAATACCGGTACGGCGGGTCTCATAAGGAAAACAAATAAAATGGGAATCAGCATATCCGTCAAATAAATCCAAATCAAGAAATGCTGGCCCTTGACGATAGGCAAGATTAATGGTGTCGTTATCTTTAGTTGTTGGCACCATACCAGCGGCAAGTACTACAAGGTCGACAGTCAGATCAAGATCTTCACCAAGAAGTGTGTCTTTTGCGTGAACGGTTCCACCTTCAACACCAGTAACCGACGCCTTGGTCATGAAGATTCCATCATCCTGCTGCACACCTTTATAGAACAACTCCATGTTACCTGGGGTACGCATATGCTGATAGAGAATAAATGCCTGTGAATCAGGATTGCTCTCACGAATATACTTGGCCTGTTTCAACGCAACCATGGAAGTTACGGAGTTAGCATAGGGGAAATCCTCATCATGCTCTTCGCCACCTGGGCTCATAACAAAGGCAACCCTGTTGAGTCCATCAAGTTTGCCGGTTTTAGCCATTACTTCAAACTCAGCATTGGTCACAACCTTGTCATTGCTGCCATATCCAAGATGTTCATATTCTGAAACATCAGCAGGAATCCAACCAGTGGCAAGAACAACAGCACCGAAGTTATCAGCCGCTTCATTTGCTACGCCATAAGCTTGGAGCCCATCATTGGGATCTTCCATCTCACCTTTTTCAATGAGATCCTGTTCATCAACACCAACCTTTGCAGGAGCATCCCACTCGGATTTGGTACCAGCAGCCTTAAGAGTAACCAAAAAAGCACCTGGAGCACCACCAATACGAGCAACTTCAGTTGCTGTTTTGATGGTGATATTAGAATCAGCTTCGGCTTCTGCTATCATGGAAGCGATGGAGTTTTCTTCAAGCTCTGCAAAGGGATAAGCCATTGGGAATTGCTTTAACCAGCCATTTGCCTTACCACCAAGTACATCAGCTTTTTCAATAATGGTTACCTTGGATCCGGCTTTGGAAGCTTCAATTGCTGCTGTCATACCAGCAATACCACCACCCATAACAAGGATATCCTTATTCATAGACTCCATTTCATAGGCTTCCGGCATCTCAGTTTTTGATGCCCGGGTACACGCCATACGAACATAGTCAGAACCAGTCTCCTGGAGATATTCCTTGTGGGTATCTTCCTGACCCTCTTCGGCAGTACCTGCGGTCCAGATTACCTGCTCACGCAAGTTCGCACGGACAGTAATGGTATCATCACCCATGTCAAACTCACTCTGCATAACACGAGGAGAACAGGCACAGATAGTAAAGGTATTAACGCCTTCTGCGCTTTTTTCATTCTCAAGGAATGCACGTCCTTCAGTACCACAAAGACAAGCATGAGTCTTACATTCCTGAGACATTTCACCGGTTACTACGCCGGAAAGCTCCTCAATATCGAGAGCCTCTCCGATGCCACAACCTGTACATATATAGGTACAAATTTTCTTATCCATTGATTATGACCTCCTTGAAACCTGAATTGCCTTCAGGGCAGCAGCGGTTGCTGACTGATTGCTTGTAACAACATCAGCAGCTCTGCATGCACAGCCTGCGGATAAAATACCGGTCTCGGGATTTGAATTAACAAAACCACTTGGATCCGTATCAAGAGTAACAGGAGTACCATTTGCAGCAAGAGATGGCTGCATACCAGTCGCAAGAACTGCCATATCAACGTTCTGTTTAATTTTTTCTCCGGTTACTGCATTTTCAGCAACAACGGTTACAGAACCATCGGACTCTGGAATGATTTCGGCAACTTTACCTTTGATAAAAGTGGAATTCTCGTCCTTCATCAGTTTTTCACGGAATTTCTCATACTTACCAGGAGTACGAAGGTCAATATAGAAAACGTAAATTTTTGCTTCAGGATAACGTTCCCTGATATAGGTCATCTGTTTGAATGTGGCCATGCAGCAGATATACGAACAGAATTCAAGATGATTCTCATCACGAGACCCAGCACATTGAACAAATCCAAAAGACTCAGGCTCTTTATTATCGCCAGGGCGAAGGATTTTTCCATCGGTAGGACCACCAGGGGCAGCCATACGTTCGATCATCATATTGGTAACTATGGCGTCGGACTCGTTAAACTTCAAGTTGTCCATTTTGGTTGGATCGTAAGGAGTCCACCCGGTGGCCCAGATGATGGAAGAGACATTGATGGTTTTTGATTCAGTCGCCATATCAAGATCAACTGCACCATATTTACAGGATGCCTTCACAGCTTCAGCGCCCGCATCAGAAAGGGCATCTTTATTGATCACATAGCGACGAGGAAACGCCATCTCGTGGGGGAGATATGCTGCTTTGGATTTATTCATTCCAAAGTTAAATTCGTTGTCCATTTCATCGGGACAGGCATCTGCACACTCACCACAGGCAGTGCAGTTGCTATTCACGTAGCGAGGCGTGGTTTCGAGGGTAACTTCGTAATTTCCGGGTCCACCAGAGACAGCTGTAACACTTGTCATGGTGTAGGTACGGATACGACGATTATCCTTGATACGTTTAAAGTTAATTTCCAGCCCACAGCTTGGGGGACAAAGCTTGGGAAAATACTGGTTCAGCTGTGCTACACGGCCACCGAAATATGCATTCTTTTCGACCAGAAACACATCATTACCGACTTCAGCGGCTTCAAGGGCTGCAGTGAGCCCGCTGATACCACCGCCTACGACCAAAATCGCACCGGAAGTGCCTTGCTCGTCAGTCATACCAACCTCCATTAGTACTCTTAATATTTACCTTCGAAAACACACATCCTAACAGTTAAAAACAACCATCATTAAGTGCGCTTTAATTTACAATCAACCAAATTGAAGAATCAAAGGCTCTTTTTTTCAACATTGTAACTCACCAGAATAAAGGGAAATCTATTCCTCCTTTGCTCCAGTCAACCACAAGTACCACATAGTAAAAATCTCCAGAGATCCGAAGATCTCTGGAGATTTTTTACTTACTTATGACTTACTACAGCCTTGGATTAGATCCAGGGGTCGGTCTCTACGATGTTGATACACTCAACTTTCTCACAGAGCCATTCCTGAGTCTCTGGGTTGAAAGTAGAGTTAACGAAACATTTCCAGTTTTCGTCATCAACACTTGGGAAATCAGATCTGTAGTAGAATCCTGGGTAGCGGGATTCCTCACGGAACTGGATGTGACGAATGTGCATCTCAACACACCAGATACGATGGTAGTTCTCCCAAGCGCGCATCAACTCATGCAGATCGCCGGCAGCCATTTTCTCTGCATCTTCACGAAGAAGCTGAAGGAGATCCATACAGATTCCCAGCAGTTTACCAGAGGTCATGTAGTATGTCGCAACACCACCACCATACTCATCGGTAGCTTTCATGAGACGCATCATGATACCTGCAGGCTTGCAGAAGTTGGGGTTAACATTAGAGCTAGTGGAAGCACCAACATGCTCATTGTACAGTCTAACTGGAGCGTAGATCTCGTCAGCAAGTTCCTGAGCGGTCTGCTTCAGTTCTGGTTTGAAGTCTGCGTTGTCGCGACAGAATTTAACCATCTGCTTAGCAACAATACGTCCTTCAGCATGAGCACCAGAGGAGAACTTATGACCAGAAGCACCAACACCATCACCTGCGGTGAAGAGTCCGTCAACTGTGGTCATACGGTTGTATCCCCATTTGTACTGATGAGCACGAGTTCCATCAACACTTGGGACCCAGTCTTCATCTGGACCAGAGCACCAGATACCACAACAACCTGAATGAGAACCAAGAAGGTAAGGTTCGGTTGGCATGATCTCAGAACCTACTTTCTCAGGCTCAACGTTGGCACCAGCCCAAAGGCCAGCCTGTCCAACGGACATGTCAAGGAAATCTTCCCAAGCTTCAGACTCAAGGTGTTTCCAGAATTTCTTGAGATCTTTCTCATTCATACCAGCATCTTTACGCTCATCAAGGAAGGCGTTAAGAGCAACATCGGTAGCCATGTAGATAGGTCCACGGCCTTCTTTCAGCTCATTGATCATGAGGTGATTACGAAGACAGGTAGGAGTAACTGCAGAAGCACCATAAGGCATGAATTTTCCAAGCTCATCTTTTACTGCGTCGCTGTTTGCATAGAACTCACCAAGACCGTTCTGTACTTTAGCTTTGAAAAGAAGGAACCACGCACCAACAGGTCCATACCCATCTTTAAAACGAGCTGGGGTGAAACGATTTTCCATCATGGTCATGGTAGCACCAACCTGACCACACATGGTGTAGGTGGAGCCAGCATTCCATACTGGGTACCATGCACGACCTTTACCTTCACCGGTAGACCGGGGACGGAAGATGTTTACAGCACCACCACAAGCTACGAGAGCAGTCTTGCAACGGAAAACATGAACGGTATTGTCACGGGTAGAGAAACCAACAGCACCAGCGATCTGGTTAGCTTTGGTTTTATCAAGAAGCATTTTTACGATAAAAATACGCTCAAGACAGTTTTCTTCCCCAAGTGCGGCTTTAGCAGGCTCAGCAACGATACACTTGTAAGACTCGCCGTTGATCATGATCTGCCATTTACCGGTACGTACAGGAGTTCCACCTTCACGCAGGGTAGCTGCAGGCTTGGAACCGTCAAGGTTCTCACCATCTGCATCTTTCTTCCAAATAGGGAGGCCCCATTCTTCGAACAGTTTTACAGACTCATCAACGTGACGACCACAGTCATAGATAAGATCTTCACGAACAACGCCCATCAGGTCATTACGAACCATCTTTACGTAGTTTTCGATTGGATTCTCACCAATGTAAGTATTGATAGCAGAAAGCCCCTGAGCAACAGCACCGGAACGTTCCATGGATGCTTTGTCAACGAGGGTAATTTTAAGATCATCACTAGCCCACTTCTTGATCTCAAATGCAGTACCGCACGCAGCCATACCACCACCAACGATGAGAACATCAACATCATGTTCAACGATCGCGGGGTCGACGACGGCATTCAGCTCGCCCATAGGTTTATTTGGTAACGCCATATTCAAATCTCCTTATATTAGATTCAAAAGGTTTTAAAAATAATTCAATTAATTCTTCTCAAACACTTCAAGACGAGAATTATTTAGGGGTCGGCAGATCGGCTTCGAGAAGCAGACACTCGTCATCCAGGTTAGCACCTTTATCACCAGGGTAGGCATTTGCAGCGCCCTCAGCAGTAGTACGAACAGGGAACTTGAAACGTTTCATGTTACCGTTACGGAACTTAACGGTCCACATGATGGAATCTGCACTACGCATTGGGTGAACCTGGCCGCCCATGGGTACGAAGTCATCGTATCCACGAACAAAGATTGCGCCCTGTGGACAGATTTTAACACAAGAGTAACATTCCCAGCATGCATCAGGTTCCTGGTTATATGCTTTCATTTCCTCTTTGTTAAGAACCATCAGGTCGTTAGGACAGATGTACATACATGCTGTCTTGTCGCCACCTTTGCATCCATCACACTTCTCAGGATCTACATAACTTGGCATTAAACTACCTCCTCAGTTAATTTACTTTTGCGACCCGGAAACAGTCCGGGCCAACTATACCTCTAAAAAAAAGAACATCAAAAAAAAGTCTGGCTTTTCAATAATGCTCCACCAACACAAATCTACAGGGTTTCAACAAGTTACGCCGACCTAGCAAATACAACCCACTAAATGAACAGTCACTCATTTTTTACCAGTTAGAATGTATATATTGTTGCCAAAAAATTGTCAAGAAAATTCAACCGCTATCAGCTAAGCTCAGAAGTGTAATCCTTACGTGCGAAAACCTCACGTGGCTTTGCGCCATCTGCCGGACCAACTACTCCCTCTTTTTCCATCATTTCAATCATTCTGGCTGCCCGATTATACCCTACTCGAAGTCGCCTTTGCACCATGGAAATTGATGCCTGACCGGATTCGCAAACCAGATTCAGCGCTTCATCATAGCGCTCATCATAGTCTTCATCCCCTGTTTCATCGCCACCACTTCCCTCATCCTCCACAGCGGCGGTAACCGATTCATCATAGCTGGCATTTCCCTGGTCTTTTAAGAAGGTGATAATCGCCTCGGTTTCCGCTTCCGATATATAGGCCCCATGAACCCGCTGCAGGCCCGAAGAGCCGTTTGCGAGATAGAGCATATCACCGTTGCCGAGCAGATGCTCGGCGCCGGAAGTATCAAGAATAGTCCTTGAATCAATCTTTGATGAAACCTTAAAAGAAATTCTGGTGGGGAAATTGGCCTTTATAAGACCAGTAAGGACATCAACCGATGGTCTCTGAGTCGCAAGGATCAGATGCATCCCTGCCGCCCTTGCCATCTGAGCAAGTCTGGCAATGGAAGATTCAACATCCTTTGAGGCCACCATCATCAGGTCAGCAAGCTCATCAACAATGATCACGATATAAGGAAGTTTTTCCTCTGCCGTTTCATTATACGAGTCAAAACTTTTCACCTTGGCCAGTTCGAGTAATTTATAGCGTCTCTCCATCTCACGAACGGCCCACAAAAGAGCACGCGAAGCAAGCTTTGGCTCCACCACAACTGGATGGAGTAAATGGGGAATCCCCTCGTATCCTGAAAGTTCAATACGTTTTGGATCGACCATTAACAAGCGCACCTCTTCAGGAGTTGCATTGTACAGAATCGAAGCAATTATAGTATTAATAGCCACACTCTTTCCGGATCCGGTTGAACCAGCGATCAGAAGATGCGGCATCTTGGCAAGATTTACAATTGAGGGAGCCCCAACCACATCAAGTCCGAGTACAATGGCTAATTTATCCTCAACCCTTCGATACTCCTCTGATGCCAATAGTTCCCTGATATACACCACGGAACGATTGGGATTTGGTATCTCAATACCAAGTGCTGCCTTACCTGGAACCGAACCAACGACTCGAACCGATTGGGCCTTGAGCCCGAGTGCTAGATCATTGGCAAGTCCGGCAATTTTATTAATTTTCACCCCTGCAGCCGGGGAATATTCGTAGGTTGTAACCACGGGCCCCGGAGATATCCCCACCACCTTCCCGGAAACACCAAAATTCTTTAATTTCTGTTCAAGCTGTTTCGAAACCTGATAATAAACTTCCTTATCCACCTCTTCCCCATGCTTACTTTTCTTTTCAAGGAGACTGATAGGTGGAAGTTTCCAGTCTCCACGGGCCACGGGACGAGCGGAGAAGTCATCATCCTCGGACACTTCAGGAGATTTGCTGAGTTCTTTTACCACTGGCATTCCAAGAGATGGGCCGGTTACCGTAGTATCCTCGTTTTTCTTAGTGACAATTACGGGTTTTTTCCTGAGCTCATTCTTTTGAGCCGCAGCAACTTTAGCTCTCTTCATGGCCTCGTTGCGAATGACTCTTTTCTCATTACCAAAGACGAAGAGATTCTTAATTCCACGCCCGGTTTTCTTGATCATGCTCCAGAGAAAGGCACTGAGTTGATAGGGGGAAAATTGAGTTGACAGCATGATGGATACAAGAAAGATCAGTAGCAGGAAGAGCACACTTCCCGGCCCGCCGACGAGTGATTTCATAACAGTAAAAATTGTTTTCCCTACAACTCCACCTGCTTCAAGCGGTGCCAACTCCCTTAGAGACAAAGCCGAGAACAGGGCACAGGAAGAAAGCACCGCACCAGTCAGCCCAGCAGTAATCTGGGGCAAACGTTCAAAGGACATTCTTGGGCTGAAAAACAAAAAAGATAAGAGCAACAGTAAAGCCGAGAGGAGATAGGCTCCCCATCCCGTGACACCTGTGAGGATCTGGGCAATAAGCGTTCCTATCTCTCCCCCCCAATTTCCGTCACTGGAAAAATATGGGGATGCAAGGCTCAGGAAAAGAAAGAGAGACAAAAATATCCCTAAAACGGCAACGGCCTCCTGCTTCAAGCCGGGTCTGGTTTTCTTGATGACTTGTACCATGGTCTGTCACTACGGTTAAAAATTAAAAAAGGAGGGAGGAAAATCAAAATATCCAGCAAATGATGTAATCGATTTACTGAAAATTGCAAGATGGCAAGTAAAGCGGAAAGGGAAACGACTACTGGACTTTTTTAAAAAAAAGGTTAGAGAATACTACTTGCTAAGCCCTGCCCTCACGGCATCAAGAACGCCATTTATAAATGACGCTGACTCACCGGCACAGAAACGCTTGGCAATTTCCACAGCTTCGTTAATGGCAACTTCAGGGGGAACGTCTTTACAATATATCATCTCATAGGCTGCAATTCGGAGAATATTCCGATCAGTCATATCAATACGTTCCAGCCGCCAATTGCTCGCATGTTTTGCAATAACGGCATCAACATCTGCACGCGTGGCATATACGCCTTCAAGTAATTCCACTGCATAGGGACGTGCCTTTTTCTGCACATCGTACAATGAACAGAAATCAACAAAACGACTGGCCAGATCCAGATCAACTCCAGCCTCAAATCCTAAAAAATCATCCTGAAAGAGAAACTGTAAAACAGCCTCACGTGACTTTCGACGTACGCCCATAGCAATTAACAAACAAGTTTAAGGTTAAAAAATCAAAGGGATTCTATCCATTGAAAAAGGATACTCCCGTTACTTTTTTGACCAAGCAACGGGAGTAAAAAATTACAGTAAATGGTGTTCCCTATTGAAACTTAGACACCAGATCCGCCATTTCAATTGCGGCTATAGCCACGTCTGAGCCCTTATTACCAGCCTTGGTTCCCGAGCGTTCAATTGCCTGCTCAATGGTCTCAGTGGTCAACACACCGAAAAGAACAGGTACCTCGGTCTCAAGTCCAACCTGAGCAGATCCCTTCGACACCTCATTGACAACCACATCAAAATGTGGCGTAGCACCACGGATAACAACACCAAGACAGATTATGGCATCATACTTTTGAGAATTGGCCATTTTCTTAGCAATGAGGGGAATCTCAAATGCACCGGGAACTCGAACAACATCAATATCATCATCGGCTGCCCCAGATCTGAGCAGCGTATCGAGTGCGCCTTCAAGAAGTTTTTCGCAAATAAATGAATTAAATCGGGCAACAATAATTCCGAATTTTTTTCCATCTGCCTTCAAATTTCCTTCAATATAATTAGCCATACTTTTCGATGTCCTTCGTTTCTATTCTGAATTTAAATCGTTATAAATTAATCTTAATCAACTTCAATCAAATGCCCCATCCGATCACGCTTGCACTGGAGATAGCCTTTGTTTTCTTCACTGGCCAGCATTTCAATGGGAAAGCGATCAACTACTTCAATCCCATAGCCTTCAAGGCCAATGATTTTTTTAGGATTGTTGGTAAGCAGGCTCATCTTCCGAACACCCAAATCACGTAGAATCTGAGCACCTATACCATAGTCACGAAGATCAGCCTTAAAACCAAGCTTGTGATTAGCCTCGACGGTATCCATCCCCTCATCCTGTAGAGTATAGGCTTTCAGCTTATTCACCAGACCGATGCCCCGTCCTTCCTGGCGCATATACAGAACAACACCAGTCCCTTCCTGATCGATCATGCGCATGGCAGCATGAAGTTGATCACCACAATCACAACGGGCTGAGCCGAACACATCTCCAGTCAGGCATTCGGAATGAACCCTAACAAGCACCTTTTTTTCAGGATCAATCGTCCCTTTAACAAGGGCAAGATGTTCAAAATCATCAACGTCATTTTTGTAGACAATAGCTGTAAATTCCCCGGCATGTTCCGTTGGAATCCTGGCCTCGGCTGCACGATGCACAAGAATATCTTCACGCAGGCGATAGGCAACAAGATCTGCGATGGTACATATTTTCAGATCATGCTCCGCTGCAAAGATTTCAAGGTCCGGCATACGGGCCATGGTCCCGTCTTCTTTCATGATCTCACAGATTACTCCTGCTGGAGTAAGCCCTGCAAGACGAGATAAATCGACAGATCCTTCAGTTTGACCAAGACGAACAAGAACTCCCCCTTCACGGGCACGAAGGGGAAAGATGTGGCCGGGGCTGATAATGTCACTGGGCTTGGCATCCGGGGCAACTGCAGCCTCAATGGTACGTGCTCTGTCCGCAGCAGAAATCCCAGTGGTCACTCCAGTTGTTGCCTCGATGCTGATTGTAAATCCTGTCCCGTAGGGTGATTTATTATCAGAAACCATCATAGGCAGTTCCAGCTTATCAATCAACTCTGAACTCAAAGTCAGGCAAATCAATCCTCTGCCATGGGTGGCCATGAAATTAATCGCCTGGGGGGTGACGGCAGATGCTGCCATATAGAGATCACCCTCATTTTCACGATCTTCATCATCAACCAGAATAACCATTTTACCGGCTTTAATATCTTCTATAACTTCATCAATTGAACTTACTGCCATAACAATCAACCTTTTAAATTAGTTTTACTTGATGGCGTCGTAAAAACTCTCCATCTATAGTTTTAGCTTTTTACGAGTTTATCTTACCTATAATTACAGAGATTCTATCACTTAGTCCTAGGGACTAAGGATAAACTCTCAAACGTTAAAAAAATCCATTTTCTACAAGAAATGCCGGATTAATTGTATTTCCTGGAGCAGGATTTGTATCCCCTGACTCCCTTGGAAGAAGCATCTTTTCAACATACTTGCCTATAATATCCACTTCGATATTCACTTCACTTCCCAGTTTGAGCACTCCAAGGGTCGTCACCTGAAGGGTATGAGGAATAATGGAAACCTCAAAGGTTTCCATGGTACAACTATTTACAGTAAGACTCACCCCATTAATGGTGATGGATCCTTTCTCAATAACATAACGGCCAAATTCTTTAGGAAAAGAAAATGTATACAGAGTAAAATCACCCTTTGGCTGACATTCGCGAACCGTCGCTACACAATCGACATGACCTGAAACGATATGACCACCAAGCCGATCAGTCAGTTGAAGAGCCCGTTCCATATTTACGGTTCCCCCCACACTGATACGACCAAGGATAGTTCGAGAAAGACTCTCGGGCGAGACATCAACGCTAAACTTCCGCCCAACTATATTATATGCGGTAAGACAGACCCCGTTCACGGCGATGGACTCACCTTCTTGAGGATCCGTGAGATCAAAATCCGCCTGAAGGTCAAAAACCATCCCGCCACCTGCATTACGCCTGCCAAGCAACTTTCCGGTTCCCTCTATTATCCCTGTAAACATGAGTTTCCGTCTATTTTCTTCACGCTTGGACTTCCGCTTCCAGCTCTTTTGCCCTGCTTATAAACTTCTCGGCAATATTCTTATGTTTGAAATTAGTGTGAATAGAGGCAATGGTACGGTAAGTATCAGCAGTTTTTAACTTGTCATCCTGGCCCAGATAAATATCTGCTACGGTCTGCAGGGTTGCAACGGTCCCCTGTGGATTGTTATTCAGGCTGTGAGTATCGAGCATGTCAAAACAAACTTCAAGTGCTTTGGCAGTATCGTTCAAACCACGATGGACAGTAACCAGTTGCATGGAAAGAGCAAGGAGACTCATGGGATCATCAAAACGATCACATATACTCCAGGCACGCTGATAATGCTTTTTGGCCTTTTCAAACTCACCCTTTGCAAGACACACATTCCCAAGCTGATTGGAAGCGTTGGCAATTCCGTCCTGATGTTTTTTCTCCTCATAGGCACGCAGAACATTATGGAAAGCAACAGCTGCCTGAGTGAGATCATCTTCTTTTAAAAACTCTATACCATCATCATACTCTGCCTGAATAGGGTCAGAGGATCGTTTTTTTCCTTCCTTCTGGTCAACTTTCTTTATATCGCCCATGGGCTGAATATTACTTATCATCTTTTTTATCTCCCTCACTGATCTGTTTCAATGCAACCTGTACCAGCTCCGCAATTGTATATTCTACCGGACTTCTATCTTCCCAAATTATCAGTTTTTCCTGATCGTTGCTGAGTTCCATAAGCTGCATACTCACCTCGCTGGCCCTGATCCGACCAAGCAGTTGCACCACAATGCCCCGCATCTCGGGCTTAGGATGTTGCAGAAAATGAAACAGATTGAAAAAAGGTGTTTCCCGAATCAGATCCGGTCTCTTAGCAGCAATTTTTGACAGGGCCCAGACAACCTGAACCTGAGTGGAGTCATCCCCCATATAATTCAAGAGATGCCTGGTGAAAGCGCCAAAGACATCGGGTCGCCCTGATATAACCTCACCCAGCGTTTCAATCATTCCCCAGGGAGCAGCTGCCGAATCGGAGCATGCCTCAAAAAGACGATGAATCAATTCGGATACCTGCCCCGGCATCTTAGTAGCCACACGCGAACAGACCTGACCTATAATCCAGGCTGTCTCCCAGCGCCGCGCCTCATCAACATCATACAACAAGCGCTGCAGGAGCCGAAGAGTCTTTCTGTTATCAAAACAAAGGTTCACCAGAGTATCAATATCGCCCCTATCCCGTGCCTCTTGGACTCCTTTCTTGGTGGCTTTGATCTTCACCCGTTTGGGATCAAGTTGTGGTTCGGGAGTCGGGATTGCCTCAACGGCATCAGCCAATATCGGCGTCGTGGCCTCGCGTGCTAATATATCTTTCTTCTCTCTAACCCGCGCAGCAATCTCTGCAATCTCAGTATGGAGACGGACAAAATAGAGAACACCGCGGACGGGTCGTCCATCAATATTTTTTGTATTTACCACCTGATGAGTGGTCTCATCGTAGTCTTCCACCCGGCCGGTCAGGTAATCATCCTCGGGCATTAAATCCCAGGCAAAATCCCAATTATCATTGCAGGCAAAGACAAGTGTCTCAACCATTGCAGATCCTATATTATGTCCGGTGGGATCACAGGTATAAACAGCGCCACACTGACAGCGGCCAACCTGAAACTCCTGCATTTTTCGTTCAATGGCATCTGTGGCCCGACCCACTTTCTGGCCGCAGAACGGACACCAGGGAGCAGTGGTAATTTTTGGATTTTTCATAACTCTAGGCCAGTTTTTCTTCCAGACCGGCAATAAATTTAGGGTCTACGGAATAGCCAAGTTCCTTGGCTTTCTCTACGTGGTTCATTGCAGTTGCATAGTCACCACTGAAAAAGAGGGCCACAGCCAGATTGTTCTGTGCAAGAGCCGAATCGGGTTCAAGCCCAGTTGCCTTGGTGGCTGCCTTTAAGGCGCGCTCATCCTCACCCTTCATGGTAAGCACAGAGGTAAGATTCATCCAGACAGAGGCAAGCTTAGGATCATACTGTATGGCTTTTTCATAGGAGGCAATGGATTTATCCAACTCATTGCGATGTTGCCAGATAAGCCCAAGGTTCGCATGGGCCTGTGCTGAAGTATCGGGCTGAGCCTTAATCGCCATTTCATTCAATTCCTGAGCCTTATCCAGATTTCCCTGACCGAAATAAATGGCTCCAAGGTTGATCATTGGTTGATTCGCCTGCTCATCAATAACAAGACACTTCTCAAGAGACTCAATGGCCTCGTCGATTCTGCCAGCCTTCATATAAACAAGCCCAAGATGATGTAAGGTAACAACATTATCCGGATTCTGTTTACACTTTTTTTCCATTTCTGCAATAACCGTTGGCAAATCTTCGGTCAAATTCTCAATAGTATTTTCTTCTGACATGGCATTCCTCTGAATCAGTATGTTTTAAAGTATTACATTTTAAAGTAAAATTCCTAGGCGACCTGTACCTCAAAATATAACACTTGTTTCTTCCTCATAAAGCCGAAGCGACTACACTATAGACACCATCCGCTGACATGCAAGGAGAAAATATTGAACTTCAATGGAAGCATTGGGGCTACCTGTTAAAATGTTCTTCACAGGAGAGAGTCAGTTCTTGCTGTTGCACTGTCAAAATCTCCTTTGCCTGGATGACATCTTTTGCAATCTGAGCAGATAGTTCTTTAATCCCTGAAAACTTCACCTCACTGCGCAAAAACCGCAACAAATTCACCTTCATGGGTTTCCCATAAATATCCTGATTAAAATCAAAGATATGAGTTTCTGCCACCAGACGATCTTCACCAAAGGTAGGGTTCACCCCGATATTCAGTACACCACCATAGCATTTACCTTCGCAAATCGCCTGGCACACGTAAACACCCATCTTCGGAATAAGATCTTCTTTATCCATATTCAGATTTGCAGTGGGGAATCCAATCTCCTTGCCGCCACGCTGCTGTCCCAACTGAACCTCTCCCCTAATCTGATAATATCTTCCAAGGAGTGTCCTGGCATCTGCCATTCTGCCATCGGCAACCAATTCCCGCACCTTTGTAGAGCTCACCAGAAAATCCTGTTCATAATGGGCATCCACCACCGTCACAGAAAACCCCTTTGCCGCGCCCTGCTCTTTGAGGAAATCAATATTGCCTACCCGGCCTTTTCCAAAAGCGTAGTCATAGCCGACAACAAGCTCCTTCACCCCTATGGTCTCCAAGAGGATATCATCGACAAAATGGTGGGCCGTGATAGCTGCGAATTTCATGGAAAATGGAATAATGACCAAGGCATCAATTCCGGCATGCTCAATAAGCTCTATTTTCTGCTCACAGGTGGAAATAAGTTTTATCCCCTGCGGACGCAGCACTTGAAGAGGATGTGGATCAAAGGTTACTGCCACACTGGTACCATTGCAGCGGTACGCCCGTTGAACAACTTCACCAAAAAGAAGTTGATGCCCCAAGTGAACACCATCAAAATTACCGATGGTAACACAGGCGTTGGGAAAAGATTCTGTAATCTGGTTCAGGTCTCTGTATATCTTCATTTGGTTATTATATTCTTCAATTATTAAAGTTGTTCTTTTTTGGCATTACCATGAAGAAAGTCTTGACAAATCCCCTCAGGACAAGCATATTTACCAGCGTTGCCGAAGTGGCGGAATTGGTAGACGCGCTAGGTTCAGGGTCTAGTGGGCGCATGCTCGTGGAAGTTCGAGTCTTCTCTTCGGCACCAAATCAAATTAGGGTCTGTAATCGTACTTGATTACAGACCTTTTTTTATTTTGGCCCTAACCTCTTTGAATACCTTCCCAACACTTCCTCGCTGCCCAGTGAGGATTCCCAAACAAGCTGCTCTCAGCTCTGCTCTTTTAACGCTTTTCATACAAATGTCCAGAGTAAAATACCCAAGCAAGCCCTTGTTCCTCTTACACCCCGTGAAACCCTTTACAATAAATGACATTACCACGAGGGAAACGAGCAGGCAGTGAAAAGAATTAAATACGTATGCTGGATATAAGGTGGTTCGTAACTATTCACCATGCTATGAAACGGCGCAACGGAATCTGGGGACACGATTCCAATTCAAAAGACAAAAACGAATTGGCTCATGTCCCCAGTTTCCTACCAGCTTATTCGTTATGCAATTCCGGCTCAAACTCAATTTCGGTGAATAGTTACAGCGATCCTGTTCTTTATTTCTTCCAATACGGATACTGGGCGAGAATCGTCTGGGTTTTTTTCTTTTGCTTAATCGATTTTCTTTTACCAAGGATGCTCAGAAGAATTCCTGAGCCGATGCTCCAGAGAGCAGCATCGCTTTCGAGTTTCCCTATCCAAAGAAATGAAAGGGTTAATATCACGATAACAATACCTAATAGAAACATTGCCCGGCCAGAATAAAGTTCAGAGCTCCTCACGGAGAAACTCATGGCCCAGCCATTATTTTCTATTGCTTTCTTGCTGCCGGAATTCAACAGTTCTCCAGCAGGCCTATATCTCATCTCAGTGCCACAGGTTCCACACACATAGAATGTCTCACCATTTACAAACTGTCCGCTTCCAGATTCTCCACAGGTCGCACAGACCGGGACTGGTATATCACTTATGGTCATTTTTACCGGGTACGATTAAAAAAGTTCATTATCAAGAATCAATGAAGAGAGGGAAATCACGCCTATAATGTCTCCATTTTTCTCCACCGGTGCCCTTCGGATACCGGCATGGAAGAGAAGGCGGGCAACATAGCGGATATCCATATCAGCAGGCACGGTGATCACTGGTTTTGTCATGATCTCATATATATTGACTTCTGCTGGAGAACGACCGGCAACGAGCACTCCTTTGATAAAATCCTGCACAACCACAATACCCCAGGCATCATCGGGATGTCGTTTTTCAACAAGAAGACATCTGCACCCTTCAGCACGCATTTTCGCAGCTGCGTCCCTTGCTGTGGCTATACCATCAATGAATACAACCCTCTTCTCCAGAACATCCTCTGCTCGTATTATTGAATTTTCTTCAGACACCACAAACACCTCCGGCAGTAAAAATAGACATAACTAACACCGGTGATGAACGGTAAGCCGGCATAAGTACCTTCACGAAATTCTTTTCGAAAAAACACGAGATAAGCGCAGACTTCGAAAAAATTTTTAATGTACTAAAACTCAACATCTCTTAAAAGTAGCTTTCACGAACTTCATTTTTAAACTTCTCCATCTGGCTTTCCAGCCCAACGACATGCTCAACCGGAAGGACAAAAGCGATACCCGTTCCAGGTTCATGAAATTTTCCCGATTCTCGTATCGCATCAAGAATTGGTTCAACGCAGTGTTCTTCGACAAGAAACATAATAATATCTGTCTGTGCTTCGAGCGACAGGCCAAAAAAACTTTTGGCCTCACGAATACCGGTACCGCGTGCCGGAATAATAGTAGCTCCCGTGGCACCTGATGCCTTTGCAGCATCAACAATTGTATCGGTAATATCTGGCTTCACCGAGGATAAAATCATTTTAAAACGCATTATATATCTCCGTTAGTATTAATACTACGTTTTGTTTTCCAGTCCATCAACTGCGCATAGCCCATCACTGCAATAATTGGGAAAAGACTGGCAAAAGCAATAAGACCAAAGCCATCGAGGGCTGGATTTCTTCCAGGAACTGTGGACGCAAGCCCCAACCCTAGTGCTGCTACAAGTGGTACAGTTACGGTGGAAGTCGTGACTCCCCCAGAATCATAGGCCAGAGCAATGATTGTTTTAGGTGCAAATATCGTTTGTACAATAACAATCACATACCCCACAAGAATATACAAATACAGCGGGGTTCCAGTCACAATTCGAAAGGTTCCAAGACTAATTCCAAACGCAACCCCAATGGCTACGGTAATGCGTAATCCCCACGTGGAAATTGTTCCCGCCGATACCTCATTGGCCTTATAGGCCACAGCAATAAGAGATGGTTCAGCAATCGTGGTTGCAAAGCCGATCATAGCCGCAAAAAGGTACACCCAGCCGTATGCCATCCAGTCAACGTGGGTGACTATTTCATTTGTGCCATAAATGAAAGCAGGATCGGACAACTGGGCTGCCATGATCTTCCCTAATGGAAACAACGCCTTTTCTAGTCCGGCAAGAAAGAGTGCAAGACCGAGGACAACATAGACAGCGCCGATAACAAGACGGCGTAAATTGGGAATTTTCTGACGCAGCACCAGAAGCTGAAACACGGTGATCAGAATGATGATGGGCATGACATCCCTGCAGGTAGCAAGGAGTATTCCACTGAAGTCTTTTATGAATTCCACTATATCGCTGGCCTGTATATTATTTAAAAATCAGGAGTCCATACCCCATTACAAATATCATGGGAAGAAGAGATGCAAAAGCAATAAGACCAAACCCGTCAGTTAAAGGACTTCGACCTCGAATGGTTGAGGCCAGACCAACTCCCAGGGCCGCGACAAGTGGTACCGTGATGGTCGAAGTTGTAACACCCCCGGCATCGTAGGCTATACCAATAATTTCTTTTGGGGCTATCATGGTCATCAGCATAACGAGCACGTAACCGCCAATAATCAGATAATGAATTGGCCAGCCGCGAAGAATTCGCATAACACCTATCAGGATAGCAAGTCCCACCGAAAAGGCAACGGACATACGAAGTCCAAATGCATATTGCTTCAACGATTCCGGATCAGGATCAATAAGTCCTCCCCTACCGGCAATCTCTGCGGCCTTTGCGGCCACGGCAATAAGAGCTGGTTCGGCAACGGTGGTTGAGAAGCCAAGCGCAAAAGCAAAGGAAAGAAGCCAGAAGAGACTTCCCTTCCTAGCTAGTGCCTGAGCCATGGCCTCACCGATGGGAAACAGGCCCATTTCCAGCCCCTGAATAAAGAGACTGAGACCCAGCACAATTAAAAGAGTCCCGAACAAGACCTCTCCCATCTGCGGTAAGGGCTGCCGGATGACCACAACCTGAAAGAAAGCAATCACCAGAACAATAGGCAGCAGATCGGTACATGCATCCTTTATTTTTTTTAGAATAGCATAAAAAATCATTGTCTAATCTGCTAGAATAGTATTCATTTTTTCAATAAGCAAAGCAATGTTAACTGGTTTCACCAAGTAACAATCGGCACCATCTTTCGATGTAGCCACATTAAAGTCAGCGGCAGAGCCATGCCCAGTCATAAAAATGTATTTCATTTTTGGATCGATGGCATGGATTTTTTCTCTCAGTTCCAGCCCGCCCATATGGGGCATCTTCATATCCAGTACAGCCAGGTCATAGGATGTGTCCTGAAGTTTCTTCAAGGCGTCTTCACCACTACTCACCCAGTCAGCATCAATGTCCCGTAAAGAAAGCCGTTCGGCAAGGGGAGAAACCAGGTCATGTTCGTCATCAACCAGCAATATTTTCATGTTCTGTTACTCCTTTTCGGGTATGGGCTCTCAATGGTCCTTCTGGCTCACAAGGGAAACCTTGTGTCAACACTATAAACCGCTGTGGATAAATTATACAGCCAATTAACATCCGCCTAAGATTTCAATGCTTCATTCATTTTCTTAATAAGTTCTTCAATTTTGATTGGTTTACTCAGATAATTTTCCTGTCCAGTTAATTGTGCGCCTGGTTCAGAGGCTTCTTCAGCCCCCCGGGAAGTCAAGAACAGGCACTTGAGTTCTCTATGGTTCTCGTTCATTTTTTTCTGTAACTCAAGCCCATTCATAGACGGCATTTTCACATCTAATATCGCCAGATCAAATGTCTCTGTTTTTAGCAAATTGAGCGCTTCCTCACCACTGGTTACCCATGTGGCCTCAATTCCTCTAAGGGAAAGGCGTTCCGCCAGTGTTGAAACAATGTCCTTTTCGTCATCAACAAGCAATACTTTCATATTCAATTCTCCAGTACTCAAATGTCCTCTACAGCATACCCTTTGTTAAAGACGCAAGCTATGATATCGGCTCTGAATAGTCCCAGGATCTTTCATCGGTTGGTGATTTCTCATCTTCTCCTTTCTCAATCGGCAACAGGACGGAAAAGGTCGTCCCCATACCTTCCGTACTTTCCACTTCAATCTTCCCTCCAAGCTCTAGAGCAAGTCCGTATATAATGGAAAGACCAAGGCCTGTTCCTCCTGATTCTGTTTTAGTTGAGAAAAAAGGATCAAAAATGCGCTTAATATTTTTTTGAGCGATACCACATCCATCATCTCTAACTTTGATGGTGATGGTCTTCTCATCCTGCCGCCTTGCTATAATATCCAAATGCCCTTCGTCTTCCACTGCTGCAAAGGCGTTATTTGTCAAATTAACAAGAATTTGCTGCAGCTTGCCCCTGTCAGTATCGAAATTTGGAACATCCTCCGCCACATCAACGTGTACGGTAATACTCCTATACTCCGCCTCTTTGTGCAAAAAGCCAAGGACATCTTCAATCACCGCGCTTATATTGACTCGCTGAATACTGACATCAAGATTTCTCGAAAAACTGAGTAAACGTTTGGTTATCCCGGCACACCGTTCTACTGAACTCAGCACTGAATCAATCAGCCCTATCAATTTAGGGTCGCTGGAATATTCATCCTTGAATTCGAAAAGATCTTTCATCAGACCGGCCTTTTCGTTAATAATTGCAAGGGGATTGTTGATCTCATGGGACACCCCCGCAGCCAGGCGTCCGATGGATGCCATTTTACTCGAATGTTCAACTTCACTGAGAACAAGCATAGTCTTCCGACTTTCATTGCATATTATATTAATCAAATAGGAGGCAACATGGATAATAACAAACAGCATGATGAGAATACCACCTAACAGGATTCCCAGGATAATCCAACGGGTTTTGAGCCATACCTTCATGAGATCTTTCTTCTCCTGAAGGATCATCAGGATATAGGGTGAATTTGCAATATATTCCAATCCGATAACGAGTGTATCTCCATGCTCACAGACCTCTTCATAGACCCGTGGCTCATCTGCATCTTTTGGAATCGTGAGCTTAATACTGTCCATGGCAACACCATGAATCAGGGTTGGAGTCTGGAGTATCCCCTGGTGGTTTATAAGGAATGAATCGCCGGTTTTATCTATTTTCATTAGTGAAAGAAGCGTGTTAAACTTCCCAGTATCCATTGTCGCCCTGAGTATATAACAAGGCCCATCTGGCAGATCCTGCCTGACAGCTATGATATGGTGAGGAACATTACGGTAACCAAGAAAGACCTCACTGATAAAAATCCCATCTTCACTTGCCCGAACTTTTTTACACCAATCCTTGTTCCTATAATTTTTCCCTTCAAGATCGTAGGGCCCCACATATTGTAGCTGCTTTCCCGATGAATCGATGAGCCCCAGATCAATAAAACCTCCTGTGGAACGTTGCAGACCCTCCAGTATATAGGCAAGCCGTTCTTTATTATTCAGATCCGAAAAGGAATTTGCATAGACGATATAGGAGAGTGCGGCCTTTTTTTCTTCAAGGAAAAAAGATACTGTGCCGGCAATATGGTCTACCAGACCTTCCATGCGCAGATGTATCTCTTTTTCCGTGTCATTTTTAGTGACCGTGTAATCAAAGATTGCAAGGGAGACGAGTGGTCCAATGGAAACAAGAGAAATAAGGCAGACAGTAAAAAGCCAGATACGCCGCACATTAAAAGGCAGCCGTTCGGTCTCTTTACCCTGTGCTGGATAGTTTAAAAAAGTCGGCTTTATTTGTTTCCAAAAAGACATGCCAGATCTCCTTTGTTCAGCAATACTGCCTTTGCATATATATTTGGCCCGTTATTTTCAGTCCCTATGAAAAAGAAAATTCGGTTTTAATAGTGCCTGGTGTTTTTTCAATTTAAGGCTGCAAAGTATTATCTACATCCAGAGAAGAGAGAATAAGTCTGATATCAACAATATCACTGCTATTCTCTAATATCTCCAGCTTCCCTCCTATCTTTGCAATTGCAGCCCGCAAGATATCGTTCCCAAAAATTTCCTCATCCACCTGGGAAGTTTTAGGGAAACGAAAGGCGATCAGGGTATTTTTTCCTTCCTGTGCCGTGAGAAGAGTAAGGGTGTGGCCATTTCCCAGCAATTCAAGACACTGAGAATAAATTCTGTAAATGATATGCTGGAGGAGTGCCGGGTCATTGTACAGCGCAGGAAGTCCCTCCCCAAGCTCCCACCCGACAGCAACCTGTTTCAATCTGGAAAAACGTTCCAGAAAAGCATACTCCTCTTCGAGCAGGTCATTGATTTGGAACGAGGAACAGGGAGTATCCGGCCGATGGGCCAGTCCGCTGAGGTGGTGGAGTATGTTCGCTGAAATAACCACCCTCCGTTCGATGGATGCGATTGACTTTTCGAGGCGTGCTACCAGTGTTGCATCTTCACCCAAGGCACCCATCCCAAGAATATCACCCATCAAGCCATTGGATTCTCGTATAATACCGAGATGGTTTTTCATATCATGCGCAAACCCTGCCATCAGCCTTCCAAAAGACTCTATCTGTTCCTGCCGAATACTATTTTCCATATTTATATCCATAAGAGACCTATGCCTTACTGCGTTTGTTATCAGCTGCTTCAATTGCACTTAAAAGCTCTGTTATATCCAGTGGTTTCATGGCGTAATCAAATGCGCCTTTTTCCTTGGCCTCCATCCCGGAACCGGATGAACCATGCCCCGTGAGCATGATAACTTCAATACTCGGGTCATATTCCTTTATCTTTTCCAACACATCAATACCATTCATATCAGGCATTTTCAGATCAAGGATGATTATACCAGGATTCATTTTTGGAAGACTTGCTATTCCTTCGGTGCCACTGTGGACATCAACTGCAGCCATCCCTCGAAGTTTTAAGCGTTGACACAGCGTTGAGGCAAACTCAATCTCGTCATCAATTATTAATACTTTTGACTTAATCATATGGTCACCTGATAATTTGATTTTAAAAGCATCTATTTACTCTGTTGCACCGGTAAGGTTATTTCAAAGGTCGTTCCTTTGCCAACCTCTGTTGTCACTTTGATATCTCCCCCAAGTTTTTTCACCAAACCGTAGGTTATTGAAAGTCCGAGCCCCGTCCCTTTTCCCGTTTCTTTTGTCGTGAAAAACGGTTCAAAGATGCGCTTTCGTACCTCTTCGGGCATTCCCGGCCCATCATCAATAATTTTTACCTGAATGGTGTCCGGGGCAATTTGCGTGCTGCTGAGGGTGATCATCCCGTGATCACCAATGGCATCAATGGCATTATTGGTAATATTGAGAAAAACCTGTTGTAATGGTCCGCGATCACTCACTATTTTCGAAACATCCTCACCCAGATCAAAACCAATCTTTATCTGGTTGTACATGGCCTCTTTGGCCAGAAAATCGACAACTTCCCTCAACACAACATTGATATCAATTTCTTCCACCTGCACATCGGTCTGACGGGCAAACCCAAGCAGACGGTGCGTAATTGTTTTACAGCGATTGACACTGTTCTGGATGCTTTCGTGAGCCTCTGCCATGACATCTTTGTGTTCAAAATCATCTGTGAATTCCATTAAATCCTGAACAAGACCTGTTTTCTGATTAATGATAGAAAGAGGGTTGTTGATTTCATGAGCCACCCCTGCCGCCAATCTACCGATGGACGCCAGTTTATTGGTGTGCTCAGCTTCACTGTAGAGCCGTTGCCGTTTGTTATCAGACTCGCGCAGATGATTGGTGATGGCGGTACTGATCTCTAGAATGACAAAGACGGAGACAATGACACAGGTCAGAAACATTGTTATCAGTTTTATCTTGAATAAGAGCCACGTTTCCGCATACAGGTACTGTTCTTTAACCAGAACCAGTTTCCAGGGAGTATCAAGAAGGTCAACAACCGCGTGGGTTATTTCCTGGCCATAGAAGGTTTTTTTAACAATCAACATGCCCATGGAATTTTCACCGACAACATCCTGTTTCTTCGCTATTTTACTGGATTTATTCGCTGCGATATCTTCTTCGATTTTTAAAATACATTTTTCACCAATTTTACCATATTTTTGAGGCTGGGTCTGGACAATACATTCCGCGTCAACCAGAAACATATCATCGGCATAGCTGGTGTTGATCGTATCAATAAAATTTTGCAGGGTCTTCCCATCAATGGTCACTCGTAATACCCAGTGCCCTTTTTTATGGGGGTGTTCTCTGCTCACAGCTATAACAAAGTGCGGGACGCGTCGAAAACCAGAAAAAACGTTACTGATATGGACTCCATGGACGAGAACCTCTTTATACCAGGTTTGATCACTATAGTTATGCTCCGGTAATGTATAGGGACCGAAATAAGCCTGTTGAGTCCCTTCTGAATCGATGATTTCAATATCTGCAAATCCCGGATATTCATTTTGCAGACGTACAAAAAATGCCTCCAGTTCCCTCGGATCAAGAAGCTCTTCATAGCGATCATCACGGGCAACAAACTTTACGACGGACTGTAGTTCTGAAATAAAAGCCTCAATGGTACTTTGTCCACCTTCCAGATTGAGAACAAGTTGCGCCATCTCCTCTTCCTGCAGAAGTGATTCATACTGATAATGGGAAAGAAAGGAAATCAATGTCAATGGTACCAGAACCATTACCAGTAGTATTACACTCAGTCCTCTTGAAAAATACTTATAGCCACGGGTAATACCGGTACCGGTAGTTTGATCTTCTGACGGTGAGGGAAGGAGTTTCTCCAGCCAGTGTCCATGTCTTTTCATGAAGCCACCTCTCTTGATGTAACACCCGGCAATATCGTTCCTGGTTTCAGGCTGTTATCCATGGCTAATCTCAGCACATCCTTATGCGGCCCAATCACAGAATCGATAACGGCTATTTTTTTCCAAGTTAAAAACTGGTAATGTTCCTCTTCGATCCCCCCGCACACGACAACGGCAACATTTTCCTTCAAGGCAAGATCACAGAGTATCTCAGCAGACACGTCGGCAAGGAGCAGAGAACGGGGTTCTTCCATCAACTGTTGATCATAATAAGTAGCGACAAGAACTTCGGAACTTAAATCAAAGCGCGGGGAAACAAAATCACCACGGGATGTAATCATCATCTTCATATTTCTGCCCCCTCACCTAAACCATTTTGTATTTTTTGAGTTTTCGCCACAGCGTCGTCCTTCCCCAACCTAATATTCCTGCAGCCTTTGACCTGTTGCCACCACTCTGTCGCAGGGCATCCAATATCATTTTTTTTTCCATCTCAGTCCATCCACCCGCTGTGCTGCTTACTGCAGCTACGGACACAGATACGTCCCCTGGTTCTTCTCTTCTGGGCGTTGCTGAGCTCATGATAGAAGCGGCAGAGGGTAACACAAGAGAAGTTTCCTCCCGGAACAAATACAATGGCAAATCTTTTAGCTCAACGGCCTTGCCTTGACAGATATTGGCGGAATATTCTGCAATATTTCGTAATTCACGCACATTGCCCGGATATGGATACCGGGTCAAAACATCGATTGTTTCGGGGCTAAAATCAGTTACATCCCGCCCGAGTTTGGTGCTGAACTGTCGTAAAAAATGATCCAAAAGGAGTCGGATATCGCCATCACGTTCACGAAGAGGCGGGGTATGGAGGTTCAGTACATTCAAGCGATAGAAGAGGTCTTCCCTGAAACGTCCCTGCTGCACCTCATCTCTGAGCGATCGGTGCGTGGCGGCAATGATACGGACATCAACTTTTACTTTTTTACTCCCTCCCACTGGAAAGAACTCCTGATCATCAAGTACAGAGAGAAGCTTTACCTGCAGAGGAAGGGACAGGTCACCAATTTCAGTCAAGAAGATTGTCCCCTTATGGGCAAGACGAAACATTCCGACTGTTTCAGTAACAGCCCCGGTAAAAGCACCTTTCACGTGGCCAAAGAGTTCAGACTCGAGCAGAGCTTCGGGAAGAGCACCGCAGTTGACCTTAATAAAAGGCTGCCGTGCTCGTTGAGACGATTTGTGCAGTGCCTCTGCTATCAGGTCTTTACCGGTTCCTGTTTCTCCAGTAATTAAAACCGAGGCATCGGTGCGGGCAAGAACGGACATTAACTCAAAAACCCTTTCCATCTGTGGACTGTACCCGAGGATTTCAGTTCGGATGGTTTGTTCATGATGGCTCATTTTTTCAACCTTTACTACCGAGCTATCCTCTAAAACAATAAGCACTCCGGAAGGTCTTCCTTCTCCATCGTGAAGACGGCTAAGAGTAAAATGGACGGGAATTTTCTTTCGGCGTCTGTTGATGATATTTCCATCGGTTGCAACCGATTCTCCGTTTTTCAACACCTCCGCACATATTTGATTCTTGGTACCAAGATTTGTTCGGAGAATAAACTCACCATAGACGCCCTTCGCTTCTTCGGTAATATAACCAGTCATGGCCTCCAGAAAACGATTCATCCTCAAAATACAAAGATCCGTCCCCAGAATAGCAATCCCATGCGGGATACCATCCAACAACTCACCGACTACAGACACATTCTGGAGTGCTGACGCTATCTTCATTTGTCACGCGTGATATGGGTAGATTTCAGAAAACTTCATTTTCGTTCCGATATGCAACGTGTGATACTTTTTTCAAGTGCACCTATATTCTTTTCTCTCCTTAATGAACCGCCCGCTCACAAGGACGAATCCAGATGACCGGGCAGAAGGAGATTTTTTTTTACACAGAAGTTCCTTATCAGAAAAAACGACCGTTCACAAAGAAATGGGTGGCGATACTTGCAAAATACCCTAACGAAATAACCGGTGCCCACTTCAGATGCCCGCCAAAGGTATACATTCCACGAGACTGTCCCATAAGGGCAACACCTGCAGCAGAGCCTATGGAAAGCATACTTCCTCCAACTCCTGCGGTGAGGGTTACCAGCAGCCAATGTCCCATGGACATGTCGGGCTGCATGGAAAGTACTGCAAACATAACGGGGATGTTATCGACGATGGCTGACAGAAAGCCTACCAAAATATTTGCAGTTGTAGGTCCCCAACTGACATACATCAGCTCAGAAGCCACAGCCAGGTAACCGATAAAGCCAAGACCACCGACACAGAGAATAACGCCATAGAAAAACATCAGGGTGTCCCACTCGGCCCTGGCAATATTTCTAAAAACATCAAAGGCTAAAATATCACCAATCTGTTCATTTTCGTCCCCCAGCCTTCTTCGGTACAGCTCCCCCTTGGTTTTATGCGTTTTTTTGAGATAAAAACCATACAACTTCAGATAGGCAAGTCCTGTCATCATCCCCATCATGGGTGGAAGATGGAGGAAGTTATGGAAACTGACGGCGGTGCAAATGGTCAGAAGAAAGAGAGCGATGACCACATAGGAACCACGTTTCAGTTTGATATTAATTTCACAGGTCTCGGGCTGGATCTTCGGTACTGCAAAACTCATAATCACAGCAGGTACAACCCAGTTCACCACGGATGGAATAAAGAGATTGAAAAAGGTTGTAAAGTCAACGATGCCTTTCTGCCAGACCATAAGGGTGGTGATATCACCAAAGGGGCTGAAGGCGCCACCTGCATTGGCGGCAACGACGATATTAATACAGGCAATACTGACAAATTTCACATTGTCCTTGCCTATGGCCATGACCACAGCGCACATAAGCAGGGCCGTGGTGAGATTATCTGCCACGGGTGAGATGAAAAAGGCTAGGACACCGGTGAGCCAGAAGATCTTGCGTAGGGAAAATCCGGCACAAACCAGCCTCACTCGAAGAGCCTCAAAGACCTGTCGTTCCTCCATGGCGTTGATATAGGTCATGGCCACCAGCAGGAAGAGGAAGAGCTCAGCAAATTCAAGAATATTATGACGAACTGCGATCTCGGCAGCATGGGTAAAACCATGACTGGCATAGACCCAACCAATGATACCCCATATCAGCCCTGCAGCCAGCAAAACCGGCTTTGATTTACGCATATGGGTGTACTCTTCAGCCATAACAAAACTGTAAGCCACGACAAAAATAAGCAACGAAGCATAGCCAACCCAGCTTGTGGTAAGGTCAAGACGGTCACCGCCATCACCCATTGCCATGGCCATGCCTGGCAGACCAAACAGCACCAAAAATTGTAAAAACATCTTGCAAGAACCCTTTATCACAATGTTTTCCTCCCCTTTCAAACCATTAAAATGAATGCCTGAAAAATCAACGCAAGATTTTTCATGTCTGTTGTTTTCGGCACTGAATACTTTCCCGATATAATATGCAGTGCCAAAATCAACTTTCCGGACAAATTGACACGCAGGCTGCCACACACAGCCTGCATGTCACTTCAAAAGAAACTTTATCATTACATTTCTCCTGGTACAACCCCTCATACATTTAATTAGCAAACTGCCACACACAGATGCTGATCAAATTTCAGAGGGACCTCGGTTTTACATTACCCTCGGGACATAGACCTCCATTCCCATCAAGGGCCAGATAACTGAAACCGCCAGCCAGGTAACCAGCATAAGAATCGCGCTCGCAGGAAGCCCCCACAGGAAGAATTCAGCCGTGGTAAACTGCTTGGAGTTATAGGCAATGGCGTTAGGTGCAGCTCCGACCAGTAACAGGAAGGGCATACCCGCAACAACGAGAGCGGAGAACAGAATAACCTCACCACCTACTCCAAGATACGGGGCAATTACCAGTGCCACAGGTAAAGAGATGGCAATGGCAGCCACATTCATGATGAAGTTGGTCATCATCATAACAAAGAAAGCCATACCAAGGATAAAAACGATTGGGGGTGAATTCTGGAAGAGCACCAGCCAATTCACAGCCATCCATTTAGCAGCTCCAGTCTCCCAGAGGCAGAAACCAATAGACATGGCACCAGCAAAGAGCAGAATGATATTCCAGGGAATTTCTTCCAGATCATCAACATCAAGAATATTGAACAGGAAAAAACCAATGGTGGAACAAAGCAGGATACCTGTTTTATGCAATCCAGCGAGAACCGGAATGAAATTCTTAAGAGCAATGACAAGAATGGTGATAACAACAATAGATGCAGTGATAACTTCTTTCCTGCTCCAGCCGCCAAGCGCAACATACATCTTGCTGGCCTTTTCTTTCAAACCTGGGATTCGCGCCCGCTCAGGTTTAAAAAAGAGCATAAAAAATCCCCAGAGGACAAAAGTCATAATCCAGCCAATGGGGAACATATACCAGGTCAGTTCAAAAAAGCTGATATCAATATCCATGATGTCCTTGTAAAAACCAAGGGCAACAGCGCCGCGTGCAGCACCGAGCAGGGTAACAATACTACCGGCACCGGCGACATAGGCCATACCGATAAAGAGCCCCTTGCCGAATCTGGTGGGATTATCATCGTCTGAATAGAGGGCATGAATGGCCATAAGCAATGGAAACATGGTGGCAGCAACAGCCGTGTGCGCCATAACATGTGTCAGTGCTGCCGTCATAACAAAACAGCCCAGATAGATCATGCTGGTTTTTTCGCCAACGATGGAAAGCATCTTATAGGCTATGCGCTTGGTCAGCCCGGTCTTGGTGAAGACCATACCGATAACGATGGAACCAAAGATAAACAGAACCGAAGGATCCATGAAATCTTTAAAGGCGACCTTGGGATCACGAATCATAAAGAGTGCCTGAAGGACACCGATGGTAAGACTTGTCACACCAATGGGAACAACTTCAAAAACCCACCAGGTTGCAGCCAGTAAAAAGACGCCAATGGCACCCTTTGCCTGCTGGCTCAGGACAAAATGTTCTCCCATGGGGTCAATAGCATCGGGCCAGGGGGGGCAATAGTAAACAAAGCAAAACAACCCTATGCCCAGAAACATAAATAGAAGCCGTTTCACATTGAACGGTTCTTTGGCCTCAGGAAGGCTCATAGCTTGAGACTCTGCAGCAGTCATTAGTATATCCTCTTTTAATATTTGTATTTTTATTCAATGTCACAGTAGGTGGTACACATCACATTAAAGATTTCTTCAAGACGCAGCATACCGATAATGGTTCCATTATCGGTTACCGGGACATCGAAATCGTTTCGATGTGACATCATAACCAGCGCTTTCAGGATATGGGTGTCAGCCGGAAGCGAAAATTCAATGGCTTGCAGCAGAGGCTTGACTAACTGTTGCTGGTTTTTTCCGCATTCTCCAAAGGTTTTGTCTTCATAGAGAAATGCCAAATTAGGATACTCTGTATCCTTTCCTTCAAACTTTCCACCGCCGGTAGCATCCACCAGGCGAGGTACCAATCCATGCATGATATCAAGCAAAGAGAGTTTCCCGACCAGTTGATTCTGATCATTGACCACCAAAAGGCCATCGTATCCCGGACGATCCTGCTGCCCTGCCCGAAAAGACCTAAATTTCAAAATGGCATCCTGCAGGGTCTGATTTTCATTCAGATGCGGATAGCGGTCCAGGGGTGTGATAATATCCCTTATAACCGAAGTTTCGTTGTTCACAATATTCTCCTCCTTTCCAATATTTTTTAATGTAAATGATCTCTGATTTATTATCGCAAACTATAGATACACCACACCCGTCCGGGTTGATTATCAAACCCGCATACGTCATTTCAGTAAGTTATGGGAAGGAGGGTGCCTCTTACAGGAAGCAGATTTTTTTTACCAGCTTTTACTCTTTAAAATATTCTTCAACTCTTCAGCAGATTTCTTTTCCAGGGAACGCATTCGTTCTCTTTTGGCCGCCCATATTTTTTCCATCAGTACATTCAAATCCACTGGTTTTTCGAGAAAATCACTGGCTCCATACTTCATGGCTTCAATTCCACTTTTCACAGTGGCTTGCCCGGTGAGCATAATAACTTCGATATCCGGCCGTTCTGCTTTAAGCTGCTTCAACGTTTCAATGCCATCGATTCCCGGCATGGCCAGATCGACAATAGCAACATCAAAACTCTGATCTGCCACTGTGGTCACAGCCGCTTCTCCACTGGACACAGTAACCACCTTAAGACCTCTGGTTTCAAGGCGTTGAGACATAAGATCAATAAACTCTTCCTCATCATCTACAAGCAAGACCTTTGCTGCTAATAAACCATCCATACTATTCCCCCTTATTGATTGGTTTTATAAAATACTTTTTAAATATGAGCCATTTTTGATGCTGCAACTTTTCCATGGGCCTCATCGATAATTTCAGTCAACTGCGAGATATCAACGGGTTTATGCAGATAGGCATAGGCCCCCAGTTCCATACATGTTTTTTTGTCTTCTTCCGAGCCATGTCCAGTAAGAATAATAATTTCGATATCAGGATTAAACTCTTTTGTTTTACGAAGAACATCAACACCGCCAATCCCCGGCATCTTCAGATCAAGAACCATAACATCCGGAAGTTCGTTCATCAAAAGCTCAAGGGCCTCCTCACCGTCAAAAACAGGATATGAGCCATAGTTACGAGTATTTAATCGTTCCGAAAGTGTTTGCACAAATTCCTGTTCGTCATCAACCAACAACACCTTGGGAGGAAGAGTGAACTCCTGACTCCGATAAACTGAGACATGATACTCTTTGCCGGCAAGAACCTTAACAGAGTGAACCCCAGACACACTTTCAGCAACTTCAGTGAGTGTATTGGCAAGTTTTGGGAAATTAGAAACGCCCTTGTTCACAAGAAGGGTGATTTCCCCACAAAAACTTCTTACTTCCGTTGTATAACCCTTATCAACCAGAGCCAGTTCAACCTGAGCACCAATTCCCATATCCTCAACGGCCTGACGCGATGCATCCTGTTCCAGGACAGCTGGCTTATTATAATTTTCGAGGATCAGTTTCACCGCCGACTCTGGAAAATTCTCTCCCATTGGAACAGTGATGTCATATAATGAGTGGTCGGTTACTTCCTTTTTATACAGATGATCCACCCAGCCCGCTGCACTGGTGTCATTTTTCTTTATCACCTTTACAGCATTTTTCTCTGTGAGACCTTCACCCATTGAACGCTGAATGCGGCTACTCATCTTATCAAACAATCCAACGCGTAAAACATGAGTCACAGCTGAGGGAACAAGAAGAGCAATGTTGCCGGAATAGATAACACCTGATGTTTTCAAACGATCCGCCATAACAATTTTCAGATAGGCAGTAATTCGTTCACGTTCCAGGGTAAAGGTGTTAAAAACTGAAGGTGGACCATAAAGAGCCCGCTCAACCTTCTCCTTACCTATGCTGTATTTTTGAGATACTTCACTTATAATATGAGTATCTTGAATAATACGAAAGTCAGTTGCCGCTGCAAGTTGTTCCCTAACCTTCTTTTCCTCGACAAAAATTGTATTAAACAGTGCGATTGAGGACATTTTCAGCTCCCTATTGGTAATGGATTTTTTAAATGAAGTCGTGCTCCGTTGCAATTCATCCTTATCAGGATACTAGCACAAAGCATGCCACCTTAACAAGTACATATTTTACTCTATTTTTTAAGGTAGTTAGGCACTTAGCCCCTTTTGTCTGCAAAATAACCCCAGCCCAAAACGAAACATTCAGGAACACCAACCGTACAGTACGTTCCTATTTGTTCCCAAAAGGAACGCTTCAATTGAAACAGTCCCACCGGGGAACGATAATAGAAATTTGCCAAACAGAGGGAGAGTGACTATCTCTTGATATTATGTCAGCCTACGAGTCAAAACCAAACGGTCCGGGACATTTGCCCGACGAGACCTCCGACACACCTCCCGAAACTCCTGTTTTCGCAACGGACGACGAGCAGGAAGCACTCTCCTGCTCCTTGACTCTCTCCTCCGTTGGGATAAGCCATACGTACACAGAGACCCCCAACAACCTCATTCTCAGTGTAACCGCTGATAATGCAGCTGAAGCCGATGACCAGCTAAAAGCGTATTTGAACGAAAACAAGAACTGGCCGCCAAAGCCTGCGACCACCGCTGGCGACTTCAGTCCACTACTGCAACCACCGACACTACTGCTCGTTGGCAGCCTGGCCCTGCTTTACACAGTTACCGGCCCCTGGTCCGGCCACTCCCCCTGGTTTTCCAATGGAGCTGGAGATGCCGATGCGATTTTAAACGCCGCTCAATACTATAGACTGCTCACAGCGCTCACCCTCCACGCAGACGTAGTCCACCTTCTGGGTAACTGCCTGTTTGGTGGATTCCTCTTTCATTTTTTCTGCAAACTCACAGGAAATGGACTGGGACTTTTCTCCATGCTGCTTACTGCCACCCTGGCGAATTATATTAATGTTGTACTTCATGGAGACAGCCACCTCTTCGTTGGATTTTCCACCGCCGTCTTTGCAATTATTGGAATGCTTGCCATGATCAGTCGTGGACATCGAAGGAACAAAAGGTACCTGCGCCTCCTTCCCTTTATGGCAGGAGCAGCGCTTCTTGCCATGATTGGTAGCTCAGGAGAACGAACAGATCTCGGAGCTCATTTTTTTGGCCTCAGTTGCGGACTTATATTCGGATGGATCCTCAGCAAACCGGTAATTCTAAAAATGCGGCAATCCCTGATACTGCAAAGCACACTTTTCCTCCTTTCCATTGCGGCAATACTCATCGCCTGGAACAAAGCGTGGACATAAGACGAAACACCTCTGAACAGTTACAGCTCAGAATTTGGGGGTAATATCGTCTTTCGCTGAATACCAGATTTCCTCCCTGGACTGTTTCTGACCATTTCCCTAAAATAAAACATTGCACTCCCCCAAAGAGAGATTACCTTAATAAAGATTATTTACTTATAGACCCAAAAACTTACCTGCAATTAGGAGAACAATTCATGCCCAATCAGGACCAACAACCACCTTGGGGAAAAAAGAAAAAGCCCCAAACGCCCGAAGAAATGGTGGCCCAACTCATCAAAAAAATTCAGGATTACTTTTCTGACTCCCCCAAGAAAGCGCCAGGGGAAGGAGCTTCCACCAAAAGCACACCGCCCAACCCACTTGCATCAATCGGCAAACTTCTCGCCATTGTTTTGATAGTGCTGGTGCTGCAGGGTGTTTATTCATCTTTCTACAAAATCAATCCTTCCGAAGTTGGTGTTGTTCTGCGCCTTGGCAAGTACAATCGAACCAACCAATCGGGCCTGCACTTCAAAATTCCCTATATCGACCACCTCTACAAGGTTGATGTGGAAGAGATTCGAAAAGAAGAATTTGGATTTCGTAGTCGTACGCCTGGGCAGAAGACTAGCTTTGAACGCCGTGGCTACGACATGGAATCCTTGATGCTGACGGCAGACAAAAATGTCATCAATGTTGCCTGGATTGTTCAGTACAGAGTTGCTGATCCACAGGCCTATCTCTTTCAAATTAAAGATGTTCGCCAGGCAGTGCGTGACCTTTCAGAAAGCGTGACCCGGAGAATTGTCGGCAACATGGACTTTGACTACGTTCTCTCCAATCGAGACCTGCTTGCTGCAGATGTGAAGAGTGAGCTTCAAAAAGAGCTACAAGGCCTCAAGGCCGGTATCGCCGTTGGTACGGTACAGTTCCAGGATATCAACCCACCGGATCAGGTTAAACCCGCCTTCAATGAAGTAAACGAAGCCGATCAGGATATGAAGCGACTTGTCAATGAAGCTGAAGAGATCTACAACCAGAAGATTCCCCGGGCACGTGGTAATGCACTGCAGATTGTTGAAGAGTCACACGGTTATGCAGTGGCCAGAGTCAATGATGCAAGGGGTGAATCACAGCGTTTCCTCTCCATTTTAACAGAGTACAAAAACGCTCCGGAAGTCACAAAAAAACGAATGTATCTTGAAACCATGCAGCAAGTCCTGCCCAGTGTGGAATCAGTCTATATTATGGACAAAGACCAGCAGTCCCCACTGCCTCTCTTAAATATCAGCAGGGGAGGCGGCTCTGCTGTTTCTTTCCCGCCAGCTCAACAATAAGGAACCAGCCATGAAACAAATAGCTCAATTTTTTCTTATCGGCCTGGTGCTGCTTAGCATAACCGTGGTCTATGACGGATTTTACATAGTTGAAGAAGGCCAGCAGTCCATGATCACCCAGTTTGGTGCTCCAGTGGGTGTGCCCAAAACAGACGCTGGATTTTACCTCAAGCTTCCCTTTGTGCAGGATGTCAATTATTTCGACAAGAAGGTTCAGATCTGGGATGGCGATCCTAACCAGATCCCAACCAATGACAAAACATATGTATATCTTGACATTACCGCTAGATGGCGAATCACCGATGCCCTGCAATATTTGCAGGCGGTAAAAACAGAAGCTCGAGCCCAGTCACTGCTCGACGATATTCTTGATGGTACAGTCCGTGACATGGTGAACAAAAACAACCTTATTGAGATCATTCGCAGCTCAGATTGGTCACTCGACACCATGACCGACTCCAAGGATAATCAAGGAGCACCAAAAACAGGACGAGATGGCATCAGCGATCAGATCCTTGAGGCCGCCGCTAAGGTTACTCCTCAATACGGTATTGAATTACTTGATGTAATGTTCAAACGCGTCAACTATATCGAATCGGTCCGCCTTAAGGTGTATGATCGAATGATCTCCGAGCGTAAACGAATTGCCGCGGAAAGAAGATCCACGGGTGAAGGAAAGAAAGCTGAAATCCTTGGTAAGGTAGAGAGGGAACTGAAGGTGATCCTCTCTGAAGCAAACAGAGAAGCATCGGAAATCAAAGGTACGGCTGATGCTAGTGCCACCAAAATTTATGGTGACATTTACAACCAGGACCCTGAATTTTTCTCCTTCTATAAGACCCTACAGAGTTACTCGACTGTTATCGGCAAGAACACCTCTTTGATCCTCTCTGCCGATTCTGATCTTTTTCACTATTTACAAAAAGTGGACGGTAATTAGTAAAACGGGCTCTACCCACAACCCAGGTTTTGAGGCTGAAGGTCGCGTGTAACGGTGTCTTTCCTTCAGTCTGAAACCCTTCAGCTATACATCTTGTCGAAATAACCTAACATCCCTCCTCCCTACATCCGTATAAATGTTTTTTTAGGGGGGGGGGGCTACAGGAGATAGAACAAGCACTATAAGGAGTTGGCCAATATACCCGGCAGACTCATCCCTTCTTTTATCTCGACCAAAAAAAACAGATCGCATCCTGCCATCCCCCATGCAAAAGAAAAAACAAATTATACTTGTTAACCGCTGCGGAAGATTAGCAAACCGACTGGTATTTTTTGCTAATTTTGCTGCTCTTGCTGAAGAGCTTAACTGCTCTGTGGTGAATTGCACCTTTCATTCATATGCAGCATTCTTTGAAAATACCAGAAAAGATATTTATTGCCGTTACCCTGCTTCTTCACAACAAAGCTTGTGGGATATGGTTCCGGGTGTCTCCAATACCATCAGAGAAACCCGACTTTTCTATCATATGATTCGTACTGCCAGCAATATACAAGAAAAGTGGTCCCTTGGGGGGAGCTCCATCGTAACATTACATGAACCTTGCAACCCCGACCAGTCCGTCACTTCTCTGGAAAAACGGGAAGTGCTTGATCGTATAAGCGATGGAGATATTATTTTTATAAAGGGTTGGAAATTTCGTGCTCCCAAATGGGTCAAGAAACACGCCGAGAGTATCCGTGACTATTTCCAACCAATTGAGCAGTTTGACCAGAGCGCCCGCCTGGCAATAGACGATTTACGAAAAAATGGTGACATTGCAATAGCCATCCATATCCGTCGCGGAGACTATCGAAAATGGAATAGCGGCCGCTATTATTTTAGCATAGAGCAATACAGACGTTGGATGCATGAACTTGTTGAACAGTTCCAGGGAAGCAGGGTTGCATTTTTGGTTTGCAGTGACGAACAGCGTTCGCCAGATGAATTCCCTGGCTTAACGGTTCGTCTCGGTCCCGGGACCCCCATGGGAGATATGCATGCCATGGCCCAATGCGACTGGATATGCGGCCCTTTAAGTACTTTTACGCAGTGGTCTTCATTCTATGGGGCAAAACCCCTTTTTCACCTCAGGAACAGTAACGACCATCTCGAACTCCCCAATTTCGAGATATCATATCTCGATGAGGTCCCCGGTCACCCCCTACCCGAATAGGCTCGACCACTTCTTTCATGGTGTTGATTTCCTGCTCCCTCCTGAGAACCATTACTCTTCGGTCATAAACGTTGGCCGCTGCTCCTTTGTGTAGGGAACTCTGCCTTTTTTTTCAAGCTTCTCTTCAAGATCCGCCAGTTTTTTCTCATCGTTCAACTCTTCCACATCCAACTGTTCAAAGCGGCAGTTGCAGTGATTCAACTGTCCGCCACACCATGGACAGACCTCAACCGGACAACCAAGGGTATGCAGCTCCCCACTATTCACCCCGCAGGACGGACAAATCGCTTCATCCATTCGCTCAAGGGAGCGATACTCCCGACAAGCTTCCATAGAAGCATGTTCTTTTGTAAAGGCCTCCGCATCCCGGTAATCAAAAAAAGAAAGCACATGCGTATCAAGCATTCCCTGTTTCCATTCTCCCAGGAACAGCCCCTCTTCATCATTGGTCAAATAGAGATAATGATGTCTGGCAGTACTGAGAAGGAGCAGGAAAACCTGCTCCTTCTCCTCAACTACTGCAATCTTTACCAGAGCCTCTTCACGGGCGTCGGGAAGGGTGCGATAAAAATCTTTTATTACATCAAGTGCAAACTGATCATTTTTGAAATTTTCCAGGAAATCAAGAGCAGCCCCCTTATCCTCTGCCGGAACAGCGTATGCTATAAGCAATTCGACCTCTGCCCGCAATTTCTTCAATGCGTTCTTCACTTCTTTGGTGTCCAGCATCACCCTTTCTCCTTGCGTCCAGAGAGAATACGTTGCTGCCAGTGCGCCGTCTCCGATGCAATATCATCTGCCTGACTGATGGCTGTGACCACTGCAATCCGTTTTGCGCCGACATCAAGCAAGTCATCAAGGTGAGTTAGTTTTATTCCACCCATCACAGTGAATGGCAGCCTGCAGTGACGGGAAAACCGAGCAATGCCATCAGCACCCAGAAAATAATGCAAGCCCTCCTTGGTCCCTGTTTCAAAAAGAGGCCCAATATTATAGTAGGAGACTGCAGTTTTTCCCTGTTTCACCTCTTCCCCTAAAGCCTTGGTCTGATCCTCCGTATTGCAGGAAAAGCCGATAAGAATATCAGGGGCCAGCTTTCTGATTTCGGCAGGCGGCAGATCCTTCTGACCGACATGCATTCCATCTGCACCTGTAAGAAGTGCTATATCCAGTCTATCATTCAGGAAAAACAGAACACCAGCTTCACGAGTTTTCTCTCTGAAGTAGCGTGCCTTTGCCAGAAGTTCACGATCAGAACTGTCCTTATCACGGAGCTGTACAATTTTTGCGCCACCGCTGATCACCTGATCAAGCCATTCTTTGTCACTACGCCCGGCCGCCAATTTCTCACAACTCACCGGATAAACACCAACCTCATCCACGAACTGTTTGAGCCGTTTTTCATATAAGCGTTGGTCAACAACGCCTTGTACTGACTGTATCATAAATATATTCCCCCCCCCCTCAGGAACACATCCAAGAGAGAGATGTTATGGACATTGGCCCAAAACTTGCATTTATAACAAACATCTGTTAGGTTATTCTTTTCAGGAGTAAACTTTCTGTCATCGTCTGACAGACTTCTTCACCACCAAGAAACTTCAGCACGCCAGAACACCAAAGTTTATGGCGCTGATGTTTCCTCTATTCCTGCATCCCAATCTGCTAGAAGCGACATAAAGTCGCCGATCTGTAACACGCTCTTTTGAGCACAGAAATATAGGTACACGATGTCAGAAAAACATGCAACATTGTCCATAGATGGCAAAAATTACGAATTCCCAATCGTTATAGGAACCGAAGGCGACAAAGCCATCGACATTCGCAAACTACGAAATACAACCGGATACATTACCCTGGACTCCGGTTACATGAATACAGGCTCCTGCAACTCTGAGATCACCTTTCTTGACGGTGAAAAAGGTATTCTCAACTACCGTGGATATGAAATTGAAACCCTTGCTGAGAGCTGCTCCTTTGTGGAGGTATCCTACCTGCTCCTCATGGGCGAACTCCCCACCCAGAAACAGCTAAACGACTTCCGGGCACTCCTGTCTCGCTATGCCCTGATCCACGAGAACATGATCCACTTTTTTGATCATTTCCCTTCCAAGGCACCACCAATGGCTATCCTTTCCACCATGGTGAATACCCTGCAAAACTATTATCCTGAGATGACGAGTGACACAACGGAAGAGCTTCCCAATATTGCTGCACGACTTCTTTCCAAGATCAGAACCATTGCCGCGTTTTCCTATAAAAAATCCGTTGGTCACCCACTGGTCTATCCCCGCTACGACCTCTCCTATTGCGGAAACTTCCTCAATATGATGTTTGACAAACCGGTAAGGCCCTACGTGGTTCACCCGGAAGTGGTCTCCACCCTCAACAAACTGCTCATCCTTCACGCCGACCATGAGCAGAACTGTTCAACATCAACGGTTCGCCTAGTTGGCAGTGCAGGAGTGAATCTGTACACTTCTATTTCTGCTGGTATCAGTGCCCTGTGGGGTCCACTACACGGTGGAGCAAACCAGGCTGTTATTGAAATGCTTGAAGCCATCCATCACGATAATAATGATTTTGCAAAATATATCAAAAAAGCCAAGGATCCCAATGATCCGTTCCGTCTTACCGGATTTGGCCATAGGGTCTACAAGACATTTGACCCCCGAGCCACAATTATCAAACGTGCCTGCGCTCAGACATTAAAAGCCCTGAACGTTGATGATCCCCTCCTGGATATAGCCATGGAGCTAGAAGAAATCGCCAGAAATGATGAATACTTTATCAGTCGCAATCTGTACCCCAACGTTGATTTCTATTCCGGCATTATCTATCGTGCCATGGGCATTCCCACCAATATGTTCACGGTGATGTTTGCCATGGGCAGGCTTCCGGGATGGATTACCCATTGGAGAGAAATGATGTTGGATACCAAAAACCTGCGGATTGGTCGACCACGCCAGATCTACGACGGCCCGAAACAACGTGAATTTGTACCACTTCACGAAAGAGTGTAGAAGGAGTGCAGAACAACGGTTTTGATAAAAAAAAGGCCTGCACCGGTTTTCTGGTTCAGGCCTTTCTTTTTGTTTATTTACCAGACCCCGCCTACTCAATACCCTTCACAATTCGAAATCCAAAGTCAGAATCCGTGTAATCTGCAGAATAGTAACCACGAGCAGCAGACCTGCAGGAATAGGCCTGATTTATCCAGGAACCACCGCGCACAACTCTTTTTCGTCCATTTTCTGGCCCTTTGGGATCTGTTTCCGGACTACCAGAGTAGTACTGTCTATCATAATAGTCCCGAACCCATTCAGTGACATTTCCGTGCATATCATAGAATCCCCAGGCATTAGGGGACAGCATTCCAACGGGATGGGTCTGCCCGGAGGAATTTTGCTCAAACCATGCATGGTTAGCAAGTTTCCCCTCTTCAGGATTATTTCCAAAAGAATAGCTTGTTTCACTGTCCGCCCTGGCACAATATTCCCATTCCGCCTCGGTTGGCAAACGATATGAATGACCACCCTCCAAGGCATTGAGCTTTTCAATAAAAAGCTGAGCATCGTTCCATGATACTTCATCCACAGGACGATCCGGCGATATAAAATTACTGGGATTCAGCGTTCCCATTACAGCCATCCATTGTTTCTGAGTAACTTCATAGCTGCTAAGATAAAAATCCTGTGAGATGTGAACCCGGTGCCTGGGCTTTTCCTTGGAGCTGCCATCTTCAAAATCCTGGGCCCCCATAAAAAATGTCCCTGCTGGAACCCGTATGAACTCCATACCGATGGTATTGACATACTTCTCAGTTGCCGTGGATGATATTGGTAGAAACAAAACGCCAACACCTAGAGTAACAGCCTTGGAAAGGCATTTTACCTGGATCATCTCATCCCTTTGCCAGACTCTTTCCAATCTCAAAATTTACAACAAGTGGGACATCAAGTACGAGTGCTTCTTCCATGGCATTTTTCACCACTTTTTGAGTTGCTTCAAGTTCACTTTCCGGAAGTTCAAAAACAAGCTCATCATGAATCTGGAGAAGGAGTCTGGCCAAAAGATTCTCCTGTTGCAGGGCTGGAACAACCCTGATCATGGCAAGTTTGATAATATCAGCAGCAGTCCCTTGAATTGGAGTATTAATAGCTGTTCTTTCAGCAAATTCCCTTCGTGTTTTGTTTTTTACATTGATCTCAGGAAGCATTCTCCTTCGCTTGAGCAGCGTAGTGACATATTCATCAACACGCGCCTGCTCTACAACACTCTCCATATAGGCTTTCACACCACCATAGAGATTAAAGTATTTATCAATAAACCTGCTTGCCTCCTTACGACTGATATTCAACTGGTTCGAAAGTCCAAAGCTTGACATTCCATACACAATACCGAAGTTAATGGACTTGGCGACACGACGCATTTCAGAGGTGAGAAGCAGGGGGGAAATGCCAAACAGTTCAGCCGCAGTACGCGCATGAATATCATCCCCGTTACGAAAGGCATGTAAAAGAGCAGCATCCTGCGAATAATGGGCGAGAACCCGCAGATCAATCTGTGAATAATCTGCTGAAAGAAACACAAGATCACTACGCGGCACAAAGGCCTTCCGAATACGATTCCCTTCATCCGTGCGAATGGGAATATTCTGCATATTGGGATTACTCGATGACAACCTGCCCGTTGCTGTGACTGTCTGATTAAATGATGTATGGACCCTTCCCGATACTGGATCAATCAATGTTTTAAGCTTTTTTACGTAGGTGGACTGCAGTTTAGCAAGAATACGATACCGCATGATTTTTGCAGGAATCTCATGCTTGGGAGCCAGTTTTTCCAGTACTTTCATATCTGTAGAATAGCCGGTTTTGGTCTTCCGGCCATGGGGCAGTTCAAGTTCTTCAAAGAGAAGAACTCCCAACTGCTTGGGGGACTGAATATTAAAGCTGTAACCGGCAAGTGTGTGAATTTCTTCCTGCAATGCATCCAGTTCCTTCTGAAACTCCTCTTCGAGCTCTCCTAGAACTGTATCTGAAACAGTTATCCCTGCAAGTTCCATATCAGCAAGAATTGGCACAAGCGGAGTTTCCACATCAAGAAACAATTCAAGCTGATCAAGCTCTTTTAAAAGGTCTTCATAGTACTGCCAGAGCAGTAAGGCCCCATACACATCTTCACAGCTGTAGTTACAGGCCTGATCAATTGGGACATAGGCAAAGCAGTTTTCTCGCTTTGGATCTTCCACAACCTGGTCAAAGGCTGTCATGGCAAGCCCGCGTTCAAGACAGAGATCATCAAGTTTGAGTGATGTTGTTCCCGGCTCGGCTAGATAAGCGGCAATCATGGAATCATACAAAGGCCCCTTCAGGGTGAGATTGCAGGATTTTTTCAAGACCGAATAGTCATACTTAATGTTATGGCCAAGCTTAGGTAAAGTGGTTGATTCCAGAAAGGGTTTTAGAGCATCAAACACAATGGATTGGTTTAACTGGCCTTCCACCGGAGTGCTATCTTCTGCACAATGTCCCACGGGGATATACCAGGCAGAATCAAGATCAGTACACAATGAGATTCCAACAAGCGTGGCACGGGAAACGTCCAATGAGGTCGTCTCGGTATCGATCACCAGCAGAGCAGCCTGTTCTAGTTGTTTCACAACATCTTGCAGCCCTTCCACCGTTTGCACCAGCTGAAACCCATCCGTTGGAACTGGGGTTGCATTGCTTTCAATCTTCACCATGCTCTCAAAACCAAGACGCGTATAAAGATCATTCAATTTGTCTTCATCGGGGGCCAGAGGAAGATATCCGGAGAGCTCTGCGGGAACTTCAACATCATACTTCAGGCGAATCAAATCCCGTGAGAGAAAGGCCATATCTTTGTTTTCGCCAAGACGTTCCTTGAGCTTGGATTTTTTCATACCATCCAAATCCTCATAAACGCCTTCCAGAGTTCCGTGCTGATTAATAAGTTTCTCAGCAGTTTTGGGACCCACCCCAAGAACCCCCGGGACATTATCAGAGCTATCCCCCATAAGAGCATAACAATCAAGTAGTTGCTCAGGTTTCACATGGTATTTTTCTTCAACCGCTGCACTGTCCATCACCTTATCCTTCATCGGATCCCACATCACAACCCTGTCATCAACCAGTTGCAAAAGATCCTTATCACCGGATACCACAATAACCTTCTGGCCCTGGTTACTGAGGACCCTGGCAGCAGAGGCGATAATATCATCTGCCTCGATCCCCTGAACCTCAAAGCAGGGAATATTCATAGAACGCACAAGTTCCTTGATATAGGGGATCTGTATCGCAAGGTCATCGGGCATTGGCGGTCGGTTCGCCTTGTACTCCGGATAAATATCGTGACGAAACACTTTGCCCCGCATATCGAAGGTCACTGCAAGATATTTAGGCTGCTTTTCTTTCAGGAGTCGCTTGAGGATATTTAAAAAACCAAAAACAGCATGGGTTGGCATTCCTTCAGCATTACTGAGTGGAGCCACAGCATGATAGGCACGATAGATATAGGCACTACCGTCGACAAGATATACTTCTTCAGTCACAGATTTTTTCCTTAAGGTAAAAGAGAGGGTTAGAGGTGGAAGACTGAAGGCTGAAGGTACTAATTTCAGAGCTCGGGGTTATACTTGCTTACCCTCCTATCTTCAACCTCCTGCCTTTTTCCAGCCTAAATCGCCAGCATTTGTTCAAGGGCAAGGAATGCTGATTTTGCAATTTCCTTATCCACGGAAATTTGATTCTTCACCTTACCGGCTGCCAGGTTATCGAGAAGCCAAAGCAGATTCACCGGCTGATTACAATCCATGGTGGTACATTGACAGGAGGTGGGGGCCAGCAAATGAATTTCTTTATCCGGGTGGTCACGTTTCAAACGATCAACCAGATTGATTTCCGTGGCAATGGCCCATTTACTCCCCGCGGGAGAATTCTTCACAGCAGAGATTATGGTCTCAGTGGAGCCATACTGATCAGCAATACTCACTACATCGCGGGGACATTCCGGATGGGCAATGATTTTTATATCGGGTTCCATCAGCTTCCATTGACGGACATGATCAGGGTGAAAACGCATATGCACTTCGCAATACCCGTCCCAGAGAAGAATTTTTGCCCGTTGCAGGTCCTGCACCGAGTTTCCACCAAGGATTTCGCCGCGTCGCCAAAGAACAACCTGATCATCAGGAACACCAAGGGCTGCCGCCGAATTCCTGCCAAGATGCTCATCGGGAAAGAAGAAGACTTTTTCGCCCTTATCAAGTGCCCACTTCAGCACCCTTTCACCGTTGGACGAAGTGCAGACAGAACCTTCCCGCTCTCCGACAAAGGCCTTGATTGCAGCGGATGAGTTCACATAGGTCACCGGTACCATATCCTTTTCATTAGCCATAATCCCTACACTAAGCAATTCCTTGTAAGCCTGGCTCACGGCACCCACCGTGGCCATATCAGCCATGGGACACCCTGCATGCAGATGGGGAAGCAGCACTTTTTGATTTTCACTGGCCAGAATATCGGCAGATTCGGCCATAAAATGGACACCACAGAAGATCAGGAATTCTTTATCAGCGGTTGCTGCCGCATCTTTAGCGAGTTTCAGAGAGTCTCCGGTGAGATCTGCAAACTGAAACAAATCCTGCTGCTGGTAATGATGGCAGAGAATCAATAGATTATCAGCAAGCTCTTGCTTACGTGCAGCAATCCGCTCAAGTATTTCTTTCCGTTCAAGCCTGTAATATTCGGACCCTATATCCTGCTGCTGTAGAGGCATCAGTTCACTCCTTTTGTAGTAATATTCTCAAGTTTCTGACTTGTGGTAATCGATTAATTTGTTAAATAATATTTAGACTTTTCATCAAACATATCAGACTGAAGCGGTTAAGTCTGAAGACTGAAGGTAAAGAAAGAAAGTAACTATTCACCGAAATTGAGTTTAAGTCGGAATTGCATAACGAATACGCTGGTAGGAAACTGGGGACATGACCCAATTC
>CAZIDU010000020.1:0-48389 GCA_964538055.1 uncultured Desulfocapsa sp. | reverse complement strand
GAAGATTTCATTATTTTAAAACATGCAAAATCCTAACCGGACACTACTGAGTTTTTTTGAACTCCATGCCAGATCCTCTGAGAAAAAATCTCGTCCCCATAGAATATCTTCAGGATATACGTGGAGTACAGTTGCCGGTTCGTCTCAATTTTGTTCAATTGGTGGTAACCGGTCCTCCTGGAGCCGGTAAAACCTATTACATTAATCATGTACACGGTTGGCCCAATGAAGGCTATGTGGATTTAACCCGGAAAGGCTGGTGGAAAGATCAGACCCTTACCTATAGGCCCAGGGAGGTGCATTTGGGCTTTCCTTTTAAGGGTTTTTCTGAAGCTTTAACGGTCTTTGACAAGGAGTGGCTCGAAGCAGAAGAGCCCCTGTTTCTTGAGCTTGAACGAATTCAGATTCCACCTGCTAAGAAATATTTTTTCCAGACGAATTGGAGAAATCGTTACATTTTTGAGTTTTTACTCCCCGATCCTGATACCATTTTTAGACAACGTACGGAAAGACATAAGGAAGGATACTTTCCAGTAGATAAAAACCTGACTCTGGAAATGGTTGTGCGCCAGTGTGACATCTATCGTGAAGTCGCTCTATATATGCATAAGGCACAGATGCAGGTGTATGTCCGCGGCGGACTGAGCAAGCCTCCGATGCGCATAGCTGGAAAAGACGATGTCAATGTTCCGAGATGGGCCAGGGGAGAGTCCGAACACCAACGGGACCTCAAAACGTTTTCAGGGTGGAAGTCTCTTCTCTTGCGAAAAGATCCCATTGAGTGGTTCACCGTCACCGATCAGTTACAGGTGCTCGATAAATCGTGTCGGATTGCCCATGACGGAAAAACATTTGAGATGATTATCGGAGAACAGAAACTTGTCTTTCATCCGGAGATTCCAATCGGGGTAAAGAAAAAAAATATACAGAAGAACTGGCTGATATCTCCATCCAAGGCGTGCAGGGCCGACACTATCAATGGCTTCGCCAGAATCAAAGTCGGAGAACGAGTGCTTATCGGTCGGGATAATCATCAGTATGATGAGATTTTTCATTTTCCGGAGAGTGTATCGAAAAGACATTTGACGGTGACCAATATCAAAGGTGATTTAAAAATCAGTCCGGTCGAATGGAAGACACCAATTCAGATCGTTCGCAGTGGGAATCAGGATATTCGGGAACGAATCGGCACGAATCGATATAATGCAATTCTTGGTATTCGGGAAATATATGGTGATTCCATTACCATGCTACCCCCTGTTGAGGCTATGGACAGTATCAGGGAGGTCAATGAAATCCTTGCCAGTGAAGCATACAGGGAACAGGACGATCACGGGGTACCCGGTGCGCTTCTAGAGCTTCCTGATGATCCAATACTCCTGATTGTTGGCGATCTTCATGCCCAGGTGGATAATTTCCTGGAAATTCTTAAAGAAAATTGCCTTCTGGCCCATTTAGCAACGAATCAGGCTTGTCTTGTTATACTCGGGGATGCCGTTCATTCTGAGGTTTCAACAGAAATGGAAGATATGGATAGCTCCATATTGATGATGGACCTGATTTTTAAAATGAAGTGTCATTTCCCTGAAAATTTCTTTTACCTTCTTGGTAATCACGATAGTTTTCATAGATCCATAGCGAAGACTGGGATCTTACAGGGAGTTATGATGCGTAAACGACTTCAGGAATTGCGAGGGGAAGAGTATGTGGAGGAAATGCAGAAGTTTTATGACGCACTTCCAATGGTTATGAAAACGAATTCCTGTGTGGCATGTCATGCAGCACCTCCGCGGAAGGAAGTTAGCCGGGAAACGTTGATTAATCTTCGTCAGCATCCCAAAATCTGTCATGAAATTTTAACGAACAGGCTGAAGCGATCGCATTATCTGGCTGGCTATGAGAAGAGGGACGTCAAACAGTTTCGTCGTAGTCTGGAGCTTCCTAAGCGAACTCCATTTGTGGTCGGCCATACTCCTCTTGACCCATTTAATAGTTTTTGGAAAAATGCTGGTAATATTAAGGGGCATCATATTATATATAGTGGTCGTGAAGATGGGCCGAGTCTGTTTATGCAGATACGAAAAAAGATGATTCCCTTGAGTTATCCGGCCGAGCCTTTAACGAAGATAATAAATGAAATGAAATAAGGACTCGGCAAGAAAGTCCAAGTTATTTCTTGCCGAGTCCTAAGCATGGTGAAAACCTGTTTATCTATAGAAGATATTAAGAGAGGGAGAAAGATATCATGGTAGCAATGTCAACGAATCCTTTAGCCGGCTTGCTGAGGAAATCCCCGTTCAAACCGATTCAGGAGCATATGCGGACTGTTTTTTCCTGCGTTATGTTGCTCCCCGCTTTGTTTGATGCTCTCTACAGGAATGAGCAGAAGGAGGTCGGAGAGCTTGCCAGACAGATAGCGGATTTAGAATCTGAGGCGGATAGAATCAAATCTACCTATCGCCAAAATATGCCTAATACCCTGTTGCTTCCTGTTGATAGAAAGGATCTTCTGAGCCTGATCCATGAACAGGATTCCGTTGCTGATGGTGTCGAAAAAATCAGTCAGATTCTGACAAACCGCTATATGACAGTGCCCGATGCTATAAAGCCAGGGTTGGATGAATTGCTTGAAGGAACCATGGAAATCATCACTCAGGCCAAAAGCATGATTGAGGAGCTGGATGAACTGGTACATGTGGGGTTTAGCGGTAGAGAGCATGATAAAGTAACTGGTATGATAGCAGGTGTGCGAAAATCAGAACACAATATTGATAAAATTCTAAAAAATGTGAACCGGACCCTTTTCAGTATTGAGAAAGAGTTGGAGCCCGTGTCTGTCATGTTCTGGTATAAGATCATTGAGGAGGTGGGGGATCTTTCGGATCACGCCGAAAATATGGCCGATCGTCTGTTGTTGTTTTTGTCAAAATAGATGGGTTTATTTTGGAATAAATGTCTTTAATACAGATGTTTAACTGTTTATACATCAGGGAAGAGAGATAAAATGGAAGTTATTGCTGCGTATGGAACAATTCTGATTGCACTTGCTGTAATCTTTGGTCTCTATATGACATGGGGTATTGGAGCCAATGATCTGGCAAACGCCATGGGAACATCTGTGGGAGCTGGTGCCGTCACGGTAAAACAGGCGATTGGTATAGCCATTGTTTTCGAGTTTGCCGGTGCTGTAATTGCCGGTGGAAATGTAACGAAAACCATTCGTAAAGGAATTATAGATCCAACAAATATCATCGCAACACCAGAGATCCTGGTCTACGGAATGCTTGCTGCATTGCTGGCTGCTGCCGTCTGGTTGATGATCGCATCAAGCAGGGGATGGCCTGTCTCCACTACTCATTCCATTGTCGGAGCTTTAATTGGTTTTGCCGTCGTTGGTATCGGGCCTGACGCTGTGAACTGGGGGAAGGTTGGGAAAATTGTGGCCAGCTGGGTGATCTCTCCAGTCATTGGCGGTACCATTGCATTCCTGCTGGTGATGTCGACTCGGAAATTGATTTTCAACACAGAGAATCCGTTAAAAAATGCCAAGAGATATGCCCCTTTCTATATTTTTCTCGTCGGCTTTGTAATTTCCCTGGTGACCCTGTTTAAAGGCTTAAAGCATCTCAATGTAGAGCTTACCGGGCCACAGAGTTTCGGGCTGGCGATTTGTATTGGTTTACTGGCTAGTGCGCTCGGCTGGTTTTTTATTCGGAAGGTGAAGGAAGATCCAGAGGCAGATAGGGATTTTCATTTTGCAAGTGTGGAAAAAGTTTTTACCCCAATGATGCTCTTTACTGCCTGTGCCATGGCATTCGCCCATGGATCCAATGATGTTGCCAATGGAATTGGACCTCTTGCTGCCGTAATCAGTATTGTTACCTCTGGCGGTGAAGTGATGCAGTCTTCTAAAATGCCCATCTGGATATTGTTCGTTGGTGGTACAGGAATTGTTCTCGGCCTTGTTACCCTAGGCTATAAAGTTATGCTGACCGTTGGTACCAAAATTACAGAGCTGACCCCTTCACGTGGTTTTTGCGCGGAACTTGCTGCGGCAAGCACTGTTGTTCTCGCGTCACGTACCGGTTTGCCAGTGTCGACGACTCATATTCTGGTTGGCGCGGTTCTTGGCGTTGGCCTGGCTCGCGGGATCGGTGCTCTTGATCTCAGGGTAATCCTGAATATTATTGTTTCCTGGATTGTTACTCTGCCAGCAGGAGCTATCATGGCAATGGTATTTTTCTTCTTCCTGAAAGGCGTCTTTGGTTGATCTGAACGCTCCCCAGCACCCTATCAATAAGTGATCTGGTCATACCCATATAGGACTAACTATTATGGGATGACCAGATCACTCATTGCTGAGGCACTGGAAAACGTTTAATATTGAATAATATCTCGTAACTATTTACCAAAATTGAGTTTGAGTCGGAATTGCATGACGAATACGCTGGTAGGAAACTGGGGACATGACCCAATTCGTTTTTGTCTTTTGAATTGGGATCGTGTCCCCCGATTCCGGATAAATATTGTGCCGTTCAGTAGCATGGTGAATAGTTACAATATTTCTAATATATGTTTAACTCAATAAAATTGAATTTCATTCTGTTTCATCTTCTGACTTCCGGCTTCTGATAACGTGCCACCAGCTAAAAAAAAGCCTGTAGCCAAACCTGCGGGAAAACCAAAACGGGTCTATAAAAAACCGTATAATGAAAAACATATCATCGGTTTTCTTTTTGCTATAAGCCTTAGCTTAACTGTTTTTCTTGGCAGCCTCCTCCTTATTCTTTCTCTGTTAAACGTTCCGGATATCAGAACCATTTCCGAATATCAACCTTCCCAGGCCACGGAGATCCTTGATCGTAATGGCAATGTTATTGAGCGGATCTATACGGAAAATCGCACAGTTATTCCCCTGTCACAGATGCCCGCATATCTTCCTCAGGCCTTTGTCGCTGCAGAAGATGGCCGTTTTTTTGAACATCCGGGCCTTGATTTCTGGTCGGTATTTCGTGCTGCTATAAATAACGTGCGCAGTGGACGCCGGGCGCAGGGAGGTTCAACCATTACTCAGCAGGTGGCGCGCTCTCTATTACTTACCCCGGAAAAAACCTACCTGCGAAAATTCAAGGAAGCAATTCTTGCCTGGCGAATTGATACTCTTCTCAGCAAGGATGAGATTCTCTTTATTTATCTTAATCAGATTTATCTCGGGAGTGGCGCCTATGGTGTCGAGGCCGCTTCCCAGGTGTATTTTGGAAAGCGTGCACGGGATTTGAGTCTGGGGGAGGCTGCTATTCTCGCCGGATTGCCCCAGGCTCCGAGCAGGTATTCTCCGTTTCGCAATATGGAAGCAGCTCTTAACAGACAGCGCTATGTTTTGAATCGTATGGCTGCTGACGGTTATGTAGCCGAATCAGCAGCTCAAATATCCTATTCAAATCCCGTTGAACTCGCTGATAAGCCGTCTCAAAAACGTGCCGTGAACGGTTATTTTATCCAATTGGTAAAAAAGCAGGCTGAAAAAATTATAGGACAGTCACTCAATCGTGCAGGAGTAAAGATTCGAACTACCCTGGATTCCAGGCAACAGAAACTTGCTGCTGCAGCCCTCAAAACAGGTTTGAACTCCTCTTTTCCAGGGAACAAGACTGTTCAGGGGGCTGTTATTTCACTTGATGCCTGTAATGGCAGAGTCAGAGCCTTGGTGGGGGGACGTGATTTTAACACGAGTGCCTTTGATCGTTCCACGCAGGGTAGACGTTCAGCAGGTTCTCTTTTTAAACCACTTCTCTATGCTGCTGCCTTTGAAAAAGGATTCACATCAAACTCTATCCTGATCGACTCGCCACTTTCCATCCGGGGCCATGATGGAAAGCAGTGGAAACCGAAAAATTTTTCGGGAAAATATTTTGGTGAGACGACATTGCGAGTGGCACTGGTCAACTCCAGAAATATTATTGCCATCAAATTACTGCAACAGGTTGGTATAAAGCGGGTTCAAAAACTTGCCGAAGCATTCGGAATCAGGCCTCCCATTACTTCAGATCTTTCTCTGGCACTTGGTGCCACCGGCGTTTCTTTACTTGAAATTACTGCGGCCTACTCACCCTTTGTCTGTGAGGGAGAATATTATTCCCCAACACTTATCAGCGCTGTAGATTCTAACGCTGGCAAAAAAATATTCCGAGCAGCGCCCATTGGAAAACAGGTGTTGAATCCGGCTGTCGCGACTGATATAAAGAGACTGCTGGGTGAGGTTGTTCGCAATGGAACTGGTAGGAGAGCAGGGGGGGGCCCTGGTGGTATTTCGGGAGGGAAAACCGGAACTACCAATGATAATAGAGATGCATGGTTTGTCGGTTTTTCCGGAAAAACTCTTGGTGGAGTATGGTTTGGGTATGATAATAATAAAAGTCTTGGAAAGGGAAAGAGCGGAGGTGTGATTGCAGCCCCTGTCTGGCGTGAATTTATGAGCGGTGTGAATACCAAGTAGGGGATATGGACTATCGGACAATTATAAATACCTGTTACTGTGGTGATGGTGCTCTGAAGCTTGAGAAGGCAGAGCAGCTTGCGGCAATTTATGAAAAACGGCTGTTGCAACAGGAAGATATTCTTGATCAGCTTACATTTGTTAAAGAGAAGGTGCTCTCACTTGATGCTCACATGACGGCAATGGCTATGGGGAAAACCTGCACCCGATGCGCGGCGACTCCTCGGGGAGGCTGTTGCAGTTTTTATATGGGGAATGAAAACGGTGATGCTCTTCTGTTGCTTATGAATATTCTTGCCAAGGTGGATGTGGCACTGGTTTGTGATAATGGAGTAGAGTGCTGCTTTCTTGGTTCAAGTGGTTGTATTCTTCTTTTTAAACCAATATTTTGTTTGAATTATCTGTGTGGGCGTATTCAGGAAGAGTCGGATAGCGGGGAACTTGAAGAGTTGGAGCAAAAAACCGGAGCGCTTCTTTCAGCACAGTCAGATCTTGAACAGCTTCTTATTCGTTTTTTACAGCTTCAAAGATAACCAGGCAGACAACAATCAGGCGTTGCCTGTCTGGAAGGAGGAGTTGATTACTTGTATGCTCCAACACCGAGGGCTTTCTGCAGGTCCTCAACCGGGCCGTAATCAAGAGGATCGGTCCAGCCAATAATTTTTGCTTTGCTTGCTGCCGGATCGTCTTTTGTAACCTGCTTTAATGCGGCTACTACTTCCTTGGCCAATGCATCCGATGTTGCAGCTGTTTTGGCAAGAGGCCATTCAGGGTAGAGTGTTGTCGAGTAGACAAATGGAAAATCTGAGCTCTGTTTGTTTATGATTTTGAAGTCTTCCATGGCAATAGCACCACTTGCCGCCATTCGTTCCAGGGTGTCTGTACGGACAGTACCTGCTTCAGCCTGTTCATTCTGGATGGCAAAAACAACGTTATCATGCTTACCAGCAAAGTCCACCTTGGCAAAATCAGTAAACGGATCCAACTCGGCATCTTTTATAGTTTTGTAGGCCATCTGCCATCCACCAAACGATGACTTTTTAACTGCCATAAAGGTTTTACCCTTCAAGTCAGCCAGTGAGTTGATGCCGACATTGTAGGCAGTTGTGATAATAACACCACCAAAAGATTTAAGGGCCTGGCCCTGTCGGGAGTTGATCATTGTGGCAATGGCACTTGCTCCGTATTTCACTTTGGCAGTGATAAACATGGAAGAGTTGATAAGAAAGAAATCGACTTCGTTTGCCTCGATGGCAGGGTTTACCTTGTCAAAATCAAGAGGCACAATCTCCACTGTTTTACCCAGCTTTGCCGTGAGGTACTCTCCAGTGGCATTCCACTTTTTCAATGCCTTGGCAGGGCCATTTTTGGCAAGAATGCCTATCTTTACAGTATCGGCAGCCTGGACGGAGAGACTACAGAAAAAAACAAGAACAATGGCAAGAATCGAAAAACGTTGTTTCATTGGAAACCTCCTGAGTGGAATAAAAGAATAAAGTATCTGGAACCGGGAACAACTGCACGACGTACTCTGGTGAATGCGAAGAAAACAAGTACTCTTTTTATGAACATCCTTAGCGAGTAAAAGTACCATATCAGATTATTGTTTTTGGAAAAGACAGGAAAATAATTTGTGATACACCAGAAGTCTTTCAAAAAGATGGAGGAAAGTCAAGAAACAAAAAATCCCCACAGGGTATCACCTGTGAGGATCGTATAATGCGGTGGGATTATTTTTCTATTAGAAGGCTTGCAATGTCCAGATTCCGCAGGGGCAAGTATCGGCGCAAAATCCGCATGCGATACATTTGTTATCATCGGAGACATATTCATAGGACACTCCAAGGCCGGATTCATAGCCATTGGTATGTGAAAACTCTAGTTCTCTGCGGCTGATAGCACCTTCAGGGCAGATGGTTTCACAGAGATGACAGTCACGGCAGGATGCACAGGAAAGACAGCGCTCTGCTGAGTTTTCCTGGGAATGCTCATGTTCAAGTTCCGGGGTGTAATGAGTAATGGTCAGGGCCCGCTGAGTGATAACTTCTTTGGTGAAAGGCTTCCAGTCTTCACCTTTAAACTGGGCCACAATGTACTCGGCAGCAGTTTTACCGGCACCGAGTGCGTTTGTAGCAAGACCCGGTCTTTCAACATCACCGATGGCAAGAACTTTAGCATCTGTGGTACAATGTGCTTCATCGGTTTTCATCCATGCGGCACCACCAACGGTGAGTGTCTCGACGGAGTCAGGAAGGAATTTAAGTTTAGGGACGTCACCAATGGAGATGATTACGGTCTGTGCCGGAATTAACTCACCACTATCCATAACGAGACCTTCCGCAGTAACTTCTTTAGTCATAACCGGCCAGCGGAATTCAGCACCAAGGGCTTCGGCTGCTTCCTTTTCCTTGCCAAATGCAAGAGGCTTCTGGATATCAACCAGTGTTACCTTTTCGGCACCAAGCCTATAAGCTTCACAGGCAACATCACAACCAACATTACCGGCTCCTATGATAACTACTTCTTTACCAACTTTTTCAGGACTTGAACTCTTTGCTTTCTTCAAGAAGTCCAGTGCCGGGATTACCGCTTCATGTCCAGGGAAGGGTATTTTACGCGGCTCATGGGTTCCGACAGCAACGATTACATAATCAAAGTCATCTTTCAGTTTGGCGAAAGTATCCTTCGTCATATCCACGCTAAGGTTGGTATGAATGTAGGGCGTTTCCAGGAAACGTTTGATTTCCTGATCCCAGATGGCCTGAGATAGGCGTTCCCATGGAATAACCTGGGCAAGTTTTCCACCGATAAAGCTGTCTTTTTCAAAAATGTGAGCGTCAACTCCGGCAAGCGCAAGCTGCCAGGCGGCATTCATTCCGGCTGGTCCACCACCAACGATGGCTACTTTTTTCCCAAGAGCCGGGGCAACGTCAGGAGCTTTGGCAGTACCTACGGCGCGACCAAGAACCTGGACTTCAATGGGATCATCCACTCTCTGACGAGAGCAATTTTCCATACAGAGGTTAGGGCAGACAGCACCACAGACAGAAGCAGGCAGTGGTGTATATTTAAGCAGCATTTCGTAGGCCTCATCGATCTGGCCTTCACGAATGAGGCGTAAACGATCAACAGTGGGAATATGCACCGGGCAGTAATAAGTACAGGGCGCTGCTGATTCGCGGTTGGCCCAGAAGGGCTTTTTACGGCGCATATCACCCGTTGGTACGGCTCCAATGGGACTGCGGTCAAGTCCCGGTGCCAGATCACGGAGTGGATCACCGCCACCAAATGCCTTGTTCCAGTGTTTATTACGGAATTCAGCCATGGGCATGGGGCCTGAAAAAAGCAAGGCCCGTTCCTGAGGAGAAACAGCGTTGAGTATCTGCCATTCGTCACGGACCAGTAGTGACTCTTTTAGATCATCACGTTCGATCTTGCTGAGATAAGCTGGCATGTTCTCTTCAAGCCATTGCCACTGCTCATCAGTTGGCGGAGCGATTCGGGAATTGTTTCTGGAGTAGCTGTCGTCTGTTGGACCACGGAAAAAGATGGTTCCACCGACCATACCCACGCAGGGACGATAGCCGGTAACGTTTTTGGGGTTTTTGGCGTTAATACCGCAAATAACAGCTATACCGCCGCAGTTGAACTCGGCAAAGGAATCACCTGCCGATCCGAGCACCCAGAGTTCCGGTTTTTCGTAAGCAGGGTTCCACTTGGTCATGGTTAGTCCGCGGGCGCCAATGGAACCCCCGATATACACCTTACCATTGGCCATGGCGTTACAGACACCATTGGTGGCATCGCCAAGTACTGTAATTTCTGCACCGATGTTCAGGTAGCCAACATCATCCGAGGCGGCGCCTCTACAGGTGATGATGGTTCCAGGCATGCCCATACAACCAAGCCGCTGTCCCGTGGGTCCTGAGACTTCAATGGACAAACCATCTGTATGCTGCAACCGAATACCAAGGTTATGCTGCCCCATGGATTCAACATTGATAATATTGCTTGTTTCGGCAGCTGCCCGAATCATGGCTTCAAAGTCCATGGAACTAATTCTGCGGCCATTCTCATCCAGGCCTTTTACAACAGTAGCACTCACAGAAAACTCCTTATTTAAAATACAGGTTGGCAGGCAGAAGGTATCTGATAGTCAGCAATGGAAGATTTCCTTACCGACGGCCTTCAGCCTACACATTTCAGTGACCTGTCTTTTTAACACACATATTTAATATTCAATCTATCAGCCGCATCCTTGTCGCCAATTCCAAGAGCATCGGACATACCAACCGGCAGGGACTGTGAACGTCCAAGCGGTGCCATAATCTTCTTCATCTCAGTACGAATAGACATAAAGACATCTCCCACCCGTTCGGCCACTTGATCGGGATCAAGACGGCGATACAGTTTCGGATTCTGGCTGGTGATACCCTTGGGGCAAATACCAACGTTACAGACATTACAGCGGTTTCTCTCGTTACCAAGACATCCTGCCGCCGCCTGCATAACGTATTTTCCGATATGAACACCGGATGCGCCAAGCATGATAAGGGCCAGTCCATTCTGGGTAACATTGCCGTTTTTGCCGATACCGCCAGCCGCAAAAATTGGAATCTCGTTTTGTTTACCCTGTTTCACAAGGTCGAGATAACACTCGCGTACATTGGATGCAATGGGGTGTCCCGTTGCATCCATGGATACGTTGTAGGCAGCACCTGTTCCACCATCAATACCATCGATCAGCAGACCGCCGGCATAGGGGTTACGCACCAGGTTGTTGAGCACTGACTTGGCACTCGTTGAAGCGGATATTTTGGGATAGATCGGGACTTTGTGACCAAAGGCGGTAGACAGGGTCTGGATCATCTTCATCACCGATTCCTCAATGGAATAGAGCGTCTGATGAACGGGAGGGGATGGAAGGTCAACACCTTCCGGAACTCCGCGGAGACGGGCAATCAACTTGGAAACCTTGAACCACATCAGCAGTCCACCATCTCCTGGTTTTGCACCCTGACCATATTTGATCTCAATGGCTGCGGGATCACATTGCATTTCAGGAATGGCACGGATAATTTCATCCCAGCCAAAATAACCGGACGCAATCTGGAGGACAATATATTTGAGGTAGGGGCTTCTTAAAACCCATGGTGGACAACCACCTTCACCGGTACACATAACAACCGGAATTCCAAGAACCTCATTGCAGTAGGCCACACCCTGAAGCAGACCCAGCCACATATTTGGTGACAGTGCCCCAAAGGACATGGAACCGATAACAAAGGGGAAGATTTCTCTGGTTGGAGGGATCCAGCCGCCTTCCCGGGTGCGCTTCAGGAACTCTGCCGGATCAAGGGTACGACCAAGGGTCGTGGTAATATTGAACTCATGGCGGCCAGCATCGAGTGCCGGGTCGGTGAGCATTGAAATACGGTTAAACATGATCCGGTCAAGGAGGGTGGGGCCTACCTTATTGCGACGGCCACCACGTTTCATGGGTTCACCCCTCTGATTATTGAAGAAGAGAGTCCGATGCTCATCGGTATTGGGCACTGGCTGAATTGCCTCGTTGGGACAAACCATGGAACACATGGAACAACCAATACAGGCGTTAGCCATATTCTTTTTCTGGCGGATACCTACAAATGTACGGTATTCGTTGCCACGTTTCTTCTTGAGGACATCAAGTTTTGGCATCCTCTGTCGTCTATAGGCGAGGTAGATGGCCTCTTTGGGGCAAACTGCGGTGCAATGGCCACAGAGGGTACATCTGTCTTCGCGGTGCTGGATTATCCAGGGCAGGTCAGTGTAGCTTAAGCTGCCTGGCCCAACGGATACGGATCGTGTTGAGACCATATTGTCAGTTCCTTTCGTTCTGGTGGTACAATAATTGTGTGTTCACGCATGGGTTGGAAATCAAGTGATGGATCACGGTCAGGGACCATGGCATCGACACCACACATTTCAGATGCAATTGCCCAGGCACCGGGTCTTCCACCAACGGTGGCAGGACGTAATTTTTTCTGATCCATAACCAGCATACAGGTTTCATCGGGAAGCGTTCCGATTACTGCATTGGGGCCGTCAATGATAAGTCGGCGGCAGGAATCACGCAGCCCTTTCAGAAAATCTCCCTGGGGGTGTTTGGCCAGTTCATCGCCCCGAAGGGGGGTAATTATATGTTTATAGGCCTGCAGGGGGAGTTTGAGCTGTTTCAGGGTGTAATGGAGGATATGGGTAAATGTCTCCGAGTCACTCTGGTATCCGGTGTAACCGGGAAAATGCTTACCGAGGAGCCAGTCACGGATGGGAACAAAAGCAGTATTTTCCCCATTGGTCATGGTAGCGATCCCCTGAATAAAGAAAGGATGGCAGGCATAGAGGTTGATACCATAGTTGGTGTTCTGCCGGCCCTGAGCCATGCAGACCCTGGATTTTATCCGGTTGTCGAACAACCTGAGCCCATCACCGATTTCCATCGGCCATCCAACTTCTTTGATAGTCGCTACATCAGGCCAGAAAGAGAAAACCGTGAGATCGTCACCGTGCAGTTCACCGTCTTTTCTGAGTGCAAGCCGGGTCATCATCAAATCATGCTCAATCTCTTCCTCTGATTTGTCTGAGATTGATTTTGGTAACTTGTACACACGAACAAAATAACGATATCTGTTATGTGCCTCCAGGTGCCCAGGAGCGGTGTCAAAGTCGTGGTCATATTTTAGTTCAAAACCATGACTGTCCATATAGTTCCTGAGACGGTCCCACGCCTCTTCGGTGTGGGCAATACCCGAAAGAACCGGATTCCTGGTATTGTAGGTGTAATCATCAAACTCGAGACCACGCAGAAGGAGTCCGAGACCGGATCCATCATAACCTTCCTGCATAGCCTCCATCCCTTGAAGCACTTCATAGGGAGAGAAGGCCTCAGTGGCGGTTTTCAGGGCTAAACGACACATGCATTACTCCTGATTAGTTGAAAGAGACCTGTTGGACTGAAAACCAACAGAATTGTTTGTTATAAAAAAAGTATTTTTATCCTTTCTGTAAGGAAAAAAAAGGAAAGAATAGGCAAACGCAGATGCTTACAACGAAAGTAGTTCATTGTCAAGATGAAAGGGGCTATGGACTATTAACAATTTTTTGAATGTGCCGATATGATTAGGTGAAGGCCTTTTCTTTTTTAAGAAAAGGAGAAACGGCTACCGGCCAGAATGAAGTATTTGACGCAGGAGGAGTGATATGAAAATCAATACTTCCCAGATCAGCATGGATGCGTCAGCAGAACACAAGGATGTGACCGGGAGATCGACACAGATGGTAACAGGCAGAAGGGAGGAGAAGCCGGAGTTTCGCCTCAACCTGCCAGGGATGTCAGACGTTAGCAGAGAAAGGGTCGAGGAGAACCGTCAGTCGCAGCAGTGTACTGCCACAAGTTCAGTACACTGCTCTGATGGGGAGAAAAATTATGAAACCACCGCAGAACATGCCATGGAACGGATGATGACCGAGGTGCTCGGACAACGGGTTCGCATGCGAAAAATTGAGGGGCTTGGCAGTCAGGGAAATGTTTTTCTTACAACTCCCTTGAATCCTCCGGGCCAGCAGGCGATGTTTTCTTTTACAGCAGTTTCCACCAGCTACCACTATGAAAAAGTCTCTATTCATTCTTCCGGTTCAGTACAGTTGGAAGATGGTCGGGATATAGGGTTTTCACTTGATCTCAATATGGAACGGGAATCGCTTGTTACCGAGAGCTTGGCCTGGCGTTCGACGGGCGTGGTATTGATGGACCCATTGGTATTTAACTTTGACTGTAATCTGGAAAGTCTTGCAAATAGAAGTTTTCAGTTTGACCTGGATAGTGACGGGATAGGAGATGAGTCTTTTTCACTGCAACCTGGCAGTGGTTTTCTCGCCCTCGATTTGAATAATGATAAACAGATAAATGATGGCAGCGAACTTTTTGGACCAAGCACTGGCTATGGCTTTCAGGAACTCGCCTTGCACGATCTGGATGGCAATGGCTGGATCGACGAAAATGATCCTGTTTTTGAAAAGCTTCGTATCTGGTCTCCTGAGGAATCCGGAGAGGCAGCTCTTCTTAGTTTAAGTCAGGCTGGAGTTGGGGCAATTTGTCTGACCCACGATAAAATGGCTTTTCAATTGAAAGATCGTGACAATCAGCTTATGGGGGAGGTTGCAGCCAACGGTTTTTTCCTCACCGAGGATGGGGAGGTTCGACCTCTGCAGGAAATTAAACTTGCCGTAAAGGGGACCGGCCAGGAGGCTACGGATACAATGACTGAAAGAGAGCCATCGGAGGCACAAATATTCCTGCGTCAGATGATAGCCTCGCGAGAGGCCGAAGTCCGAGAGGTTGCGCGACTTCGCTTAACGCGACGTGGTCAGCAGGAAGAACGTAATCTTCTGACAACATTGTTTCCTGACTGGAAAAAAGAAAGAGGGCTTGATTCGGTACTTGCCAGAAGGGAGAGAAACAGTCTCGCCTGATTGGTTGGGGGGGCCCTGACATACAGGGGAACCGGTAACATATTAATGGTATCTTTTGTAAAGGAGTAAACATTTTTGACATAATCCAATTAACCATGCTATGCTTTTTAGGGCTTCACAGGAATTCTCTTTGAGGATTCCGTGAGGTTCTATTATTTCAAGTTTTCATCATAAAAATAACTGGTCGTTTATTTTATGAGTGGTTGCATAATTCAGTAATATTAAATGTGAAATATACTTTCCCTTGCCTGCTTTAAAACCTCAACTAGACAAATTGTGTCTGTGTAAAAAGGATAAAATAATGAATGTTCTCAAGCATGTATCCCTGAAGATTAAAATTCTCTTGATTGTGATTCTGCCACTTGGAGCCTATCTCTGTGTATCCGGTGCCAGTCTACTTTCTGGATACGGGCAGCTGAGCTCCTATAATGCAATTAATGAACTCTCGATATTGTCAAATCATATCAGTGGACTTGTGCATGAATTACAGAAAGAGCGCGGTGCTTCTGCAGGTTTCCTTGGAAGTAAAGGAGAGAAATTCGGGTCTAAGCTTACTGGACAGCGAGGAGATACTGATACCAAAAAAAACAATCTCACAGTGTATCTTACTGATTTTGATTTCAAACGCTTTGATTCAGAGCTTGAAAGCAAAATGAATAAAGCTCTGTCAAACCTCACCAGCCTTGGGCAAGAGCGTCAAGGAATTTCCAGTCAACAGCGTACTGTCAAGGATGCTGTGACCTATTATACTGCAGCAAACACCGATATGTTGGACGTCATTGGCTATATGACCCATTTGTCCACTAATGCTGAACTTGCAGCCCAGATTGGTGCATACTATAATTTCCTCCAGAGTAAGGAACGGGCAGGCAAGGAACGGGCTGTGCTCAGTGGAGTGTTCGGTAAGGGGAGTTTTTCTGCTGCCACGTATGGCCTTTTTATCCAGTTGGTAACTGAGCAAAATACCTATCTTTCTGTTTTTGAAACACTGGCAACAGCCGATGATAGAAATTTTTCACAAAAGACTGTGAGTGGGGCTGCAGTTAACAAGGTAGAACAGATGCGTCAGGTAGCCCGGGAAGTGAACCTTGATACAACAAAGAGTTTTGGGGTGGATGCCGTTGACTGGTTTGATACGATTACCAAGAAGATTAACTTACTGAAACAGGTTGAAGATTATTTGTCATCCGGAATCAAGAAACGGACAGAAGAACTTGCCAGTTCACAGAAAACAACCATTACGGCTTCACTTATCGTCTTTGCCGTCGTTGTGTGTGTCTCTGCCTTTCTGGTTTATTTCGTTACTTCTATGATTCTTACTGGCATCAAACAGGCCACCACCGTTGCCCTGGAACTTGCAAAAGGGGAAGGAGATCTTAGCAAAAGGATGCATCTTCAGAGTCGTGATGAAATTGGTGTCCTTGGCAATGCCATTGACAGGATGCTGAACAATTTATCCACCATGATCGGACAAATTCAAAGTATATCTGGATCACTGGACGGTGCCAATCAGGAATTGTCCCGACTTTCCATAGAGATGAGTGAGGAGACCGGAAATGTTGCTGGACGGGCCAGTACTGTTGCTGCCGCTGCGGAAGAAATGAGTGTTAATATGGATACTGTGACCATTGCAGTGGAAGATGCTGCTCAGAATGTTGCCAGTGTGGCCGCTGCAACCGAAGAGATTGCCATCATCAGTGATGAAATCTCCAAAAACACGGAACAAGCCCGGGATATTACAAGTAAGGCGGTGAGTCAGGCCGCAAGCTCTTCAATTCGCGTGAATGAACTAGGCAATGCTGCCGATGAGATTGGCAAGGTAACAGAAACGATAACAGAGATATCGGCACAGACCAACCTCCTTGCTCTCAATGCAACCATTGAAGCTGCGAGAGCCGGAGAAGCCGGAAAAGGTTTTGCTGTTGTTGCAAATGAAATTAAAGACCTTGCCAAACAGACAGCGAATGCAACCCTTGAGATAAAAAGTAAAATTAATGGAATTCAAACGACTACCCAGGGAACTGTACTGGAAATAGAAGAAATTTCAAAAGTTATCGGTGAAATAAACGACATTGTCGCAGGTATCAGCGCATCTGTTGATACTCAAACATCGACGGCGACAGAGATTGCGGGAAATATTAATCAAGCTTCCCAGGGAATCCAGGAGGTCACTGAAAATGTCAGCCAGGCATCGACCGTTTCTCAAGAAGTGGCTCAGGATATTGCCGAGGTGGATCATTCTTCAAATCAGATGCTCGGAAGTAGCGGCAATGTAAGGACAACAGCTGCAGAGTTAAGTACGTTGGCTGGCCAGCTACAGAGTTTGGTTGGAAAGTTTAAAGTATAGAAAAATTGTAGAGTTAGAAACGGATTGTTTCTAACTCTACAATATTCTGTCAGTTAATAGCAATTCACAGCGGAACAGAGGCATTAGTCCCTGCAGATAGCGAATAAAGTGGGACTTCGATTTGCAGGATTTATGCAGGGGCTAAAGCCACTGTTCCAATATTTTCTACGCTTCTAAGTAACCAAAAATTGTAACAATTCACCGAAATTGAATTTGAGTCGGAATTGCATAACGAATAAGCTGGTAGGAAACTGGGGACATGACCCAATTCGTCTTTGTCTTTTGAATTGGGATCGTGTCCTCCGATTCCGATAAATATTGTGCCGTTCAATAGCATGATGAATAGTAACGAAAAATTAAGCAAAGGAAGACAACAAGCTATGAAGTGGAGCTGGATTGTTATAGCAGTATTTCTTTATCTGGCAAGGGGGGGGGCTGTTCAGGCAGCGTCTGAGTCGGGCTGTGCTGAACTTATGCTGAATCGCTGTCAGTCCTGCCACTATCTGGATCGTGTCTGCGGGCAGATAGGTGAAAAATCAAAACGTCGTTGGGCTGCTACTCTAAAGCGGATGGTTAAGCGGCGTGGTGCAGATTTGAACAAAGAAGAGCAGGAGTTTCTTTTGGATTGTTTGCTGACCCCAGCCCCTGATATTAAAAAAGAGTGCAAAAAATAATCTGTTAACTGAGATTTGTACAGATATCATGGTTCAATCTCGTCCGAAGGAGCCATGGTATTTTTACAACTGCTTAGTCCGACACCTCTCCGATGAACTGGTAGTAAACGGAGTTAACTTTTAAGAAACTGCATCCGAGGCCTTCACCGTCACAGTGGCTGATGCGGCCGTAGATTTCCGTAGTCATCTCCTCATCCTCTTCATTGAGCGACAGGCTGATGGTGCATTCAGTCCCTTCCTCAAGGTATATATCAGGTTCACATTCTATAAAGGCTCCACCCACGCTCAGGTCACGAGTTTGCCCTTGAATGATCTCCCCGTTTGCCAGTTTAAGGATGGCAAATTTTTGAATCAAAAGACGCTCGTAGTTACGACGGTTTGACATAGGTTTCCTTGTTTTACGAAGATAGCGGCTAATCACTAAGAGAAATTCCTTTTCTTTAGAATATGTCAAGATGGAGAGACTTGTCAAGGAAGATGAAATTCTGAAACAATAAATCCAGAGGGCATTAAAAAAGGAGAATCGACAACGATTCTCCTTCAATTATGTATAAGATGTTACTACTGTTCTTGTATCTTACTTAAGAATACTACCGATATTTTTGACAGCATCAACCTTATCTTTCACAGCCGCCACCTCTTTTATACCGGGGACATCTTCTAAAATTTGCTTGCCACCTTCTTCAACATCTTTGATTCCGTTCTTGAATGATGAGATTGCCTTTCCAAGCCCTGATCCAATTTCAGGAAGCTTTTTCCCGCCAAAAACAAGTACAGCAATGCCGAGAATAACAACTAATTCCGGGGTTCCGAGTCCAAACATGGTCTTCTCCAGTGAGGGTGATAGAGGTATCTAAGCAGTTGGCTCAGGTCTGTGAATCACCTTTGGTTTCGTCGTCTATCTTTTTTGCTTCTTCTTTTTTTGTGGCGTCTTTAAAGTTCTTGATGCCTTTACCAATTCCTGATCCAATTTCAGGAAGTTTACCAGCACCGAAAATAATAACGATGATGACCAGGATAACAATCAACTCTGGCATTCCAAGTCCAAACATAACGCTTCCTCTATATGTATAAAATCACAGTTAACAACTTTCTCTTCAGAATATTAAATGTAGAGCAGTACTTCGAGAATGTCAATCCTTTCCATGCCTGACAATATTTTGTCCGATTTCTCGCATCTGGGCAAGGATTCTGTCTTCATCAAGGCTTTGGAGCATCCTATTCTCCATAACCACCCGACCGTTGATAATCGAATGGATGACGTCAGCACCACGTGCAGCATAGACCATATGTGACGGAATGTTGTACAGTGGCGTGAGGTGTGGCTGGTTCATATTGAGAACAATCATATCTGCTTTCTTGCCCACTGAAAGTGTTCCGATCTGCTCTTCTGCACCAAGAGCTTTGGCTCCACCGAGTGTGGCTGCATGGAGGGTCTGTTCAGCACTCATGGCGGTTGCATCCATACGGGCAACTTTGTGGATTTTGGCGACTGTGTTCATCTCTCCAAACATATCGACATCGTTATTTGAGGCAGCACCATCTGTTCCTATCCCGACATCTATTCCAGCAGTAATCATTTTGACGACGGGTGCGGTTCCGGATGCCAGTTTCATGTTTGATTCCTGACAGTGGGAGACCTTGACACCCTGTTTAGCCAGGAGTTCAATTTCTCTGTCGTCCAGCATGACGCAATGGGCAGCCAGTGTTTTGGGACCGAGTAGTCCCAGTTGTTGCAAATGATCTACGGGTGAGCAGCCATAGCGATCTGTGCAGGTCTTGACTTCCGCCTCATTTTCAGAGAGATGAATCACATAGAGACTGTTGTGCTTCTGGGCCACCTTTCCGAGCTGTGTCAGCAAGTCAGGCGAGCAGGTATAGACCGAATGGGGATCGGCAGTAATTGAGATAAGGGGATGGCTTGCGTACTGAGCAAAGAGATCCTCCACATAGGAGAAGCCATTTTCCAGATCACCATAACAGGGAGACGGAAAGTCATAGAGCACCTCACCAATCCAGGCACGCATTCCGGATTCAGCAGTAGCCCGTGCCACCTCTTTTGAAAAGAGATACATATCGCAGAAACTGGTGGTTCCGGATTTTATCATTTCAGCCAGTGACAGCAGAGTGGACTGGTAAATCATTTCCGGTGTCCAGCGGGCTTCCACGGGAAAGATATGCTTTTCAAGCCATGTCATTAAGGGCAGGTCGTCTGCCAGTCCACGAAAACACGCCATTGCTGCATGGGTATGGGTATTAACAAGACCTGGCATGATCAGGCCATGGTCAGTATGGATGTGACGCTCAGTTATAAACTCTGCGAGGATATCTGTGCTGGCACCAATTGCTGTAATGGTGTCCTGTGAGATTGCTACGGCACCATCTTTGATGACATTTGTTTGTCTGGAATCCGGGAGCAGGTAGCTGCCAGAAATAATGGTATCAACCTGTTGTCTTGTCATAGCTCAAGTTTTTTTTCTGTGGTAAGTGGTTGATTTAGTGAGTAATGGTTAGGTTTTCATCCAACATGTCAGGCTGAAGCCGTTAAGGCTGAAGGTAAAGAAAAAAAAGTATAATCGTTCTTTAACCTAACTGCTTGTAATGAAGCTTACTTTATCGTACCAATAATGCATTCTCAGTATGTTACAGCAACTCAGAAACTTAAATCATAAGGGGAGACGTTCTACGATTTCCAGGAGTAATTGCTCAAGTTTTGGTTCCATGGCTTCGGCAGTGGCTATAATGTCTTCAAGAATGATAGGCTCGAAATTATCAGGGTCGTTCACGTTGGAGACTACAGATAAACCAAGAACATCCATGCCACCATGTTTGGCGACTATGATTTCAGGAACGGATGACATGCCCACAGCGTCAGCACCACTTTCACGAAGCCACCTGGTTTCAGCCGGTGTTTCAAGGCTTGGGCCGGGGATACAGACATAGATACCACTGATTACATTGTTGATTCTACAACTGCTGGCGCTGTCGAGAGCAATTTTTATAAGTCCTGGGTGGTATGGGGTGGAAAAGTCGGGAAAACGTGGCCCCCAGCTATCAACATTGAGCCCTCGGAGAGGGTTTTCACCTAAGAAGTTTAAGTGATCCCGCAGTACCATAATGGATCCAGCCTGGAAAAGTGGATTCAAACCACCGGCGGCGTTGGTTACAATAAGTGTTTTTGCTCCGAGTAAGGACAGTACTCTGATGGGAAAAGCCACTTCTTTTGTGGAGTAGCCCTCGTAGAAATGAAACCGTCCCTGGAGTACGGCAACTTTTTTTTTGCCAATATATCCGAGAATAAGATTGCCGTCATGGCTGGCAACGGTTGATTGCGGAAAATGGGGAATCTCGGAATAGGGGAGGGTCAGCTCACTCCTGATCGTGTCTCCAAAATGACCAAGACCTGTGCCGAGCTGAATAACCAGATCCGGGCTGAAAGGGAGCACCTGCTCTAAGTAAACAACACATTCTTCAACTCGCCTCTGATATTCCCCCGATTCGAGCATCACACTATCAGCTCTGCTTGGAATGCTTTTTGACAAATTCCTGGATGTCGTTTCTATCGGCATTCATAAGTTCACAACGTGACTCTCTGCCCTCTTCCATCAAGACAGTAATGGATTCAGGGAGGTTCAGGGGTTTTTGAATAGCATCTTCAACGGTGTCACCAAATTTTCCGGGATGGGCAGTGGCCAGACAGCAGACGGGAATTTCCGGTTCCAGATGTTTCAGAGCACAGTGCACCCCGACCGCGGTATGGGGATCCATGATGTATCCGTATTCCTGGTAAAATTCACGGATGCATGTTGATACATCTTCTTCAGTTGCTTTTTCGGTGATGAAAGTTCTCTGGATCTGATCCTGAAAATCAGTGAGATCGATTTTTCCGGTTTTAACAAATTGAGCCATGGCCTGGTTCGTTCGATTTGGTTCTTTATCGAGGAGATAGTAGAGATAGCGTTCGAAGTTGGAAGCCGACTGGATATCCATGGAAGGACTTGAAGTGGCTACAACTTCAGCGAGAGAGTAATCACCGTCGCTGACCATTCGTGAGAGAATATCATTGGAGTTGGTGGCCAACATTAATTTCCTGATTGTTCCTTCGGGAAGCATACGTTTTGCAATAAACCCGGCGAAGATATCACCAAAATTTCCAGTGGGTACGGAGAAATCCGTGGCCTTATCATTTTCATGACTGGAAATGTGGAGGCAGGCGTACACGTAGTAAACCACTTGGGCAAGGACCCTGGCCCAGTTAATGGAGTTAATTGCTCCTAGATGTTGCTCTTCTTTGAAGTCCAGGTCATTGAATATTGCCTTAACAATAGCCTGGCCATCGTCGAAGGTGCCACGGATAGCAATATTAAATACATTGCTGTCCGTCACCGTGGTCATCTGTTTTTCCTGAACCTTACTCACCCGTTCATGGGGGTGGAGGATAAAGATATTAATGCGTTCTTTGCCGCGTACCCCGTAAATGGCAGCACTCCCTGTATCTCCAGAGGTGGCGCCCAGGATGTTCATAACCGAATCATCCTTTTCGAGCAGGTATTCAAAAATATTGCCAAGGAACTGCAGGGCGACGTCTTTGAAGGCAAGTGTCGGGCCATGGAAGAGCTCCATAATATGGAGCGGTCCCTGGTGGACGATGGGAATGACCTGTTCCGTATCAAAGGAGGCGTAGGAGCGGGTAATTATCTCACGGAGTTCAGCCGCAGGAATGTCATCGATAAAGCGTGACATAATTTCAAAGGCTAGTTCAGGGTATGTCAGATCCTTCCATTCACTATAGGTATCGCTACCAATGCGAGGGATGGTTCTTGGGAGGAGGAGACCGCCGTCATCGGCAAGTCCCATCATTACGGCTTTGGTAAAGGAGACGGGATCGATGCCGCCACGGGTGCTGATATATTGCATCTGTTAGCTCTCGTTTATTTCCACTCTTGGGGCGTCGTGCCATAGCCCTTCCAGGTCGTAAAAAGATCGCTGTTCATGATAAAAAATATGAACCACTACATCGCCAAAGTCAAGAAGAACCCACATTCCTTCTTGAATTCCCTCTGCTTTTGCTGCACTTATTCGTTTGGATCGCATGGACTTTTCGAGCGCTTCAGCAAGACCCTGTACGTGGCGACTGGAGCGTCCGCTCATAATAATAAAATAGTCGGCGAAGGAAGAGAGTTCCCTTACATCGAGTACGACCAGATCTTCAGCTTTAGTGTCCAGTGCTGCCTTGGCGCAGATAGTGGCAAGCTCAAGGCTTGATTTTTCCAGTAATTCTTTTTTGATTGTTTTCATAATAGAGTGAGGCTATGGCCCCTTAATTCTTTGAGTTACTCTTAGCCTGTCCTTTCCGTTTTCGTGGTGGAAATTCAAAGCTTATTTTTCCCGCCTTATTCATCAACAAATAGGCATCGAATGGTCGTTTTTTCTTGGATATGAAATTTGGTATAAGCTCTGTCTTGCCTTCATTCAGGAGCTGTCTGACATGGTCACAGGTGATGGCACGTGCAAGGATAACCTTGCCAATCTGCAAGCCTTTATCCTTGTCGCCATCGAGTCTGGAACCGGACATATAGGCAGCTGGAGTTTCAAATACCGGGGTGTTATCAACGGGAGAAAGTCCAAGCTGTTCACTGCTCTTAATGGCTTCGATATCAAGGTCTTCAATGGAGTCGGCAAAAAGAAACTCTATTTTGTTTTTGGTTAGGCGAACAGTAGCTGTGAAGGGTTTACCGCGTTTACTTCTGAAATCACTGAATGGTCCCAGGGTCTTCCCGTTAATGATACTGACAATTTCATCCTGGCTCATGATTCTGCCACCAAGGATCTTTCGCAGAGTGATTTTCTCATCCTGTGAAACGTAGGCCGTGGGAGTTTCAAAGAAATGTATATCACCCACCGGGCTGAAGGGAGCTTCTATCTTTGTTGGTGATTTTTCAAAGTCACGAACCTGGGAAATGATATGTCTGGTAAGTTCACGAATTTCTTCCATGAATTTTTTTCTTGTGAACTTGCCATGGAGTATCTGGTTGAGCTTGAGTTCCCATTCTCCGGTCATTTGAGGAGATGCAAGGACTTCAATCTTCAGTGCTTCGATAAGTGAAAATAGTTCGAAAGCTTTTCCCGTGGGGGTGAGTTCGCGGCCTTCACGAACGATATATTTTTCCTTGATCAATTTTTCAATAATAGCGGCACGGGTTGCGGGTGTTCCAAGGCCACTGTCTTTCATGGCCTCTGCGAGCTCTTCGTCGTCTACAAATTTCCCGGAGTGCTCCATGGCAGAGAGCAGAGTCGCCTCATTGAAACGCGGTGGCGGCTTGGTTGCTGATTTTTCCTTTGCAACTTCTTTGCAGTGAACGTCACTCCCTTTGGGGATTTTTACCAGTAATTTGTCTGATTCCTGATTGCCGTTCCCCTGGTAGATAATTTTCCAACCCGGGTCGGTCTGGATTTTACCCTCGGTGAGAAATGTTTCTTTCTTCACCATGGAAATGCGTTTGGTGTTGAGATATCTGGCTGGCGGGAAGAAAACAGCAAGAAAACGCTGCGCCACCATGGTGTACACTTTCAGTTCCGGTTCACTCAGTGAGTTGGGTAAGGTATTGGTCGGGATAATGGCGTGGTGGTCTGAAATCTTTTTGTTATCAAAGATTCGTTTGTCTTTTTTGATGTAGCCTTTATCCAATGCTGTATTGGCATGAGTGCCGAGTTGCCAGTCTCGCTGTATCTTAACGGTCTTTTTCACATTGTTGAGATAGTCTTCTGGTAAATGGCGGCTGTCGGTACGGGGATATGTGAGAACTTTGTGACGTTCGTACAGGGCCTGGGCAATGGACAGGGTGTTTTTTGCAGAAAAACCAAAACGGCTGTTAGCCTCCCGCTGCAGGGAGGTGAGGTCGTACAGCCCAGGCGCACCCTGGGTCGATTTTTTGCTGGTTTCGCTGACTTCTGCAGGCTGTCCTGAACACTTTGCAAGTCTGTCGTCGGCTTCTTTTTCTGTCCAGAGTCTATCGGCACGAGCATGTTCGTTTTCAGGATCTTTTTTGAAGTCAGGATTTATCCATTTTCCAGTGTAACTACTGTTGTCAAAAGTAAATGTTGCCTGAAGGGTAAAAAAATCACGTGGCTCAAAGGCCAGTCGAAACTGTTCTCGTTTAACAAGTAGTGAAAGAGTAGGAGTCTGCACTCTACCGCAGGAAGTGAGGAAGAAACCACCTTTCCTGGAATTGAAACCAGTAAGAGCACGGGTGGCGTTGAGTCCGATAAGCCAGTCGGATTCTGAACGGCAGAGAGCAGCGTCTTCTAAAGCATGCATCTCGTCATTGTCGCGCAGATTGGCAAAGGCCTCTTTAATAGAATCCCGGGTCATGGATTGCAGCCATAACCTTTTAAATGTTTTTTTGGCAACGGAGCTATTCCACACATAGCGCAGGATATATTTGAATATTAACTCCCCTTCACGCCCTGCATCACAGGCATTAATGATCTCAGTTACGTCTTTTCTGCGAATAAGTTTCTGGAGAGCATTGAGCTGGCCCTTTGTACCCTGGAGACCTTTTAAGGGAAATTCATCCGGGATAATGGGAAGGTTGGCAAGGTCCCAGCTTTTGTATTTTGGGTCAATTTCTTCGGGATATTGAATAGCAACAAGATGGCCTATAGCATAGGATACTATATATGTATCACTTTCATAATGCGTCTTGCTTTTCGTGAATTTCCCGGGCAGAACCTTGGCAAGATCGCCGGCTACACTGGGTTTTTCCGCTATAATAAGAGTCTTTTCAGTCATATTAATTTTGTTTGGTAACTTTTTTTGCAAAGTTCAGCAATGTGTTGTGCCACAAGTCAGGTTGTTCAAGATAGCAGGGATGTGGTGCATCTTTAAAAATCACAAGTTCTGATCCTGATATTTCCCTGTTGAGAAGAACACCATTTTCAGGTGCTGAAATTTGATCATTTTCACCCCAGACAATAAGAGTACTGGATGGTAACGTGTTCAGGTGGTCACAGTTTTCCTGAACCCCGACAGCTCCAATAAGTATAAGACCTACAATCTTGTCCGAATTTGCAAGTGTGTATTCAATTGCTATTTTGCCACTCATGGAGGGACCTATAAGGATAGCATTTTCGATGGCGTTTGCTTTCATTACGCCATTTATAACAGTTTCAGGATCAATAGCAGCCTCAGGACTTTTACCGAATCCCGGTAAGTCAAGAGCCAGAACATGGAACCCGGCATCAATGGCAGCCTGCAGAGTTCCTAATTCCAGCCATGTCTCAGCCTGAAACGCTTTACCGTGAAGAAAGAGTAGGGGGGGGGTGGAAAAATCTCCAGCCATCAAGACATTGATGGGGAAGCCGTCTACGGTAATTATTTTATTTTTAATGGGTGGCATCTTTTATTGTTCATGGAGTGATTGCTTGAAATTCCACTGTGGTTTGGTGGTATTTACTTGAAAAAACGTGTTTTTGATAGCCATCCTCTTTGAGAACCAGCTTTTTTCTACGGTCAAAGTTTGAGATGTTGTATTAACCCCCCATCGGTTTGTCAATCGCTATTTGTAGATTAATTCTCTGCCGGCCATATGAAAAATAGGAACACAGGGGAAACAGTTGTGTGGCTAATAAGTTAAAAATATACAACAAAAATGTTTTTTGTAAGGGTGCTGCAAAACCTTTTATAAAAATGAACCTGCTTAAATTATGATTTAGAGAAAATATCACATTTGATCAAGGTGCGGAAAATAGACCATTTTTCGAATAAAGGCACGTTGAAAGAAATATCCTGTTAGGAATTGTGTGGAGAAGAAAGGAAATGTTCCGTTGGAATATCGGTACAACAGGTGGAGATGGTGAAAAATATTGGAGGAAAACAGGTCTCAATGTATATGGCGAATCAGGGTTTTCAAGAAATCATCATTTCTTGACAGCAGGTAATTTTTATGTTTAATTGAGACGTTGGAACGGGATGTGGGCGGGTGTAGCTCAGTTGGTAGAGTACAAGCTTCCCAAGCTTGGGGTCGCGAGTTCAAACCTCGTCGCCCGCTCCAGTGTTGACGAGTTTGTGAGTGTTTGTCTCGTTGATGGTATACCACTACCCTGCGGGGAGGTGGCTATGAAAGTGGGCTATGCCCGCTTTTTTTTATGCCTGTTTTGTGGGAACGGGTGTTTAACGGGATAGCGCGGCATGAGTGACTATATAGTAGAAAAGATTCAAGGATTTGTGGAAAGTATTCTTCCTGCCATGGATCTTGAGCTTGTGGATTTAGAGTATCGTCGGGAAGGTGAAGGTTGGGTGCTGCGGGTTTTTCTGGATGGTTCCGACGGGATTGGGATTGATCAATGCACCAAGGTTAGCCGGGAAATAAGTTTCTTTCTTGATGTTGAGGATCTTATTCCCCATGCGTTTAATCTTGAGGTTTCTTCCCCTGGCCTTGAACGGCCCTTAAAAAGTATTGCTGATTTTAAACGTTTCGTCGGAAAGAAAGCGCGAATTAAACTGCGCCATCCGCTGAAAGGGCAAAAGGTAGTTATTGGCTTGATAGGAGAATCCGATGAATTTGGGTTTGAGTTACTTTTGGAAGACGGTTCGCGAAATCGTTTTTTGATGGATCAGATCAGAAAAGCCAGGTTGTCACTATAGATTTTTTTTAAATGTTTTGTCTCAGTTGTTAGAGAAATAAAAAGAACAAAAAATATAAAATTGAGAATTTTACAAAAACTTAAAAATTCCGATGGCTAAATAAAAACCTTTATGTATGAAGTGTTTTATTTAGCCATCAAGAGAGTTTTTTTGCGGGGAATGAAATGTTATCGGATTTAAAACGTATCATTGATCAAATATGCAGAGATCGAGGTTTTGATAAAAAACTTCTGATTGAAGCCATTGAAGAGGCTGTGGAGTCCGCAGCGAAAAAGAAACTCGGTTCCAGACGTGAAATCGAAGTACGCTTCAATGAGGAATTTGGTGAAGTCGAGGTCTTTCAGTTTCGTACGGTAGTGAGCGAAGTTGAAGATGAACAGACAGAAATTTCTATTGAGGACGCTAAACAACTCGACCCTGAAGTACAGCTTGAAGATGAGCTTGGCGAGAAGATGGAGAACATCGAGGATCTCGGGCGTATTGCCGCACAGTCTGCCAAGCAGGTTATCATTCATAAGATGAAAGATGCTGAGCGTGACGTTATCTTTGAAATGTTTAAGGATCGGAAAGGCGAAGTTGTAAGTGGTATTGTGCAACGTTTTGAACGCGGCAATATGATTGTTAACCTGGGCCGTACCGATGCCATTTTACCCCGTGATCAGCAAATCCCTAAGCGTTCCTTTAAACAGGGGGATCGTATTCGTGCCTATCTTGACGATGTTCGCCAGAATGCAAGAGATTCGCAGCTTATTCTGTCACGTACCTGTAACGATTTTCTAGCTAAATTGTTTGCTATGGAAGTCCCTGAGATTGCAGAAGGTATTGTCGAGATTATGGGGGTCAGTCGTGAGCCTGGGTTCCGGGCTAAAATAGCCGTGAGTTCCCTTGAGACCGATGTCGATCCGGTCGGAGCATGTGTTGGTATGAAGGGATCCAGGGTGCAGAACGTTGTCCAGGAACTGCAAGGTGAACGAATTGATATTGTCCCCTGGAGTCCTGATCCGGCAAAGTACGTCTATAATGCCTTGGCACCGGCGCATGTATCCATGGTGATGGCTGATGAAGAGGCAAAAACACTTCTTGTAGTTGTGCCCAATGACCAGCTTTCACTTGCCATTGGTCGTCAGGGCCAAAATGTTCGCCTTGCTTCACGACTTCTTGGCTGGCGTATCGATGTGAAAAGTGAACAACGTTATGCCAATCTTGAAGATCCGGGTTACCAGACTCTTCTGGCCGTAGATGGAATTGAAGAGCCCTTGGCCGACCAGCTTTTGTCTCGTGGTATTTTTTCCATCGAGAGACTTGCTGAAGCGGCCGTTGAGGATCTTATTGTTCTTCGCTCAATTAATGAGGAGCAGGCCCAGCATCTTATAGATACGGCTGCCAGGCTGATAAGGGAAGGTGTTGTTACTGTCGCGACATCCAATGAGTCTGAAGAGGAAGTTTCTGTAGAATCCGAACCAGAGGCTGAGGCGAGTGAAGATTCTTTAGTTGAGGCCGAAGCCGCACCAGCCATTGAAGATGAGGGCGCCGTAATCGAGAATGAAAAAGTAGAAGTTGCAGAAGAACAGCCTGTAGAGGATGAACAAAAATAAGAGCACCCAACCGCTTCGAACGTGTATTGTTTGTCGCAAACATATGGCTAAACGATTGTTACAGCGATATGTATGGAAACTCGAGACAGCAACTGTTGTTCTCGACGGGCTACAAATCATGCCCGGCAGAGGAGCCTATTGCTGCGAAAATGAGACATGTATGGAGCGATTTCTAAACCGTAAACAGGGATGGAAAAAAGCTTTTCGGTTGAATTGAATTTGTGTAGAAATTTTATCTATTTATTTGTGTTTCGAAAGGAAACAGGGAATAACGGGAGTAGTGCATGAGCAGGGTTAGGATTTACGAGTTGGCGAAAGAGGCCGGTATGGCCAGTAAGACTTTTGCAGAGAAACTGATTGGGCTTGGGTATGACATTAAAGGTCTCAGCTCAACGGTGGATGATGATACGGCAGTGAAGATCCGTAAGGAAGTAATCCAAAGTTCTGACTCTAAATTGGTTGAAAAACGAATTGATGCTGATGCTGGTCCCACAGTTATTCGTCGTCGGGCAACTATTATTCGTCGTCCCAAGAAAGAGGTCGTTGAGGAACCCGTCGAGGCTGAGGTTGTAAGTGAAATCAGCGTTGACACTGAAACCACAACTGAGACTTCTACGGGCAAAGAAATTCCTGTTGAAACAGAACCTGTTCAGGATGCGGTGGCCGATGCAACAGCAGAAGAGGCACCCTCTGTGACAGAAGTGGTGGCTGAGGCAGCAGCTGTCCCGGTAGTCAAAAAGGAAGAAGTTGTCGAAATAAAAGGACACATTCCTTCGAAGACAGGAATAGCTAAAGTTGTTGGTACCATCGAACTTCCAAAAGAAGAGCCAAGAAGCCAAGCGCCCCGCAAGAATAGTGGTGGGCGACCTCCAGCAAAGAAACCTGCACCAAGACCTCAGAACAAAGCGCCACAGGCTGATCCTTCCGCTCCTACCCGGGTAAAAAAGAAAGGGATGAGAGAAGGTCCTGCTCCTCAGGAGGACGGTGACTCGAGAAAAGGTGGAAAAGGTGCCAAGAAAGGCCTCAAAAAAGGTCGTAAGAATGTTCGCGTAACCCGCTTTGGGGATGAGGGCGATCGTTACGGAAAACGTGGTAAAAGGGGGAGAGGAAAGGCTAAAAGTGTTCCCCAGCAGCCTGCTGCTGAAATGAAAGCCAGTAAAAAGAAAATTAAGGTCCATGAAACCATCAGCGTTGGCGATCTTGCCCACCGTATGGGCGTAAAGGCTAAAGAGATTATAGCCAAATTGATGGGGCTTGGTGTAATGGCCACGGTGAATCAGGCACTTGATGTTGATACTGCAATACTCGTTGCCACTGATTTTGGTTATGAAGTCGAACAGGCCATGACTGGAGAAATTGGTGTTGAGGAGCTTGGTATTCAGGAAGGTGGTGGAAAGGCTGTTTCAAGATCTCCGGTTATCACAGTTATGGGCCATGTTGATCATGGAAAGACATCCATCCTTGATGCTATCCGCAAGAGCGATGTAGCCGATGGTGAGGCTGGAGGAATTACTCAGCATATCGGTGCCTATCACGTTCAATCAGGGGCAGGAGATGTTACCTTTGTCGATACTCCTGGTCATGCAGCCTTTACTGAAATGCGTTCCCGTGGTGCTCAGGTAACAGACCTCGTCATTCTGGTTGTTGCAGCTGATGATGGTGTTATGGCGCAAACCCGTGAAGCAATCCATCATGCTCAGGCAGCTAAAGTGCCAATTCTGGTCGCTGTTAACAAGATAGACAAAGATAACGCTGATTCTGATAGGGTGAAGCGTGAACTTGCCGATCTCAATCTTGCCCCTGAGGAGTGGGGAGGACAGACAATTTTTGTTGAGATGTCTGCCAAAAAGAATATCGGCATTGATACCCTCATGGAAAACATCCAGCTTATGGCTGAGATGATGGAGTTGAAGGCTGATCCTGAACGAAAGGCCAGAGGGCGTGTTGTTGAGGCCAAGCTTGATAAGGGGCGTGGCGCAGTTGCTACCGTTCTTATTCAGGAAGGAACAGTTCGGCCAGGAGATCATTTTGTAGTTGGACAGTTCAGCGGAAAAGTCCGGGCGCTGCTCAATGATAAGAGTAAGCCAATCAAGAGTGCTGGTCCTTCCATACCCGTTGAGGTACAGGGTATCAGTGGTGTGCCCTCGGCAGGAGATGAATTTGTTGTTGTAACAGACGAAAAGATGGCAAAAAATGTTGCGAAGGACAGAACACTTAAAGTTCGTGAAAGTGAGCTTGCTGCAGGATCCAAGGTCTCACTTGATACTCTTTTTGAGAAATTGAGTGAGGGGGATGTCCATGAACTGCGGATCGTGTTACGTGCCGATGTACAGGGTACTCTTGAGGCATTTGCTTCTGCTGCCGAGAAACTTTCCACTGCGGAAGTGAAGGTGAGGATCCTCCATGAGGGTACCGGTACCATGACGGACTCCGATGTGTTGCTTGCTTCCGCCTCCGATGCCGTTATTATCGGTTTTAATGTGCGGCCATCGGGTAAGGTTAAGGAACTTGCTGTCAAAGAAAACGTTGATATGCGGTCCTACGATGTTATTTACCACGCACTTGATGATATCACCGCTGCAATGGTTGGTATGCTGGATCCTGATTTTGTTGAAGACGTTATCGGTAATGCTGAAGTTCGTGAGGTTTTTCAGGCACCGAAGGTCGGAGCCATTGCCGGTTGTTCCGTAACAAATGGAAAGATCACCCGAAATGCCATGGTTCATGTCCTCCGTGATGGTGTTGTTATCAACACTGGCAAAATTGAATCTTTGAGACGTTTTAAAGAGGATGCCAAAGAGGTGCTGTCTGGTTACGAGTGTGGTCTGTCCATTGAAAATTTCAATGATATCAAGGTCGGTGATAATCTCGAGGCATTTGTTATGAAAGAAGTTGCTGCAACCCTTGGTAGCACCCTTCATGATAAAAAGGCTGAGAAGAAGACGGAAACTGAGAATGAAGACGAGTAACAATGTACTCTGTTGCTGCGCATTGTTGGTATGTTCGTAAAAGGTTATTTTTGAGATGGCTAAGTAAAAAGCTCCATATGCGAGGCGCGCAAATGTTATATTTTTTCGGCGTACTAGAGTACGTCGTAATGATAAAAAATTTGTCCCCCAAGAGTACTTCCTTCGGGGCGCGTAACGAAGCAGGTGGAGAATTTTTACAACGCCATTATTGTTGAATAGGTAACGAGATTTCTAGTTATGTGGGATCCCAAAGAAACTATTGAATCCGTTGGCCTCGGCAAGAGGGAACGGAAACGCTCTACTCGGGTGGCGGAAGCTATTCAAATGGAGTTGTCTCTCTTTTTTCTCCAGAAGGTGCGGGATCAGAAGCTGAGTGATATAACTATTAGCAGGGTAGAGGTTACCGATGACCTGCGCAGTGCCCGTATTTTTTACACCGTATCCGCCGGAGAAGATGCCAGGAAACAGGCAGCTACAGCCTTAAAGAATGCCACGGGGTTCGTTCGGAGTCATCTTGCCAAGATTTTGAATCTTCGTCATACGCCATCATTGGCCTTTTTCTACGATGCCAAGGCGGAACAGGTGAGAGACATGGAGACGCTTTTGGATGAAATCGCCACGGAAAGAAATAGGAGAGAAGTTGATTCCTGAAAACATTGTTGAACTCCTGAAAGATGCCACTCACGTTGTGCTTGCTACCCATGTCCATCCAGATGGGGATGCATTAGGTTCATTGCTAGGTCTTGCTGATGTTCTTGAATCCCAGGGCAAGCAAGTGTTTCGCTATCTGGATGCTCCCGTATCTCACCTGTATGATTTTCTTCCAACTATAAACCTTGCCAATACGGATCTTGATTCAGCAATGCAATTTGCAGAACAGGCCAATAGTGCAGGGCATAATATTGTGGCAGTGGCACTTGACTGTGGAGATGCAGAACGACTTGGGGAGTCAAAGGATAGATTACTGACCATTACTCCTTTTGTTGTCATCGATCATCACCGTGGCCATCGTGATTTTGGTGATCATCTCTGGCTTGAAAGTGACTGTTCTTCAACCGGGGAAATGGTCTTTGAGCTCGCTCTTGCCCTGAATGCAACGGTATCGCTTGATGCTGCCTTTTGTCTGTATGTTGCCATCGTAACCGATACCGGTTGCTTTCGGTATGAAAGTACCAGCTCAAGAACATTGCAGATTGCAGCAGAACTTGTAGAAACAGGTGTCCGGCCCGATGAAGTCGCTGAAAGGGTGTATGATAACTATACCCTTGCACGATTGCGCCTTCTTGAAATGGTCCTTACAACACTGGGTGTTCATGCTGACGGGAAGATTGCCCTGATTTATGTCAGCGAGGATATGTTTAGGCGAAGTGGTGCGAGTAGCGATGATGTTGAAGGATTTATTAACTATCCGCGCTCTCTCAGCTCTGTGCTGGTTACAGGATTTATAAAGGAAACTCAGAAAGGATTGGTCTCAGTGAGCCTGCGTGCCAAAGGAACTGTTGATGTCGCTGCTATTGCTGCCGGGTTTGGCGGTGGTGGTCACAAGAATGCTGCAGGATTTCGATTTTCAGATAAATCCGTAGAAGATGTTCAAATACTGGTACTCGATGCATTGAATCAGGCTGTTGCCTGAATCAATTCTTTTGTTGTATATGGATACTGATTTCGAAGCAGGAACCTTTCTGATAGACAAGCCTGAAGGTGCCAGTTCCTTTTATATGGTTCGTAAAGTGCGAAAGGCGCTTGGCATAAAGAAGGTTGGTCATTCTGGCACCCTTGATCCTTTTGCCACTGGCTTACTGGTTATTTGCGCAGGACGCCCTGCAACCAAAATGATCAGCCAGATTATGGATGGCGAAAAGGAATACCTTGCCACTCTGCGCCTTGGCATAGAAACAAGCACCCTGGATCCGGAGGGGGAAGTCACAGCCACGCATTCCATTGGGTTGCTGTCTGAAAGTGTAGTTGAGGAGTGTTTAGAGCAGTTCCGCGGTGAACAGTTGCAGGTTCCACCCATTTATTCTGCTTTGAAACACAAGGGGAAACCACTCTATCATTATGCACGTAGAGGCATCGCCATAGAGAAACCACCACGCAGTGTGAGTATTCACACCCTCGAGAGAACCGATGCCGGGCACGAGTTAAGTGATACTTCACCATATCTTAGCATCAGGGTTGTTTGTAGTAAGGGAACTTATATTCGGACCCTGGGTGCTGATATCGGTAAGGTCCTTGGCTGTGGTGCGTATCTGACCGCTTTACGGCGCGTACGGAGTGGATGTTTTCATGTTCGTGACAGTGTTGATGGAAAAGATTTACTGGAAGAAGACGCAAAAGAAAGACTTATGAATAAGGTCTTATCTGTATCTGATGTATGTAATCTGTTGCAATAATTCTGTGACGTGGTACATGGTACGGATAGATTCATGTTTGAAATGTCCCCGCCACCGGGACCTGGAAAGAATACTAAAATAAAAATCGTTTTACATATACAGAAACAGGAGGTTTGTCTTGGCACAATCAGCAGTTACAAAAAATGAAATTATAGAGAAGTTTAAGCTTCATTCCAATGATACCGGTTCTTCCGAGGTACAGATTGCACTTATCACCGATAGGATTGAGTACCTTACCGATCACTTCAAAACCCACAAAAAAGATCATCATTCTCGCCAGGGACTGTTGAAACTTGTTGGTCAGAGAAGAAGCCTTCTCGATTATCTGAAGAAAAAAGATGTCAGTAAATACCGTGACCTTATTGAGGCCCTTGGTATCAGAAAGTAGATTTTTTCCCTAAGGGATGCATTTGGCATCTCTTACTTGTAAATATGGCACTTAACCTAGTGCCGATTTGCCATTCAGGTGTGTTCTTGCTGCGTTGCTGCAATGATACACCTGTTTTTTTTGGTGAATCAACCATGCTGCAATAAGGCAGCTGGAGAATGAACTATGTTTAAAAGAGTTGAAGTTGAAGTAGGCGGTAAAACCATTTCCCTTGAAACCGGAAAAGTAGCCAAGCAGGCAGATGGATCAGTGATTATGCAGACTGGCGGCACCGTTGTGCTCGTTACTGCTGTTGCTGGAAAAGAAAATAAGCCTGAACTTGGTTTTCTGCCACTCACTATTGAATACCAGGAAAGAATGGCCGCCGTTGGCCGTATTCCAGGCAACTATTTTCGTCGTGAAATCGGACGTCCCAGCGACCAGGAAGTTCTTACATGTCGCATTATTGATCGTCCTCTGAGGCCACTATTTGCCGAAGGGTATTTTTCAGAAACTCAAATTATTGCCACCGTCCTTTCAGCGGATCAGCAGAACGATCCTGATGTTCTCGCATTGAATGGTGCATCCTGTGCACTGAGCATATCTAATATCCCCTTTGAGGGACCCATTGCAGGTGGTCGTGTTGGCTATATCGATGGTGAATACGTTTTGAATCCCACCAAGGATGAACTCAAAAATTCCCGTATAGATATGATTGTCGCCTGTACCAGCGAAGCGGTAACCATGGTAGAGGGAAAAGTTGATGTCATGAGTGAAGAGGAAGTGCTGAATGCAATCTTTTTCGTTTTTGATGCTGTCCAGCCTCTTATCGAAATGCAGATTGACCTCCAGGGTAGCAATGGTAAGGTAAAACGTGTTGTCGAACCCATTCCAGTAAATGAGGAACTTCTGGCAAAAGTTAAAGAGATTGCAGCTGAAGGTATGGCTAAGGTAATAACCACCGCAGATAAAATGGAACGTGGCCAGGCCTACGATGAGCTTAAAAAGAGCGTTATCGCAGGTCTTGATCCAGAAGGCGAGAATGCCAAAGAGATCGGTAACCTGCTCTCCGGGTACAAAAAGAAAAGCATCCGTGCCAAGATTGTTGATGATGCCGTTCGCCTCGATGGTCGTAGCTTTGACCAGGTTCGTCCCATTGCCTCTGAAGTTACCTATTTACCGCAAACCCATGGTTCAGCACTTTTCACCCGTGGTGAGACCCAGTCACTGGTAACTGCAACACTTGGAAGTCAGCGTGATTCGCAACGGGTAGAAACTCTCCAGGGTGAAGAAAATCGCCGCTTCATGGTTCATTATAACTTTCCTCCATTCTGTGTCGGTGAGGCTCGTTTCCTTCGTGGACCATCACGTCGTGATGTCGGTCATGGAACCCTTGCACTGCGTGGATTATCTGCAGTCCTGCCAACTGAAGAGGACTTTCCCTATTCCATTCGTGTGGTCTCAGATATTATGGAATCAAATGGGTCTTCATCCATGGCAACCGTTTGTGGTGGAAGTATGGCCATGATGGATGCCGGGGTACCTCTTAAGGCTCCTGTCTCCGGTATTGCCATGGGACTTATCAAGGAAGGTGAAAAGGTTGTTGTACTTTCTGATATTCTTGGTGATGAAGATCATATTGGCGATATGGACTTTAAAATCGTTGGAACTGCAGAGGGAATTACTGCTCTTCAGATGGATATTAAGATTGACGGCGTTGATCGTGATATCATGGGACGTGCCCTTGCTCAGGCTCAGGCAGGTCGTATCCATATCCTTGGCGAGATGGCTAAGGGAATAGAAGGATCACGTACTGAAGTTGCCGAACATGCTCCAAAATATTTCAGCCATACGATTAACACCGACAAGATCCGTGATATTATCGGACCTGGTGGCAAGATTATTAAAGAGATGTCTGCCGAGTATGATGCGACAATTGAAGTTGATGATTCCGGCCTTGTGAAGATGTTTACCAAAGATGGAAGCAAAGCGGATGCTCTCTTGAAGAAGATTCAGGAGATGACTGCCACTGCCGAAGTTGGTAAAGTTTACAAAGGTATAGTCAAAACCATTAAGGATTTTGGTGCATTTGTAGAGATTCTTCCTGGTACCGATGGTCTGGTTCATATTTCAGAACTTGCCAATGACCGGGTTGCGAAGGTGACTGACGTCCTTAAAGAAGGACAGGAGCTTGAGGTAAAAGTTCTTGAGGTTGATTCTCGTGGCCGTATCCGTTTGAGTCGTAAGGCACTGTTGTAAGACGTATCGATATACCTGTAGTATGTGAAAGGCTGTCCCGGGTTTTGGGGCAGCCTTTTTTTTGTTTTCTATGGTCTCCTGATTCGGTATCAGGTATGCTCAATCCATGGAGCAAAAAATCGTAAAAATCTGCTGGTTGGATCCTGGGAACTGTAAGGATCTGTCTCTTCCTGAATATCACTCTGAATTAGCTGCAGGCATGGATGTGGGCACTGCCATCGCTGAGACGTACCGTCTGGAACCTGGCGCGATCCACCTTTTTTCCACCGGTTTTTGTGTGGAAATCAGTCCCGGCTATGAGATTCAGGTGCGCCCAAGAAGCGGTCTTGCCGTGAAGCATGGTGTCACTGTAGTTAACAGCCCAGGAACCATAGATGCTGATTATCGTGGCGAAGTGAAAGTGGCTTTGATTAATCACAGTAAGGTGCCTTTTACTGTGAATCGTGGTGATCGTATAGCGCAACTGGTTCTTGCTCCTGTGATCCGGGTGCAACTGGAACTGGTAACAGAGCTTGATGAGACCAGCCGTGGAACAGGTGGCTTTGGACATACCGGAATATAGAAGATGAAATACTCAGTACTTGGTTCGGGGAGCAAAGGGAATGCCCTCTATATTGAATCCGGGAAAACATCTATCTTGATAGATGCCGGATTTTCAGGAAAGGAGATCGCTAAACGCCTTGCCATCCATAACAGGGATCTGACAGACCTGGATGGACTTTTTCTGACTCACGAGCATGGGGATCATATTCGAGGCGCCGGAGTTGTTTCCAGACGCTATAATGTCCCCGTGTATGCAAATGAGGGCACCTACAAAGGAAGTGATAAAAAGATTGGAAAACTACATAAACGGGCGGAATTTGAAACCGGAAAGGTAGTTCAGCTGCAGGATCTGGAGATTCGTTCCTTTAGTATTTCCCATGATACTCTTGACCCTGTTGGCTTTCTTATCAGCAACTCAAATGTCAGTATTGCCTGTTGCACTGATACCGGGAAGGTGTCAAAACTTGTTGCCAGCAGGCTTAGGGGCTGTGACGCTCTTGTCCTGGAATTCAATCATGATCCTCACATGCTGAAAACTGGCCCTTACCCACTGGCTCTTCAGCAGCGCGTTCGCTCGTCACATGGACATCTGGCTAACGAGGATGCAGCTTCTTTTCTTAAAACTCTTCTTCATGATAACTTACAGTATATTGTTCTTGCACATCTGAGTGACACAAACAATACGGCTGAGCTTGCTTTAAAAAGTGCCAGGGCTGTTATGGAACAGGAACACTCCTGTCTGCTTCATGTTGCCGCACAGGATGTTCCATCGGATCTGTTTATTGTTGAGGGCTAAGGGAGTTTGATCTGTTTATCCTTATCCATCTTCGGGTTCTTCTTGTAGAGAAGAATGGTATTCCCGATAATCTGCACAAGACTGCTTTCACTTTGAGGTAAGAGAAGTTCAGCTGTTTCCTGCTTAGATGCTGGGCTGCTCTTACCGACCTTGATCTTGATCAGTTCATGACGACTGAGCTCGAGCACAGTTGCTTTAATTATTTTTTCACCCAGCCCATCTTTGCCGATGGATACAACAGGACTCAGTGAGTGGCCCAATCCTTTGAGGAATTTTTTTTGTTTGGAGTTGAGTAGCGGACCTGCCTTCTTTTCTTTTTTTTCTTTTGTGTTAGTCATTGTATTGTTATTTTCTGTAGAGTTTGTTTTTATTGATGGCGTCATAAAAACTCTCCATCTGCTTCGTTGCTGAAAAATTTATAAAATTACGACGTACCCTAGTACGCCGAAATTATATAAATTTTACGCGCCTCGCATATGGAGCTTTTTATCTAGCCATCTTAGATTTGAGGTTTTTACGAGTCCATCTTTACCTGTTAACTAATCAGGTTTTTAATAATCTCGTAGCCACCGACATAGGTCCCAATGGCGGACCCAAAACCTGTGAAAAGAAAGACCAGGAACACCCGTAGCAGTTTGTTTTTCCACCAGCCTTTCACCGTTCCCATATCATCACTGACGGTTTCAAATTCTTTTACCACCGGTGGTGTGCGCATGACCTGGATAAAGGCTGCCACATAGCCGGCTCCAATTACAGGAGTCAGGCTTGTTATCGGCGCTGCCGCAAAGGCACCAATGACGGTGAGGGGGTTGGCAAAGGCGAGTATTCCACCAATGGCAGATGGTATGCCATTGGCAAGTATCCAGTAGAGGAGATTTGCTCCGGCATCATCCATTCCTTTCTGCACCCCGATAGTTACAAGCGAACCAATGATCAGCATGGGAATGGACCAGCCGAGAATTTTCCATATTTTTGAAACAGGTGGAATGGTTGAAATTTCTTCGAGTTCTCCACTTCTGTCATCGTTGAAAATATTCTTAATTCCCTGCACATGACCGGCTCCAACTACAGCCACCAGAAGTGTTCCTTCGGCAGCCTTAATCTTTTCGGAAAGATAGATATCTCTTTCATCGATAAGGACATTTTTTACATCTGGAAGAGCTGTTCCCATCTCATCCATTAAATCGGAAAGGACATCTTTCTGTTTCATTTCAGCAAGTTTTTCTTCGCTGATCTCAGTGGAATCAAAGAGTGACGCAAAAAGTGTGGTTAGCAGATAGCCTTTTTTGAAAAAGGAGGTGGATTTCCAGGCTCGCCTTAACGTTATCCGTACATCACGATCACAGAGAGCAATGGGGATATCAATTGCAGTTGCAGTCTGTGCAGCCTTCAATAATTCCGCTCCCGGCTTTACCCCAAGCTGACCGCCAAGCTTCTTCTGGTAAGAGGCCATCAGCAGGTTGATCATAAGGGTGGACAACTGTTTGTCTTTGATGATCTGTTTAAGGTCCAGGGACTGCCATTTTTTCTTTTGAGTGAGTGCCTTATAGCGTTTTTCGTCAAGTTCTATGCAGACGCAGTCGGGATGTTCCTGGGAGATAACCTCTTCAACCAGCTCGACGGATTCCTGAGAGATGTGAGCTGTCCCAATAAGAAGGATGGTTTTTTCTTTATGGGTGATAGTGTGAACATCCGCTGGATATTCAAATTCTGGAAATGATGTGTTTGGCATTGTATATATATGGTGAACAGTAGATGTTGTTGTGTATTGATCAGTATTCAGGGTCACTCTTTTAACATAAAGGTGTCTGGTTTGAAAAGAGGGAAAGAGAACAGGAGAGAGTAAATTGAGTTTATCCGAAAGGTCAGGCAGTCATGGCTGCTCAGACATTTCGGATTTTCAGTTTGATACCTGGCTGAATACGGTTAGATGTGAGCTTATTCCAGGATTTGAGCTGCTTGGTGGAAAGGTTAAACTTTCTGGCAATGGCCCAGAGCGAATCTCCTTGCTGAACTTGATACCAACTGATGGTACTTGCTTCTGGAGTGTTTGCGGCCACGGTATTAATTGCAAATTTACCTTGTTTTGCAAGGGTGATTATTGAAGAATTATTTATAGATGCCGTGGCAGCAACGTGTGTTGTTTTTCTAGGTTTCTCTGCCGCAGCAACGGAATTACCTGCTCCTTCTATGTAGAGGGCCAGTTGTTGACCTGCCCTTATTTTATGGACACTTTTGAGGCCGTTCCAGGTGACAATCAAATCGGCTGGTACATTATAGGCGTCTGCGATCCTGGAAATGGTTTCACCCGGTTTAATTGTGTGAAGTATAAGATCATTGGATGCAATTTGTCCATTATTGCCAGCTGCAAGCAGGCGATAGCGAGTGGTGCTGTATGGAATCCGAAGGTGATTCCCGGCGATCAGTTTATTACTTCTCAGATTGTTGATTTTAAGGAGGGTTGTTTTGTTAATGTTGTAGCGCCTGCAAATGCTGGAAAGGTTGTCTCCCTTGCGGATAACATGTGTTTTGTAGCCAGTGCTTACGACACTGTTCAGGCGAGGAAGGTTGGCCTTCGCCAGTTCACCGCTTCCCAGTGGAATCTGAACATCATAATGACGTTTATTCAGGGGAGTTTTCCCCGTTTTTAATTCCTGGTTCAGCTGTTTGATTTGTTTACTGCTGCTGTTACATATCAGAGCTACAGCATCCAGACTGAGGCCAGGTCCTACGCGCAGTGTTTCGTATTCTATCGCTGTCTCATATTCAAGATTGGTAAAACCGTATTGCTCCGGGTTTTTGGCAATAATGATGGCTGCTATCAGTTTTGGAACATAGCGTTTGGTTTCCAGATGCAGATAGCGATGTTGGGCAAGGCTCCAAAAGTTATCTGCTTTGTAACGTTTCAGACCTCTTCTGATTTTTCCTCCACCTGCGTTGTAAGCCGCCACCGCCAGGTGCCAGTCTCCAAACTCTGCATACAGATCTGAGAGAAAGCCAATTGCAGCTTTTGTGGATTTTTCAGCATGACGACGCTCGTCCACATAATTATTTATTTTTAAATTATAGTCTTTACCGGTGCCTTTCATAAACTGCCAGAGACCAACAGCCTTGGCACGGGAGTAGGCTCTCTGATTAAATCCACTTTCAATCATTGCAAGGTAGGCAAGATCTTCGGGGAGTCCAGCATCACGCAGTTCTTTCTGAAACATCGGAAGGTACTTACCCGAGCGGACAAGCCAGCGTCGAAAAGTTTTATTTTGGCGATTCTGAAAGATATCCAGATATGCTTCCACCTGTTTATTGATAACAACGGGAAAATCATAGCTGATCTCTTTGGCGGGTGAATTAAATGATTGTAGCTCTGCCCCGGGCTGCCATGTTCCTGTTTGTTTCAGAAGCTCAAGCTCTTCGGTGAGACACTGCTCCGATTCTGTCTCAACAAGAAGTAACTCGGGATCCATTGAAAGAGAACTGACAGGAGAGGCTATTTCACCACTGGGAAGCGGATACAAAACAGCCGTTTTCTGAGTTCCACAGGAGCTGAGAAACAGGAATATTGCAATAAGACCAAGGGACTTGAAAATATATGATGAGAGTCGGAGCATATAAAAAATATAAAATATAGAGAAAGGCTTGAATCTGTTAGTGTGATAAGTATTGAGAAGAAAATACAAATCATACTAAAAGCGCTCTTGAGATATACGTTTGAACGCAGTACAATCTCGTGAATCTTATTACTTAAACTCGAAGAAGCAGTAAAATGCAACAAAAATGGTGCCCCTGTTTTTCAATAATCATTCATATACACCGTGTTAGGATTTGTAATCTGACCTAAAAAGTGCAACACGGTTTCAATCTGTCGTTCCTATGTTAAAAAAAATAATTCTTTTTTTCTTCACTTTAGTTTTCCTGGCGATTTTGGCAGTGGGAGGAGGGTTGTATTATCTGGTCGTCCTTCAGCCAGGTGATGAAATTGACATTGATAATATTCAGAGTATTTTAGGTAAGGAAAGCCCTGTTCTCTATAGCGATGGCGTGACGTCTCTGGGGGTCTTTTTTGACGATGCACACAGGCAGTATGTGACCTGGGAACAGATCCCGGAAAGCTTTGTCAACGCTCTTGTCGCCTCCGAGGACAATCGTTTCTTTGAACACTATGGATTTGATGCTGTTTCCATTACCCGGGCAGCTATCAAAAATTATGAGGCGGGGAGGGTGGTGCAGGGAGGGAGTACCCTTACTCAGCAGACTGCAAAAAATCTCTTTAAACGTTCCGGCAGGTCCTACGAGGCAAAACTGAAGGAGCTTTTATATGCCCTGCGGCTCGAATATCACTACTCAAAAGAGAAGATTTTTGAGTTTTATTGCAATCAATTCTATGTCCGTGGTAACGGTCACGGTCTCGGGGTGGCGGCTCGTTATTATTTTGACAAGAACGTTGAAGATCTGACCCTTCTTGAAAGTGTTTTTATTGCTGGAAGTGTAAAACAGCCGAATTATTACAATCCCTTTAACCGCAAGTCTGAAGAGGCGAAAGAAAAAGTTCGGGAGAGAGTCAAGATACGAATGGCCTACGTCCTGAAACAGATGTATCGCCTTGGCAAGGTGAGCAGCAATGAGTATGAAGAGGCGCTTGCAACGGATATCCTCTTTACCGAGGGACAGGTTGGATATGCACTCGATTATGTGATGGAAATGGTTAAGGATGCTGTTGCCACCGAGGAAGTGACAACGGCTCTTGAAGAACATGGTATTTCCAATCTTGCAACAGCTGGTGTACGTGTTATTACCAGTGTCGACAAGGGATTACAGGAAAACACTCTTTATTCTCTTCGCCACGAACTCTCCCGGCTTGATGTCAGGCTTCGCGGATATAATCGTGATGAGGTTCAGGCAGAGCTAGCAAAAACTACGTATCGTGGTGATCATGAAGTTAAAAAAGGAGCATTTCTGTTTGCGGGCATCACCGATATTCAGGTAGGGGATACTTTTCCTGAGAGTTTTCAGGCAAACGTTGATTTCGGAGGGGATCTTGGCAGAGGGCTACTGCGTAAAAAAGGATTGGAACGAACAGTCACTGCCCTTGTAAAATGGGAAAAGAACCGTTGGAGTGAGAGCACTGAAGAGGATTTTCCCCTTCTTGTGGACCAGTTACAAACTGGAGACAGGGTTTGGGTAAGTGTCAGAAACATTGATGACGATGGTACCGTACATGTTGATCTGGAACGTTTTCCTCTGATGCAGGGTGGTGCTCTTGTCCTGCAAAATGGTATGATAAAAGCCATGGCAGGAGGCGTTGAAAATAGATTTTTCAACAGGGCGATTTCCGCTAAAAGAACCATGGGGTCGGCGTTTAAACCATATCTTTTTGCTGCAGCTCTGCAACTTGGATGGAATGCTGCTGATCTTCTCAATAACAGCCGGGATATCTTCGTTTTCCAGGGACAGACGTATTTCCCAAGACCTGATCATGAAATAAGCAGTGAAAAGGTTTCCATGAGTTGGGCCGGGGTACGATCTGAAAATCTTGCATCGGTCTGGTTGCTTTATCATCTCTGTGACAATCTTTCCACCGACGAATTTAAGGAAGTGGCGGTAAATGTTGGTCTTGCACCACGGGTTCGAAATGGAAAAGAAGAACCATATAGCCTGTACCGGACACGAATAAGAGACACTCATGGCATTGTCTTAAACAGGTCAGTGCTTCAGGAAGCAGCTTTTTTTGAAGCTGTGCGACATCTTGAAACTGATTTTATTTTTGAAGATCTTGTAAAAGAATATGATGTATTAAAAAGCCTCCATTACGGCCTGTACTTTGACAAATATGAAGAAGACATAAATACCGTTCTTGCTGATACTGATTTAAAAGAACAGGAAATAAAAGAGCAGCTTTTACGTAGAAACATTTTGAAGACGAACTATCTGACACTTGTGTTGCGACAGCAGCAACTTCAGGAATTTAGAAAGTCTCTCAACATCACAGATGAAGAAGATCCCTTCGGCTTATTTTCTTATACGCAGTCGGCAGTTCTTTGTTATGACAAGGCAATACTGCGCTATTCCTATAAGGAGTTAGATGCTCTTACGGAGAATCAGGTGTTGGTTGACAGCGGACGCTTGAAAGAGTATTTCGCCGCCGAGGGTCCAGAGAGTCAGGAAAAGTTCTGGGCTGATGTTCTACTTGATGATACTTTGACTTCAAAGGCATTGTCCATTGTCAAACGGCAGGTAAAAAATGAGTATCAACGTTTGTCCGCTCTTTACCCCTATAGTCTTGATGTACTTGCAGGAGTACAAGACTTTCGTGTTTTGGTTGGCCTTAAGTATCTCATTGAATATGGGAAAGAAATGGGAGTAAGCAGCCAGCTTGAACCCGTTCTGTCCTTTCCTCTAGGTTCTAATGTTGTAACCCTTCTTGAAATGGTTCGCATGTATGAATCCCTTGTTACCGGCAATGTGTTTTTGGCAGGAAAAGAAGCTGGGATAAACAGAGATCTTTTGACAGTCCTTGATCGTATCGAAACTGCAGATGGAGAGGTGGTGTATCGTGCTGAAGTAAAAAAGAAACACCTTTTAGCACCAGAACAGAGCCTGGCCCTGGGGAGTATTCTCGAAAATACCGTGAAATTTGGTACGGGACGCTATGCTCAGGAACATGCCCGATTACCCTTCGATGAGACTGAAGTGCAGGAAGAACCAGGAGCTATGGATCTGGTGATTCCTCTTCTTGGGAAGACAGGGACTGCAAATAATTATACAAATGCCTCATTTTTTGGCTACTTACCAGCTGTTTCAATGGGTGGGACCGGCATGGTCATTGATGGTGGTTATACCATTGGCGTATATGTCGGTTTTGATACTAATGAATCCATGCGAAGAAAAACTACCAGGATTACAGGATCAAGTGGGGCCCTTCCCACGTGGACAGGTGTGGTGAATACCATATTACGTGAAAAACTTTATTCGCAGAAGCTGGATCCTGTTGATCTTTCTTTTTATGGCTTAACTCTGCTTCATAGTGAATTGGGTCAGTTAAACCTTGCAGTTGACAAAGAGAATGGTGGCCGTCTGCAACAGCCTGTACTAGAAATTGATGAGAAAAATAGAAATTATCCTTCCATCATGACCTTTGGGCAGGTGTATGAGAGCGGTAGGTTTAAGCCGCAAAGATATTATGCACCGTTTTGGGGCGATAAAAAACAATTTCTTGAGACTGATTTGTAAGTATCACGGCAAGGCTGTGTTGAATTCTTCACTTCTTTGTGCTACAACATGGGTATTCTTGGACAAGCTCCTAGTGTATCCTTACTGATATAGACCATTAGGTAACAGTATTATCTTTAACTAAAACAAACCAATGAACATTCGATATACTACAGTAACAGCAGCGTTGTGTTGTGCTCTCCTTTCATCAGGCTGTGCCTATGACAAGAAAAGGATTGTTTCGTCCGGGAATGCGGGAGCATCAACCCAAGGGCTTGAGACAACTGAAGACTTAGGAAGCAAACCGATTATTCAGCCGTACCCGAATGGTATTAATGATGATTTCCAGTCTCAATACAATTCAGGACAGCAGGGATCAGTTGGATTTTCTGAAGAAGGGCCTGTTTTGCCGGAGATGCAATATGTGAAAGATCGAATATTTGAATACGGTAGAAAACTCGATCGCTGGAAAGAACTGGACGATCAGGCCATCGTTCTGGATCTCGACGAGGCAGCATCGGAAGAGATGGTGCGCTGCTTCAGAGATCTGCAAAAAGTTTTAAATGGATACAGTCATATTCATGAGTCATTGTTGCGTCAGGATTTTGCGGATTCTGGTAATGCTATTACCAGTGCAGAAGTGATGGCATTGGAACAAAGAGATATCTCATTTCTTGAATCCAGCTGTGGCAGACTTCTCAAAAGTGGTGATGACAGGGGAGAAGGTTGGGAACAGCGTGGTGAGCAGGCGGATTTACCACAAATAGAAACTCTTATTGAGCGATATGCCGGGAGCGGTGAGTTTGAGGAGGTCATTCAGGTATGGCAACAGATTCCATCACATCAACTGGACAGAGTGCATCTCAACACCAGAATTTCATATGGTAATGCTCTCATGTCACTTCATCAGGAAAAGAAGGCGGTACTGATATACCAGGAAATCATAGATTTGATGTCCTCATCCGATGATCAACGTACAGATATTCTTTCCCTGCGGAAAATTCTTGCCGATCTGTACACGGCCTCTGGAGACTACGGTAAGGCAGAGCAGCAGTATCTTGAAATATCTAAAGATTATAGTGACCTGGCAAAAATAGAGGATTGGGCCACTCTGCAGCTTTCAATTTTAGAGAGAAGTGAGGCTGGTAGTCCTGAACTTAAAGAATATTCTGAACTTCTGCGAAATTTTCTCGGATTCACTCCCCAGCGTGACGGGTATAAGCTTGTGTGGCAATCTGACAAGTTCCTTGCCGACTATCCCTATTCACCGGTCTCCTCCAATGTCGATATTATTAAAAGCTCAACTTTGAGTCGTGCGGATAATTGGTTTGATATGTTTATTTCGGAAGTGGATACAATGGCTGCTGAAGAGCAGTTTCAGGATGCTTTGTTGAAACTTGAAACATTGCCTGAAGATATATTAAGTGGGGAAAAATTAATTGAGATCCGCAAAAAGAGTGATGATCTCACTCTTGCTGAAGCTGTGAGTCGGGAAAAAAAGAAGATTGAAAAAATGCAGGTTCAACAACGACAATGGAATGATGCCTTGCTTCTTATCGATAAAGGTGAATTTGATCAGGCTATTGAAATTCTAACAACCATGCTTGATACTGAGTATGCAATAAAAGCAGATAATAAGATTGCCGAGGTCTCTTTACTGGCAGCAAGGGCAGAGCGTAGGAAAGCTGCAGATCTGTTTATCCGCTTTACAAAGACTTCTGATGTTGAATCGAGGAAAAAGCTACTTGTTGAATCTAGGAGACGCTTGGTAGATATCCTTATCAAATACCCGGACGTTGGTATTACTGATAAGGTTATGGGAAATATTAAACGTGTTGAAAAGGAGATGAATACAATTGATCCCATGCTTATTTCACAATCAGAACTTGTCGGTGGAGAAGGGGATACTCCTGTCGTACGGGATGCGTTTACACTTGAGGACGAAATGGCTCCAGCAGTTGCTGGTGATGCGGTGCAGGAACAGAATATTGAATAAAAAAAACGGTTTTAGGTTTCCGGTTTGCGATAGAACAAAAGGATGATCGTGTGGTTTGTTCGCGTAGTGTCTTTAGAAGGTGTCTGTAACTATTCACCGAAATTGCATAACGAATAAGCTGGTAGGAAACTGGGGACATGATCCAATTCGTCTTTGTCTTTTGAATTGGAATCGTGTCCCCAGATTCCGGGTAAACATTGCGCCGTTTCATAGTATGGTGAATAGTTACAGGTTTCTTAGCATTTAATATCAAAAAGAAATGATAAGAAGAACGGTTTGAGGTTTTCAGTATACGGTGTGCGGTAAGAGAAAAGCTTAGATTGTTACTGTGGTGTTATAGTAAATCCTGATTACCACTAAAGCTCAGGTAAGATATTTTTCATTACGAACTATCATGGCAAAACGTAATGGTACAAGCAAATCACAACATTTTAATAAAATGGGCACAAGTTACTCTGAAAAACACTAAAACTGTATTTTCAGTACGTTACGAAAGTGCTGCAAAATTCACCTGAGCTTTAGTGGTAATCAGGTAGTAAATAGTAGAGACGTATTTCTTCAGACAACTGCCATTCAAAAGTCCTCGCT
>CAZIDU010000019.1:0-49182 GCA_964538055.1 uncultured Desulfocapsa sp. | reverse complement strand
GGGATCGTGTCCCCCGATTCCGGATAAATATTGTGCCGTTCAGTAGCATGGTGAAAGTTAGTATTTTATCAGGATGACAGTAATATCGGTTTTTATGAAGCTCTGCAATGAGAAAGATGCTGCTGTCATGCTGAAAGTCATTCACAAAGCCTGAGGAATTTGCTATACCATGTTGCACGAGATCTGTCGTATATTTGTTAGTGCCTTTAATACTTTAGGATATTTACATGAATTCTGTGAGAAAGTCTGTTCTTCGCATATTGTCCCTCGTTTTTGTTTTACCCCTTGTGTGTGCCTGTGTCGGTGAGCAGTCCAGTCAGGGAAGTGCCAAGGATGCCGGACCGGATAGTGTTGCAACAACTGAATCTGGAGTTGAAAAACTGGAACTGGCCTCCGTGGAAGAAATGGTGGCAGGAGCGCCCCTGGCAGCAAAGTATGATAATATCGTTATAGGTAAATTTGAGAGTAGTGCTCAGGTCCAGACTGATTATCCAAAAGCAGCCAGTGATTGTGAAGAGCAGATGGTGAATCAACTGAAATCCAAAAAAAGCTATAAAAATGTAACAGATGACGGGGCCAAAACGTTTTCAGGAAAAACCGCCGTAGTTGATCTGGAAATTATTGATATGCGGATCACCAGCAGTTCTGCTCGTATGTGGGGCGGAGTTTTTGTGGGGAGTTCCTTTATGAATGTGATGCTGACAGTACGAGATGCAGGCAGTAAGGAGATTCTGCATCATAAACTGCTTTCCACATCAAATAGTGCATGGGCAGCGTCCTACAGTGGTGGCTCAAGTGATCAGAGCTTACCTTCTGATTTTGGGGTTCTTGTTGGAGAGTACCTCTCCAAAATAATTCCTGCGAAGTAATAGTATCCTGGGACGACCGATCTGTTCTGTTGCAGAAGTTTCGGGACTTCTAATGTTTGTTACTGCCTTGAAACTACCATTTTTTCGTAGTTTTTTAGGGTGTCCCAAGGTAAATATTCTATGAAAGAAATGCACTTATCACTTGAATCCAGGAAAACTTATTTTTTTCAGCGCCGTTTACCAATAAGCGATCCAAGAATTTCCCGAACCAGGGAACGTCCTATCTTGGAGCTAAAACTCCGGCCAATGGATTTTAGTGTGCTTTCCAGAACAGATTATCGTTGCTTGCCAGAGCCCTTACTTTTCTACTTTGCTTCCATGGCCGCAGTTTTTTCTTCTTCCCTCGCTAGCAGTAATTCATATCAGGGGACCACCCATTAAAAGGCCCCTTGCGATTACTTTTGTTCTGTTTAGTGTGTATCTCTATTTAACATCCACAGGATGGAATATTCCCGTCCTCAACGTAACGCTTCTTTTTCAGTATAAAAAGAAGCATTACGCGAGTTGGGTATTTAAGTTACCGAACTTGGGTTACACCTTGAACTGATTCACGATGCCAGTTAATTTTTCAGCCAGTTCACTCAGCTCATCAGCACTCACATTCACCTGTGTACTGCTGCTGTTGATTTCACTGGAAGCTTGTCCGACTTCAGCAATATCTGCTGCGACCTCTCCAGTTGCAGATGATGCCTGGGCAACATTCTCATTGACCTCCTGAATACCCTGAGATGCCTGGGCGATATTATCCGCTATTTCCTGTGTGGCATTGGCCTGTTCTTCAACAGTTACTGAAACGGTAGATACCATTTCATTGACTTCACCAATGATTCCTGTAATCTGGGTGATTTCTGTTACAGATGTTCTGGTTGCATCCTGAATTTTAGAAATCTTATCTTTAATTTCAGAAGTGGCTTCTGATGTCTGTTTGGCAAGATCTTTAATCTCGTTAGCGACTACAGCAAAGCCTTTCCCGGCTTCTCCTGCCCGTGCAGCTTCTATTGTTGCATTAAGTGCGAGAAGATTGGTCTGTTCTGAAATCTCCGTTATTGTTTCCGTTACTTTTCCTATCTCCTGGGCGGCAGTACCGAGCTCATTAATCTGAGTAGATGCGTTTTGGGACTGGGTAACGGCTCTTTCAGTAATAGATTGGGTCTTTTCAGTGTTTGTTGAAATTTCAGTGATGGTGGTACTCATCTCTTCAGCCGCAGCCGCAACCATATTGACATTGACCGAGGTTTCTTCAGAGGCGGCAGCAACAGAATCCATATTCACACTCATCTCTTCAGCGGCGGCTGCAACAGCATTTGCTTTACCACTTGTCTGTTCAGAATTAGAAGACATCTGGTTGGAAATTGCTGAAAGCTCAGTTGAGGCTGATGACAGTGTTTGCACACCGGAAGAAATATCCTTAAACATGGTTCGAAGTTTTTCACTCATTTGGTTTAATGAATCAATTAGGAAACCTATCTCGTCCTGGCTCTTACTCTTCAGGGTATAGGTTAGATCACCATCCGCTATTTTTTCAGCAAGTTGGACGCCCTCCCGAATGGAGAGGACAATACTCCGGACTACAACAAAGACCACGATTGCCAAGACCAGGAGAATAGTAGAAGAAACGACGATGGTAACAAAAATGGAGCGATCAGCAGCCATTGTGGTGGCTGTCTGTTTTGTCTTCCTGCTCTTTTCGGCCAGGACGGTGATCTGTTCCACTTGAGGTTCTATCTCATGTACAGCTTTTCGCATCTCAGCGTTCAGGGTTTTGATTACCTTGTCGTTATCGACCAGGCTCAGGAAAGAATTTTTGTACGCATCAAGCGGCACACTGATGGACTGTAGGTGCTTCTTTGCCACCTTGTCATTATCAAAACCCTTACGCAGATTTTCAATGGCTTCCAGCGTCTTGTCGACATACTTTGGATCACGACGAAGGAGGTAATCCTTCTCGTGTTTACGAATATTGAGAAGCATGGTTTCGGCTTTATGGACGTATACGGAATAGAGCGAGTTCTCCATGTTTTTAGCTGTGTTACGGATGCTTTCATATCCCTCGGATGTGTCGAACTGTATAAAAGAGTGAGTATCTTTCTGGTACTTGCTGATTTCACGGGTTAAAATCTCTTTCACCTCAGGATCTAATCTTCGGGTAATAATGAGATCGTTGAAAGTTTTTATGGCAGCCAGCCACTTCTTTTTATATTTTGCGCTCCTGACCCGATGGAAGTCTTTTTCGTATCTGCGCATCTGAAGAAAGGCCATGTTGAGATCAGACATCTGGTGTTCTTTGAGATCTTCTGCCAAGTCACGAGCGCTGGTGCGAAATTCGCCCTGGAGGCCTGATTTGTGATCAAGACCAGTGGTCTCCCAGGCCTGAGCGACAGCCAGGAATTTGTCTTGATAGATATCGATATTCTGCATAATCAATGAGCCAAGTGTCCCCATTTCGCTCTCCCGGCCACTCATATCGACAACCTGTTGCGCCTCGTTTTTTAACAGGATGATAGTATCCTGGACACGTTTGATATATTTCTTATCCTTTCTGAGATAAAAGTCCTTCTCAGAACGTCGGCACTGAAGTGTCAGGATATCGATTTTGTCAGCATGCATGGTAATAGCAACATCGTGATCCAGGAGAGTAACATAATTGTGTTCCATCTTTTTTGTGGTAGAGGCAGTGCTAAAGAGGATGGCACAGGATGTGAGAATTAATGCAGCCAGGATAACTCCGAATTTGACGAAAAGATTGGCCTTTTTCCAGTGAGATAGCATTGTTTTTTTCTAACGGTTGAGTGGGTTGAAAAGATCCTTCCAATGTGTATATGTTAACAACGGAACTCGTGCATGTAAATGAAAAAATGTATCACATAGGAAAATAACTTATTCTTACCAGCTTTTTGTTAATGCTGTTTACGCCAAAGGCATTTTCTCTTTAAAAAAATGATATCGGCAGTTGTGACTGTCTGGGAGGGGAGCGTTAATCCTCTGGCCAATACTTCTTGCAGCCGGGATTTGGCCCTGTGGTTTAACGTGATGAATTGTAGTTGTGGTAGTTCATGTCTCTCTGGGCAAGAAACTCTTTGCGAGTTATTTTCATTTTTTATACTCGCTTATCATGAGGGCTTGAGCGCCTGCCTGATTACCTTTGCCAACGTATGGTTTTCAACCGGTTTCATGATAAATTCATTAATACCAAATGATGTGGCTTTTTCTGCATCAATTGTCTCATTATATCCTGTGCACAGGATCACAGGCAGGTCCGGTCGGAGAGCAAGTAACTTACCGGCCAGGACTGTACCTGTCATTTCCGGCATGGTCATATCGGTGATGAGCAGATCAAAATTGTCGGGAGTTTTTGTATACGCCTTCAAGGCTTCAGTGCTGCTGGTAAAAATGGTTACCACATATCCAAGATCCTTCAACATACGCTGTATCACCTGAACAATCATTGCTTCATCATCAACAAGCATAATACGTTCACTTCCATGTGGTATTTCTTGAATAAGGACATTCTCACTATCCTCTTTTTCTTTACTCACCGGTAAATAGATATGAAAGGTAGTTCCCTGACCAGGCCTGCTGCTAACAGTTATCTCCCCTTTGTGCTGTTTGACAATTCCATGAACCACAGCCAGCCCAAGCCCTGTTCCTTTCCCCTTTTCTTTGGTTGTAAAAAACGGATCAAAGATCTTTGATCGAGTCAATTCATCCATGCCGCAGCCGGTATCGCTGATTGCAAGGTCGAGGTAATTGGCATAGGCTATTTGTGGGCAATCAACAATGCAACTGGAGTCTGTGACTTGTACTTCAGATAATGACACAATCAAGGTCCCTATTTCTGCACCGATAGAATGCTTGGCGTTGGTGCAGAGATTCATCAACACCTGGTGTATCTGGGTTGGGTCGGCCAATACCGGACGGGTCTCCTTCACAATGTTTTCTTTGAGCTGAATGGTTGACGGCAGGGATGCACGTAATAGTTTGAGGACCTCTTTTATGATGGGCTGGAGTTTGATAATATGAAAATCTTCTTCTCCCTGACGACTGAAGGTCAGAAGCTGTTTCACAAGATCAGTGGCTCTTTTGCTGGCAATAAGAACCTGATCAAGATCTTTCCGGATTTTATCATCGGCAGGCAGCTGCAACTTTGCTATCTCAGTATATCCAAGTATGGCTGTTAGAATATTATTGAAGTCATGGGCAATACCACCGGTCAAAGTGCCGACCGCTTCCATCTTCATGGCCTGGCGTAACTGCTTTTCAAGTGATACCTCCTTGCTGACATCACGTTTCACAGCCACAAAATTCGTAATCTGACCGTAATTATTCTTAATAGGAGAAATGGTGACCTCTTCTGAAAACAAGGAGCCATCTTTTTTCTTGTTGACCATTAGGTCACTCCATATTTCCCCCTGAAGAATCGTCTGCCACATCTTTTCATAAAAGGCCTTATCCTGGGTGTCGCTCTTGAGGATACGTGGATTCTGGCCAATGGCTTCCTCACGACTATAGCCGGTAAGGTTCACAAAAGCGGGATTGATATACTGAATATTCCCCTCTACGTCAGTAATAACTACGGTTTCTGATGCCTGGTCAATGGCAGCAGAGAGTCGTAGCCTGTCTTCTTCTGCCTCTTTTTGCTCTGCCTTGGCTTTTTCAATGTTTATAACCATCTGGTTGAAGGTGGCTGTCAATCGACCAATTTCATCATGACTGGTTATGGGGGGATTATAACTGAGTTTCCCCTGGCCAAATTTATCGGAAGCAATGGCCAGAGACTGCAGTGGCTTATTGATTATTCTGGAAAAAAAGAATGCGGAAAAAATTGCCAGTAAACAGACGAAACTGGTGATGCCAGCCAACTCCATTCTGAGATTTTGTACTTTTTGCTGAATAGATGCTTGTGAAAGTCCGAGATGGACCTCTCCTGCATCCCCCTCCATTACAGAAACAGCAAGGTCAAGGATTCCCACTTTCCTGTCAACAAATTGCAATTGAATGTCAGAGCATTGACTTCCGTCAGTGATGGGATTTATATTAAGTAATACCTTAGGGAACCCTATCTCACCAAAGGTGTGAGAAAATATATTGTTATTTGAATCCAAGACAAAGAGGTATTCTATACTGTTCTCAGTAGCTTTTATATCTAAAAGCAGTTGGTGAAGCTTGAGCCTGTTTTCCGTGAGGATGAGATCGACGCTATTTGCCGCCAGGTTACGTATGATTGTCCTTCCCCTGTTCTCATGTGCAGCATGGAGGGCGTTACTCATCCTGGATCCAACAAAAAATATGGTTATAACTCCCATTATGAGAACAATGCCACTGACCATAATAGAAAATTTCCAACCCAGGGGAAGGTCTTTGAAGATATTTGCCTTCGGATATTTATTTTCCATCCTGTATCAGTTTCTCCATGATCCTTACGTTATCATAAATATCGTCTGACACCTCCACAAAGCGGTCAATCATAATTTCATCGAGAATTTTTTTCCCCCTGGCATCCTCATGCATGTGAAGAAAAATGGAGCGTAGTTCTTCTTTCAGCTGCATGTCTAGTTCTCTGGGAACTACAACTGGTGGAATGCCGTAAGGGGCTGATTTTGAAATAACTTTGGTTTTGGATGTATAGTGAGGATTAGTGCGGTCAAGATAATCCCAGATAAGACTGTCAACGGCTGCTCCATTCACCAGTTTTTTGGCCACAGCTTCAATGGATTTATCGTGGCTGTAGGTAAAGATGGAGCTAGAGAAGAAAAGTTTTTCGTCTTCCCCCATCTTGGCAAGCATATATGTTGGAGAGAGTTTCCCTGTATTTGACATGGGATCGGTAAAGGCGAATGTCTTGTGGCGCAAATCGCTTAAGGTCTGTGCTGGACTATCTTTGGGCACGATGATATAGGAGTAATAAATTGGCTTGCCGTATGCTACCGGGGCAACAAGCAATTCCATACCAAAATCCTCATGTCCCTGAATATAGGAACCAGTGCAGACAAAGGCAGCATCCAGCTCATTGTCTCTGAGCAGATTGTTTACCTCTTCATAGGTTTCGCGTTGGACAAGCTGTATGGGGATTGATAGTTCTTGAGAGAGATAGGTCAGAATTTCTTTATAAAAAATAAAAGTCTCCTTGGGGGAAATCATTGCAGCAACAGCAATCTTCAGGGATTCTTCTCTTTTTGTGGGGGTTGGCTGGACCTGAATCCTCTCACTTCTCTCAAAGGAGACTTTTTTTACATCTGGAGATTGGTCACATCCGAGGCCAACAGACATCCATGCCATCAAACCGAAAAGCAGCAGAAGAGAGCACCTTTTCGAATGAATGAAAACAGCATTGGAGAGACTCATAGCGATAACCTTGTAGAGAATAGATAAGCGAGAGACAAGAACTACCACTCCATTTTTTCATATAAAGCCGAGTAAAGTAATAACAAATATCACTACCACAAAAATCATGATTGGGCAAGTGTCTAGCGCACAAAATTGAGACTTGTCTACTTTGACCTTTTTACAATGCTATCAAATTTAATTTTTTCAGCGCCGTTTGCCAATAAGCGATCCAAGAATTCCCCGAACCAGGGAACGTCCTATCTGCGAGCCAAAACTCCGGCCAATGGATTTAAGTGTGCTTTCTAGAACAGATTGGCGTTGCCTGCCAGAGCCTTTACTTTTCTGCTTTTCTTCCATGGCCGCGGCTTTTTCTTCTTCAAGCTCAGCTGCTGCTTCCTGACGTTTCTTCTGCAGTTCTTCTTCTCTTGCTATGAGCAATTCATACGCTGATTCCCGATCAACTGTGGTATCGTAACGATCCTTAATCGGGGATCGCCCAATAATGCCCTGTTTTTCTTCAGCGGTGATGGGGCCGATTTGGGAATGAGGTGGTGCCATCAGACACCAGTCTACCATTGTGGGTCGCCCCTTGGGATCCAGAGTGGAGACCAGTGCTTCACCAACTCCAAGCTCGGTGATGGTCTGCTCGGTATCAATTTCGGGATTCTGGCGAAAGGTCTGGGCAGCGACCCTCACAGCCTTTTGATCTTTTGGGGTGAAGGCTCGCAGTCCATGTTGAATACGACAGCCCAGCTGTCCCAATACCTCATCCGGAATATCATTTGGATATTGGCTGACAAAGAAAATGCCCACACCCTTGGAACGTATCAACCGTACAACCTGAGTAATTCTATCAATTAAAGCTTTTGGGGAATTGTTAAATAAAAGGTGTGCTTCATCAAAGAAGAAGACCAGCCTGGGGAGAGGGGCATCACCACGTTCGGGCAACTCTTCCATTAGCTCAGAGAGTAGCCACAGCAGGAAGGTTGTGTAGATTCGAGGATTGGAGTAGAGCGATGAAGCATCAAGGAGGCTGATCACTCCACGGCCTGAGAAATCAGCATGCATCAGGTCCTCAATGTTCAGGGCTGGTTGGCCAAAAAAGACTTCACCGCCGGATTCCTTGAGTACCAGAAGCTTACGTCGAATGGCGGAAACACTCTGGGATGCAATATTGCCATATTCTTTGGCCAGTTCTTTGCGATTTTCGGTAATCCAGTTGAGCATGGATGCCAGGTCCTTGAGATCCAGAAGAAGTAGTCCCTGATCATCGGCAACGGAAAAAGCAACTTGGAGAATGCCGCTCTGGGTGTCATTGAGTTCAAGAATATTGGAGAGAAGAACAGGGCCCATCTCAGAAATTGTTGTGCGTACCGGATGCCCAGTTTTTCCTTCAATATCCCAGAACAGGGTCGGGCAACCCTCAAAAGGATGATCGGTAACGCCCATGTGTTCCAGACGTTCGCTGACTTTTGGGTGTGCTTTTCCGGGATTGGCAATACCTGAAAGATCGCCTTTGACATCGGCTGAGAAAACAGGAACACCGAGTCTGGAAAAGGATTCGGCGAGCAGCTGCAGGGTGACGGTTTTACCTGTACCGGTTGCTCCGGTGATCAGGCCATGGCGATTGGCCATGGCAGGATTAAGAAGGATATGCTCGCCTGTTTTATTGCCGCCTACGAGAACCTGCTGTTGTTCGGTCATTGTGTGACTCCTGATTGGGGAGGGGAGGTTAAGGGGAGAGGCTGAATACTGAAGGGCTAAGGCTAAAGGGTAAAAGGAGAGGCTTCAGTTTATCCACCTGTTTCCCCTACTATATCTCTATCAGGAAGGATAATCAAATGTAAGAGCGGGGCGGACCCTGTTATTCTTATCTTTTACGTTACAATTAATAAAGGTGGTGCAGCCAATGCGCTGCATCCCGTTATGATTATGGATATGGCCAAAAATATGGAACGTGGGGGCAATGCGCTGTACAACATTAAGAAGGTCGGAACAGCCGTGGCTGACGCCGCCATCCTCATCCATAATCCCGGCAGGTGGTGTGTGGGTGATAAGGATATCCGTGTCTAGTGGTATCAGATCCCATTTCTTACGTATTGCACGGCCACGGGGCAGAGCAAAGGCATCGCAGGCATTGGTGTTAAAGATTGGCTGCCAAGGTGAACCGTGGATCTTGATTCCTTCAATAATGATACTTTCGTCCTGAAGATAGGTCACATCCTGAAGTAATTTACGACTAATATCTGGTGAGGATGCCAGGAGATGGTCATGGTTACCGCCAATCACTACTTTGTATTTGTGTGGCAGGGCTTTGAGGAAATCATTGAATCCCGCCACATCCTCCAGAGTTCTGCATACGGACATATCTCCAGCAAAGATAAGAATGTCGGCATCCGGAATTTCCGCGCGCTGGTGGAGCATATGGGTGTCACTGAAGGCGGAGATTTTCACGGTTGGATTTCGTCAATGGAGTGAATGTCCATGGCTTCAGTCTTATTCTTGTTCTCGGGGTTTGCTGCTATTTTGAATTCAAAGATATTGTCGGAGTCCAGGAACATGCTGTCGGAGCTGACGCTGGATTTGGAGCAATGGAAAAAAACACTTTCCGCATGGAGCCCGTTTGCCTGCATCGAGTAGTAGCGCATAAAACCAAAACCACGCTCACTGTTATAGTTTATCGGAAAGCCGCGATGCCATCCGGGACCATCGTTTTGAATTGGCAGAAGTCCGGGGATAAGAAAACCCGAGAGGAAACTGTCGGCTTCTTCCTTGAGTTCGCCACTCACATTATTAAAGGCGATTACTTCCACCCTACAGCCCATGTTCTGCAGGGCCTGAACCAGACGAATAAAGTCACCATCGCCGGTGAGCAGGATAATTTTATCGAGGTTTCTTGCCTGGAGCAGGGCGTCGATGGCAAGATCCATATCCGCGTTGGCTTTGGTTGTGAGGATACCCTCATCGTCAACAAAGTGTTTGACGAATTTTTTTATAACTTTAAATCCACACTGGCGCAGAATGTTATGATAACGGTACAGCTTCAGGCGATAATCGCGGTCTTCCTTGGTACGTTCACCGTTTTCGGCAAGGTAGCAATTGGCGCGGAGCATATTGGAACCACCCCGATTGGCAAGATCCACCAGCACGTCGTAGCGCATCCCATATCCACCGCAGAGTCTGATGTTTTCGGCATCGACGTATATTCCAGTTTTTAATGTCATGGTATTTTGCTGAAGTTTCCTGTAAATTTGATAAGAGTTTAAGTAACTATTCAGCCAATATTTGTTAGTTGGTATAAATACTGTACTGTAACTGTTTAGCAGGTAAGCGCAGACTCCGTGCTCCAAATTCGTCCATTCGGAGTCTTCGCTTACCTGGACATTCGAAGCATACTATTGCTATGTAAGAAAGTCAAAATGGACGTAGTTGGGCTACTGCTGAATGGTTACGAGTTTAAGTTCTTATTCCATAATCCACCGTGCAGGGCAAGGTTTTTGCGAAAAATAGTGTGTGAATATTTTATAAAGCAGAAGAAGCCATGATTACTAAAACACCTCAAATTGGAGTTCTGTACGGGCCTCGGGCGAGTTCCGTTCCACAGGGAGAGAGGGGGCCGGTTGCTGTTCCGCAGCTGGCGGCTGGCAGGATGGCATCTGCTACGGTGGTGGAAAGCCGTGGGCAGAATATGTTTACACTTGAATCAGCAGGCCTGCGATTTGAAGTACAATCCAGTCTTCCTCTTGCCAAAGGGGAACAGCTGCAATTTCAGGTCTTGAGTACCAAGCCAGTCCTGAAACTGCAGAAAGTTGATTCTGGCCTTCCCGTACAGGTGAGACAGGCTCTTGCCCTGGCAGGAGATGTTATCAACGTGAAACCTCTTCTGCAAAGCCTTCAAAACAGTTTCTTCTCTAAACCGGGCGCTTCTTCGACGACTACTGCCACGGTAGCTGAGAGTGCTTCACCGCTATCATCGTCCATTCCGCAAAAGATGGATACTGGAGCTGTCGAGCAGTTGATTCGTCAGGGAAATTATACTGTCAAAGCGACTGTTCTTCAGCATCAGGGAGAAAACAGAACCCTGGTTCGGATTGGCGGTGAATCATTTCAGCTCCAGGGCGCTATTGCTGCAGAGCCGGGAGAAAGTAAAGTGCTGCAGTTGCAGTCATTGCAGCCAACACCAAGTTTTGTACCCCTCACTGAAAGGGGCGTGCCGGATAAAACGCAAGCCCCTCTCTTGAGCACCCAAACACAATCGTTGCCAGCATTGGTCAGAGCCTTGCAATTACCGTTGTTTACAGGCCTTGACCTGTTGCAACCAACGCAGCAGCAACTATTACACAATATGCAGAGTCTGCAGCCGGCTCAACTTCAAGAACCCGGTGCCGGTGCGCTTCTCAAAAATAATCTGGAACAGCTAGGACTTCGTTCAGAGGCATTGGTGGCAGGAGGAAGGGGGCAGGATGCTGCAGCCCAGCTTAAATCAGTACTGGCAGAGATAGCCAGAATTTTCCAAGGACAGGAAGAAATCAGTTCAACTGCCAATCGTCTTTTGGCCACTCTGGAGAGTCATCAATTTGTGCAGGCAAGTCTTCAGCAGGAAAATGGTCTTCTTTTTCCCCTTCTTTTTTCTTTCCTCGAAAAGGGCTATCTGATGGTTGATCAGGAGGCCGGGAGTCAGAATGGAGAGAAGGACAGTGAGGGGGAGCGTTCCTGTACCCTACATCTTGCCGTGGAAGGGCTTGGGAATATACGGGTCAGGTGTGTTCAGACTGTGGATACAGTCAGGATTGCCTTTTATCTGGATTCTCAGGAAAAGGCTGATTTTGTGTCCACTTTTGGTGAGGAACTGAAAAATAACATCAGTTCGGCTCCTCTGCTTTCTCTTAGTTTTGTAACTGGTGCTGGTGCCCCCGGTGCAACTCTGCTGCAAAAAGTCTTTCCGGCTGAATTACCCATTTTAAATACCAGTGCCTGAATAAATCTGAAACCCGAAATTTTTAATATAGAGATACGTCGTAACTACCCAGTAAGCTCTTGGAAGTGGGACTTCAGTCCCGCCGATTACACTTTTGGGCGGGGCTAAAGCCCCACTTCCGGGGGGAGCTACGAATCATGTGCTGACTGAAACAATGTTCAAATTATTTATCTCCCGTTCCTTAGTATAACACCGCACTGCTGAATAGTTTCAGAAATACTTACTTTGTTTGAGTGGATTGTTTCAAAATACTTTTTTCAGGGATAGTTCCAATTAGTTCTGTGTTTTGATCCTGCAAATAGCTTTCATGCTCAGGTCCGAAGGGAAGATCTCTGACTAATTTTGTGTTTAATTTGAGAGCATAAGCGATGGCCTCTGCTGTAGCTTTATCAACGTCTTCCTCCTTCGCTCCTTCGAGCAGTGACAGCACGGAGCCTCCCGTTGATTTAACGGTGTTGAGATCAATGTTTATGGACGTGTTGTAGCGCCATAATTGCTCTGATGTTTTTGTAGAGACAAGTTCGGTTTCAATTGAAATAATGAGTCTGTAGAGAAGAGAGGTTCGGGTCACGTCCCACTGCTTGAGACGAGCATAGAGAACTGCATCTGCATTAAAATATTTTGCCAGGGTCTCCTGGGGAAGTGAATACAGTGATTCAGTATCAGAAAGTTTTTCTTGTTCCATGATATTCCTTACTGTTGCAGCAGGGAGGACGGTATATCCTGTAGCGGTCAGGGGCTCTGCGATTGTGGCCAAATAATAGTCACTTGCTTCCGGGAGTGTACTTGTATTCACAGGCGGAAGAACCACAACGGAACCGGGCTGTTCAGCATACATATGGGGGAATGCCTCGCTCCTTGTTATGGCGTTCCTTTTGGTTGTGGTGGCGCATCCTGAGGCTAACATGAGAAAAACTGAGAAGAGTATGAAGGTAATACTTTTTTTGGAGGTCATCGGAATTCCTTTTTGTCTGGTTTGGGTTTCTCCGTGGCAGTTTGGCAAACTGCAGTAAGGTGTTCTGAAAAATATTAAGGTTCTTTCAATTCTATAGAAGCAAAAGCCGAAAGTCAAAATTTCCGTAACTTCAGCAAGCCAGTATTCAAAACTCTGATTACCAGGATCTCTGCGGTTCAGTCTCAATCAAGAAAAATATTGACAATGGGACTTATTTACTTAGATTGTGTGTATATGTTGGAAATACTAGGTGTGGACGCGCTGTATTTCCCCTGTGTCTCTTTGGAGTGTAGCTCGTCTCGCTATATGCTCTATCAATAAAAATGATAAACAAGATTATGGACAAAAAACAAAAAAAACAATCACCACCGCAGCCGGCCTTTTCTAAGGTTTTGCAAAAAAGCAGTCTCTCATTTCTGGCAATGGCTCCGCTATTACTTGGAGTTATCGGGCTGGTTGGCCTGTTCCAGGTTCTGGTAACGCCGCAGATGCTTGCCTCATTGTTTCAAGGCAATCCTTTTCTCGATACTTTAATTGGCACCATGAGTGGTGCGGCAGCTGCAGGAAATCCGATTGTCAGTTATTTGATTGGTGGAGAACTGCTTGATCAGGGAATTTCGCTCTATGCTGTGACCGCTTTTCTCCTCTCCTGGGTGACCCTGGGCTTTACACAATTGCCGGCAGAGGTCGCCGTGTTTGGAGGGAGGTTTACCCTCTATCGCAATATCCTGTCTTTTGTTTTTACCATGCTGATCGCAGTGCTGACGACCTTAACCATGCAGGTGTTGTCGTGAAAAAAGAGAAGAAAGCCTTTGCCTTTCGTGGCCAATACCTCCTGCTTTTCGTTGTTGTTTTGTATGGGCTAATGTTTTTTGTGGATGCTCAGTCCGCGCAACTTGCGATGTGGAAAAGCGGGTCTGTTCTCCGCAAAATCTTACCTATTTTTGCCTTTGTTATTTTTTTTACAAGCCTCCTGAATTTCTTCCTGAAACCTAAAAAAATAACAAAACATCTTGGCAGGGAAAGTGGTATTAAGGGCTGGTTATGGGCATTGATTGCCGGGGTTATCAGCCACGGACCCATGTATGCCTGGTACCCTCTTATTGATGATTTACGAAGTCATGGGATGCGAGATGCTTTGATTGTGGTCTTTTTTGCATCGAGAACCATTAAAATTCCACTGCTTCCAATGATGGTGGATTATTTCGGATTAATGTTTACGGTTGTACTCTCCGTGTATATCTTGATTGGGGCAATTATTCAGGGCATGCTTCTGGAAATTAGTGAACGATAAGAGAAAGCGCTTTTTCTTGACTCTAATAATTATTCATAGCACAATGTAGTAACTTCATTAAATGAACCTACAAGATGTTTTTGTAATTATTCTACAAAACAAAAGGAGATACCATGTCAGTGGTTGTAGCAAAACAACTGGAAAAGACCTATATGACAGGAGACATTGCTGTGCATGCAATACAGGGGGTGAGTTTCACTATCGAACCAGCATCTTTTGTCTCTTTTGTCGGGCCCTCGGGCAGTGGTAAGTCCACTCTGTTGAATATGATCGGTTGTCTCGATCCTCCAAGCAAAGGTAGTCTGTCTGTGGTTGGACAAGATATAAGCAGCCTTAATCGTAAACAGGCGGCACGTTTTAGAGGAGAGCATATCGGGTTTGTTTTTCAGGATTTCAACCTGATCCCGGTACTGACTGTCTTTGAAAACGTTGAGTATCCACTGCTGATGGTTTTGAATTGGCCAAAGAAGAAGCGAACAGAGCGAGTAATGGAACTTCTGGAAGCTGTCGGTATGACAGATCAGGCCCATAAATATCCCAGCCAGATTTCCGGTGGTCAGAAACAGCGCGTCGCCGTTGCCAGGGCCCTTGTGACCAATGCCAGTCTTGTACTGGCCGATGAGCCAACGGCCAATCTTGATCGAACCACTGCCAATCATGTGATTGAACTTATGAAAAAAATGCGTGACGAATTCGGGACGAGTTTTATTTTTTCCACCCATGATCCAAAAGTTGTAGGGAATGCGGAGACGATATTTACCCTTGAAGATGGAAAGCTGATGCAGGAAGGCGAAGGAGGAACTCATGTTTAATATATTTAAACTCGCTCTGCGCAATCTCAGGCGGTATATGCGACGCACTCTCCTTACCTCCACTCTTATCACGCTTGGGGTGGTGGCGGTTCTTCTCTTTGTTTCCATCGCCGGTTCTTTTAAAAGTATGATGATCGGGCAGATCACAGATTCCATGCTTGGGCATCTGCAGGTGCATAAAAAGGGATATATGGCTTCCATTGACAGCCTGCCACTCGATAGAAATATGAATGGCAAGCAGATGAAAAAGGTCAAAGAGGCTCTGGACCAGAATGAGAATGTCGAGGCATACTCCATGCGCATCAAGCTGGGTGCCATGTTCAGTAATTACACGGAAACCACTAATATCCGTCTTAACGCCGTCAACCCTGAGCAGGAACTGCAGACGGTTCCCATGCTTGCCAAGCGGATCATCGACGGCAAGAAAGAGGGACTAGTCGGCAGGGGTGAAATCCTGGTTCCCGAACTGATTGCCAAGGGAATGAAAGTCAAAATTGGCGATTCCATTGTACTGGTGGCCACCAATAAAGATGGCTCAGTGAATGGTCAGCCTTTTGTGGTTCGAGGGATCCTTGAAGGTATCTCGGGGCCTGGAGGGCGTGATGGTGTTATTCATATTGAGGATGCCAGAAGCCTCCTGCGTATGGAAGATAAAGAGGTCAGTGAGATTGCCATTCGTCTCAAAACTATTCAGTCTCTGGACACAGTTTTTGCGAGCCTGAAGGGCACACTTGGATCAATGAAAAACAAGATGGACCAACCTGTCTTTGATGTCCATACCTGGGAGAAACTCTCACCATTTTTTAATATTGCCCGGATGATTGATCTTATGACTCTGTTTATCAAGGTTATGCTGGTGGCCATCGTACTGGTGAGCATTATGAATGTGATGATTATGGCAGTATATGAACGTATCAATGAAATTGGAACTATCGCAGCCATTGGTACAGGCCCTAATAAAATTCTATCCCTCTTTATAGTGGAGGGTTTTTTACTGGGCCTGCTCGGGACTCTTATCGGTGTTGTTATCAGTCTGGTGTCCATTTATGCCATGAATATTTCCCAGATCAGTTTTAACTTCGGGCGTCAAAAAGGTCTGCTTCTGTCACCCACAATTGGAGCCACCGAAGTGATTACTGTGTCGGTTATTGTTATTGGTATTTCTGTGCTTGCCAGTCTACAGCCTGCCTGGAAAGCGGCAAGAATGGATCCGATAACAGCTCTGCGTCATGTGTAGTTCACTAACAAAAGGATAAAACAATAATGCATAGTATCATGCGAAAAATAACATGTTCGGTTTTGGTAGTATTTTTGTTCACAGGGACAGCGTTTGCACTCGATGGCAATGAGATCCTCCGTCAGGTGGATGCTAATATGCAGCCTCAGTCCTATGAGATGTATCGGAAACTAATTAATATTGAGCCCGATGGGAAGAAAAAGGAATTTGTCCTCTACACCGTGAAAACCGGACAGGATAAAATGGTGGCTCTTTTTATCTCACCAGCGAGTGAAGAGGGCAGAGCTACCCTGCGCCTTGGGGATAACATGTGGCTCTATATTCCCAATGTTGGCAAGCCTCTGCGCATCACCAGTCTCCAGTCGGTAATCGGTGGAATCTTCAACAACTCTGATATCCTGCGTCTCGATTACGGTTTTGAGTACGATGCGACAGGTATCAGCGAGCAGGAAAAGACATATCTACTTGATCTGAAGGCAACGTCTCCATCCGTTGCCTATGATCACTTGAAAATGACAGTTGACAAAGAGTCACTGCTCCCTCTAACCATTGAATGCTATGCAGTGAGTGGGATGCTTATTAAAACTTTGCACTACTCAAAGATAAAGGATTTTGGTGATGGTATGGTTCGACCTTCCGTGCTCGAGACCGACAGTCCTTTGCACAAGGGATACCGTTCAGTGATGCTCTTTGCCAAGGTGGAAAAGAAAGATTTTGCTGATGAAGTTTTCACTTTGAATTATATGTCCCGGATTAATGAGTTACGAAAGTAAAAGAAATCTCTTTTGTAGAAGTTCGCAAGCGGCTCTCTGTACTTCCCTGTTTCTGGTGAGTACAGCGGTGTTTCCTTCTTTTGTATATGGAGGGGATGAATTCTCCTTCGATATGGATGAAATCGAGAAAAAACCCTATACAGTAGGGGGATATATCGAACTGAGAGGGGAACATATGGATATAAATCAGGATTCTGTTTTTACCAACCTGAACCTTGCAGATCCCGATATGTCCACCATGGATCTTTTCTATGGAAGTATTCAGCTCGATGGCAGCTATGAGTACGGTATCAGCAGTGTCAACGTTCAGCTCAAAGCTGCAGCTCAACAGGATACCATCGGCTGGAGTGATCTGACCCTTATTAATTCCGCCTATGTCTCTCTACAACCCACCCCTTCAGCCACCTTTTCACTTGGAAAAAAATCATACAAATGGGGAAAGGGATATGCTTGGAATCCAGTGGGTTTTGTTAATCGTCGCAAAGATCCAAATAATCCAGAAGATGCTTTGGAAGGCTATGTGACGCTGGAAAGTGATTTTATTAAAAGCTGGCAGGGGACTTTGCAGACTGCAGCCCTTACCGTGGCAGTGTTACCGGTATGGGATGATATCAATGAGGATTTCGGCGAAGCTGATAATGTCAATCTGGTAGCGAAGTTGTATCTCTTGTATATGGATACGGATATAGATCTAATGTTTTTGACTGGCGACAGCCGCTCCGATCGTATCGGTGTGGATTTTTCCACCAATCTTGCTCCACACTTTGAAATCCACGGTGAAGCTGCATATATCCCCTCGCTGCAGAAAGTTGTCCTTGAAGAAGATAACTCCTCTTCAATTGAAGAAAACGCAGCTTTTACCAGCCTGCTCGGAATTCGTTATCTCTCTGAAAACGATATCACCTCCATTGTTGAATATTATTATAATGGTGGTGGCTACAGTGAGGATGAGATGACGCGGTTTTATCATCTGGCAGATGCCGGTTTCTCCGAGGATCCTCAACTGGGATCTTCTTTACTGGACAGGGCAAGGGAAATGAGCCTGAAAGGTTATGGTCAGCCACAGCCCGGACGCCATTATCTCTATACAAAATTTAGTCAGAAGGAGCCATTTGATCTCCTCTACTTTAGTCCTGGTATTACCGTCCTTGTTAATCTTGAAGATCAGAGCTATTCCATCACACCGGAGGCTGTCTATACCGGCTTCACCAATTGGGAATTCCGTCTGAAATTTTCTCTTATTGATGGTGAAGAATACACTGAGTATGGAGAAAAGGTAAATTCCAATAAGCTTGAATTGCGAGCACGATACTTTTTTTTAACCTCCCCGTTAGATCCTGTTTTTGAGTCACCCCTGTAGTAATTCTCAGATTCTCCTATTCTTGCAGCCATTGCAACACCTATCCGTAAAGTCTGCAACATATCTGTTGTAGCAAAACAACACATTTTCACCTCATAACTACAGTTCTGCGGGTAGGTGCATTCTAGGGAGACAGAAGTGTAGCAATGATGATTTAGAATATTGTTGTGATAATATATAATGATATCAAGGCAATATCGTCTTTGGGGATTGTCTTAAGGTGTGAATGCGAAAACTGGCACGCATACTGCTATGTAAGAGGCATAGAAACTGAAAAACAAGGTAAATCAATCCAATACGGAGGACACCATGACTACAAACACACAAACCACGACTAACAATCACATTGAAGCTGGATACGAAACTTCTACATTTGCACTCGGCGCAGGAATGACCATGGCTGCCCTCGTTGGAATCTGGGGATTTGCCTGTCTCGCGAGTGCAATGATGAGCATGGGACCTATGGATGTTGTTAAAGGGTACTTGACCGCAGTTATTGGCTGATAAAATTGTAAAATAAAAAAAATCAAAAATACATATAAGGATACCGCTATGAAACAGAATACATCAAAAACAGGATCAAGAATACTTTTAGCAGCTGGCTCAATCATGTGTCTTTGGGTTGGAGCAGCCCTTTTCAGCGCACTTTCATCGGTTGGTTGGTCCGTAAGTGAACTCGCCGGACAATATATGGTCGCAATCGGGATGGTAAAACCTCTGCATACTCTGGTGGACTATTACACACATATCAAAGGTATTGAGTATCTGATCTGTGTAGCCTTCTTTGTTGCTTTTCCAGTGTTCTTTAAATATGTAAACAAGGCTCCAGCAAAAGTTACAGCTTCAAAATAAAGAGAAACGAATAAGGGTGTTGCCCTGAATTCAAAACCTCCCTGTTATCGAATTTGATAACAGGGAGGTTTTTTTGTTTACTGAAGAAAGAACATTGAGAGGATATCAGATCCTGAACTGCTTTACTATATCCGTTAACTTCTGAGATAAATTGTTCAGGTCGTTTGCATGGGTGTTAACTGAAGTACTGCTGCTATTCATCTCACGGGCAGCTTCACCAACTTCTGCTATATCAGCTGCAACTTCTCCGGTAACAGCAGAAACCTGAGCAACATTTTCATTGACCTCCTGAATTCCCTGAGAAGCCTGTGAGACATTTTCGGCAATTTCCTGGGTGGCATTTGACTGCTCTCCAACGGTTTCGGCAATGGTACCTACCATACTTTCCATATCATTAATAATATCTGATATTTGTTTGATTTGGGTAACGGATTCTCTGGAGACACCCTGAATCCTGGATATCTTCTCTTTGATCTCAAAGGTGGCATCCGAGGTCTGTTTGGCCAGATCTTTTATTTCGTTGGCAACGACTGCAAAACCTTTACCGGCTTCCCCTGCGCGGGCTGCTTCAATGGTGGCGTTCAATGCAAGGAGATTGGTCTGCGCTGAGATCTCTGTGATTGTTTCAGTTACTTTTCCAATTTCCTGTGCCGCATTTCCAAGATCGTTTATCTGGCTTGAAGCTTGTTTCGCCTGTGAGGCAGCCTGTTTAGAGACCGAACTTGCCTTTTCAGTTGTATTGACAATCTCAGAAATTGTTGCGGACATCTCTTCAGCAGCCGATGCCACCATGTTTACATTGGTGGATGTCTCTTCAGATGCTGCAGCAACAGAGTCCATATTGACGCTCATTTCTTCGGCAGCTGCTGCAACGGTAGTTGCTTTTCCTGTGGTCTGCTCGGCATTGGCAGACATCTGATTGGATACAGCTGACAGTTCCGATGATGAGGCAGACAGGGTATTAACACCGGAGGAAACATCCTGAAAAATTTTACGCAGATTGACACTCATGTTGTTCAGGGCATCGCTGAGGACTCCGATTTCGTCCTGTTGATGGACTTCGAGCTGGCCTGTCAGATCGCCTGCCGCAATTGTTTCGGCAAATGAAACCCCTTTTTTTAGTGGAGCAATAATTTTTAAGGTAAGGAGTGTTGCCATGCCAAAACCAATTAAAACTGCCAGGCCGACACAGATAAACTGTATTGTGATTGCACGTTTCTCAAGGGATTTAGTTTCAAATGCCACTGCTTCAATACGTTGCTGCATGTAGTTCAAGAGTGCAACTATTTCATGGTCCAGCTGATCTTCTGCTTTTTCAGTGTAATCTTCCAGGAGATTTGCCTGGTGAATTTTTTCCAGATGCAGGAGCTCAATAATGGCTTCTCCAAGGGCATTAAAATTATTATGGTTGCCCTGGATTTTTACAAGAGCATTTATAGTCTGCATCATTTCCTTTGCGTCCTCAGCGTTGATTGCAGGGATTTCATCAAGGAGTTTAATGGTTTCTTCTATTTCCTTGTCAACTTCATGGGAGAATTCTACAAAAATCTTAATTTCTTTCTCAAATTGCTTTCTGGCATGTTCACCGTTTTTATCGCCGTAGCGGAAGACTCTTTCAAGGGCAATTGCCTGCTCCAGTTGATGCGTCTCGATTTTTGCAATAGCGTTGAGCACCGGGATGATTTCCTCATCCATTTTTTCAATATGTTTTCCAATGGTATTAAAGGAAAGGATGGCATACACCCCAAGACCTGTCATTAAGAAGATAAGGACGGAGAAACTTCCTATGATTTTACTTCCAATCAAAACTCGTAGTTTTCCCTTCGTTCGAGAGAAAAAACCGAATAATCCAATTGCTATTACCATAACAACCAGACAAAAAAGAATAAGGGTAACGGTAAAATCACTGCCGCTGTTTTCCACATTCTTGCTATGTGTTGTGGTCGGTGTACTGTTTTGCTGGATCTTCTGGATAATTGTATCCACGGCTTTCTTGTCAACAGCCGTTGGACCTGCGACAGCATGTTCGGAATAAGAATCGACTTTTGCTATGGTTGCTGCCTCACTCACTATTCCCAGGGTAAGCGTTGCCATGCAAAAGATGAGAAATGCTGTGAGGATTTGTTGTGATTTTTTAGGAAACGGCATAGTCACTGACATGTATTCTCTCCCGATAGGTATTGAATTGTAACAACGTATGATGCCTGAAAAAAAATAAGTGGCACTTGTTGGCCATATGTTCATAACAGTGTATGGGCTGGAATATCGAAATGTAAAGGGAATAATTATTAAAGTAAGCAGCTTATGCCTAATGTGGCTATGAATAGGAGTTCTTTTTGTTTGTGGAGGATGGAGGAATTTCTACGGCTTCAGGATAAAAAGAAGGAGGGAAAGCGTTAGAATTAATTTTCAGAAATAGTTTTGGGATTTGTTGTAAGGAAGAGCTTATATTTCATATCCTCTTCAAGTATATGTATGAGGAGCCAGTCCCTTAAAAAAAGATAAAATTCTTGTACGACTTTTTCATCATTGTTGTCTATTCGTTTCTTATATGTAGTGACTTCGTACAGCAGGTTTCCGTGTATTGCCTTATGCTCATTTAGCTTAGGATAATTGATTGAGGCCATAGCCTCTCCTTCATCCCTGAAATGTTCCTGGGTGTATCTAATAAGGCCATCTATACCGGTGGTAAGATTAACGCCACTTTGCTTCTCTCGTACGATAATAAATACATCATTGAGCAGTTCAATAAGCATCTTGTGTTGATCATCAAATTTTTGAACTCCAACAGAGTAGGATTCTCTCCATTTGATTATTGCCATGATAGTTTCCTGATGAAAGAAGAGGACAGGGTTGGAAAAAATCAGCTCTGGAAAAATTGTGCCTGAATTGCAGTAATGGCTACTGTGTTAATGATGTCCGCTACAAGACAGCCGCGACTGAGATCATTGACCGGTTTTTTTAAGCCCTGCAAAACAGGGCCGATTGCTACTGCACCTGATGATCGCTGTACTGCTTTATAGGTGTTGTTGCCGGTATTCAGGTCAGGGAATATGAACACCGTAGCACGTCCTGCAACCTGACTGTCCGGCATTTTGGTCCTGGCCACCGCAAGATCAATGGCGGCATCGTACTGGATGGGGCCCTCGATAAGAAGATCCGGCCTTTTTTCTCTGGCGATTTTTGTGGCGTCCCGAACTTTTTCAACATCGGCTCCTTTTCCGGATGCACCCGTTGAATAGGAGAGCATGGCAACCCGTGGTTCAATACCAAAGGTCGCGGCAGTATCCGCCGAGGATATTCCAATTTCTGCAAGCTGGGCAGCATTGGGATCGGGATTTACGGCACAGTCTCCATAGACGAGTACTCTGGTGTCAAGACACATAAGAAACACTGAGGAAACAACGGATATTCCGGGCATGGTTTTAATAATTTGCAGGGCAGGACGAATGGTGTCAGCTGTGGTATGTATGGCTCCAGAAACCATCCCATCTGCCATTCCTTTATAGACCATCATCGTTCCAAAGTAGGAGAGATTACTCATTGCATCACGGGCACCATCTGGAGTCATGTTTTTGTGCTTACGTAACTCGTAGAAGCTCTGGACAAACTCTTCGGTCAGCTCAGACGTTGACGGGTCAATAAGGGTGGCTCCGTTGATATCGAGTCCAAGTGATGCTGCATGGGCGAGGATTTCTTCAGGATTACCGAGCAGGGTAATATCCACGACATTACGCCTGAGTAAAATTTCTGTTGCCCGTAGAATCCGTTCATCACTGGCTTCCGGAAGGACGATATGCTTTTTGGCAGAGCGTGCCCGTTCAAAGAGACCATATTCAAACATGACAGGGGTGACGGTCTCCGGGGTGGTGCTGAGTTCCGCCATTTTTCGCAGTCGCGCACTGTCAACATGCTTTTCGAAGAGGCCAAGCGCAAGGGCAATTTTACGATCATCACCGGGGTTTATGAGGGCAGGTACAGCAGCAACATTCCTGGTGGTGGTGTAAGTATCGGTATCAACACTGAGCAGAGGAATGGTCCTCTCGCGGCCTGTGATCAGGCGCATGGTATTTGCTCCGGGATGAAATCCACCGGAAAGAAGAATACCGGCAACATTAGGATAGTTTGCGGAAAAAAGGGTGGAGATTGAAGCCAGGATGATATCATCACGATCGCCCGGCACAATGATCAGGTCACCGTCTTCAACATGGGTGAGAAAGTGCTCCATGGTCATGGCGGCAATTTTGAACTGCTTGACGATACGATCCATACCGTCACTGTGATCGAGTGTGTTTGTGCACCCCAGTGTTTTACATATATCTGCTAGTGATGGTTTGTCCAGTTCTTCATTCTCTGGCAGAAGGAAGACCGGAGCTCCCGATGCCTCATCGGGATCATCGAGTTCCACCTCGAGTACTCCAAGTGTATCTTCAGCCATACGATTGACAAAGGTCGCAAAGTGGGTGCACCCCGATTCGGCAATGGCTGCTTCGGTGATTTGTATTTCTTTGGCAATATCGCGTGCGGTCTGGTTCATGCCGTTGATAACGCCGATAAAGGGACATCCGAGATTTTTGGCTATCTCCATATTGATATCAAGATCAAAGGCGGAGAGGAAGGATGTGGCATTCAGCCCTTGGCAGAGGACAAAGTCATACTGCTCCTTGAGATGACTGAGTTTGTTGATAAGTTCTTCGAGAAAAAATTTGATTCTTCCCTCAGCCACAAATGTTTTTACTTCCGAGGCCTCAAAACCGTAGCTCTCTTCATAGCTCATATTGGGGCAGTAACGGCCACGAATGAGGTCTATGTCGGGGTCAAGCTCTTTATCGGTGTCAATAACCGGGCGGAAAAACGCGACATTTCCCACGGAACGGCTGAGAAACTCCATAATACCCATGGTAACAACGAGTTTTCCTGCCTCGGGTTCAAGGGAGGCAATATAGAGGGTGTTTGAATGCATTACACACAGACCTCTTACACTGAAGTGTAGTTAGTTTTGACCGAAAATCGAAAACCCAATACCGAATAGCTAGTCCTATTCCCACTCAATGGTGGAAGGAGGCTTGGAGGAGATATCAAAAACAACACGATTGACACCGCGTACTTCATTGATGATACGGGTTGAAATGATCCCTAAAATATCATAGGGGATTTTTGACCAGTCGGCGGTCATTGCATCCCTGGAATCAACGGAGCGCAGGGCAATAACATTTTCATAGGTACGGCCATCCCCCATGACTCCAACGGTCTGAATGGGAAGGAGAACGGCAAAGGATTGCCATACCTTACGATACCAGCCACTCTTTTTCATCTCTTCCAGTACTATGACATCGGCCTGACGAACAATACCTAATCGTTCCTTGGTTACTTCACCCATTATCCTGATTCCAAGACCAGGGCCAGGGAATGGTTGGCGGTAAATGGCTTCTTCGGGAAGTCCGAGTTCAAGGCCAAGTTCCCGGACCTCATCTTTAAAGAGTTCGCGAAGTGGCTCGATAAGATCAAGTTTCATGATTTCAGGTAAGCCACCAACATTGTGGTGAGATTTTATGGGCGCCTCACCCATAAATGAAACAGACTCGATAACGTCGGGATACAGGGTACCTTGGGCAAGAAAGTTTACTTCACCAAGTTTTGCAGCCTCTTCTTCAAATATTTTTATAAAACCAAGGCCGATTCGTTTACGTTTAATCTCAGGATCAAGAACATTGTCAAGTTCACCGAGAAAGAAGTCAACGGCGTCCACTGCAATAACTTTGAGATGGCTTTTTTCGCGGAAAAAACGCAGTATGGATTCGCTTTCTCCAATGCGCATAAGGCCGTTATCTACATAGATACAGGTGAGTTGGTCGCCAATGGCTTTATGGACAAGGGCGGCTGTGACTGAAGAGTCAACGCCACCCGAGAGGGCGCAGATAACCTTGTTAGTGCCAACTTTTTCCTGAATACCCTTCACCGTGGATTCAATAAAGGAAGCCATGGTCCAGTTGGGGCTACAGTTGCATAGGCCAAAGATAAAGTTTCGCAGAACATCGGTGCCGATAAGGGTATGCACAACTTCGGGGTGAAATTGGACAGCGACAAAGGGTTTAGAGGTATGTCTGAGGGCTGCATAGGGAGAGTGGTCACTTACCGCAGTGGTCTCAAAGCCATCGGGAACCACTTCGATACGGTCACCATGGCTCATCCATACCTGATGCTGGGGAACTCCAGTTTCAAGTCCTGCAAAAAGTCCTTCGGTGAACTGGACGGTGAGGTTGGCCTTGCCAAATTCCCGTTTATCAGCTTGTTCCACCTTACCGCCGAGCTGTTGCATCATGAGCTGAGCACCGTAGCAGATACCAAGGATCGGCAGCCCAAGATCAAAAATTGCCGGGTCTGAGTGGGGGGCGTCGTCGTCATAGACTGAACGAGGACCTCCGGATAGGATAATCCCCGTGGGCTTCATTGACTTGATGGTTTCAAGTGAAGTGGAGAACGGATGGATCTCACAATAGACCTTCTGCTCACGAATACGTCTGGCAATGAGCTGGGTGGTCTGGGAGCCAAAATCAAGGATCAGGATCTTCTCGTCATGTATATTCATAGTGCTGTGGTGTCCCTATGCGGTTCTGTAGTTAGGAGCTTCTTTTGTAATAATGACATCGTGGACATGGGATTCACGCAGACCGGAAGCGGAAATTTTAACAAACTTTGCTTTTTCCCGTAATTCTTCAATGGTTGCGGCGCCCACATAGCCCATACCGGATCGCAATCCGCCAAGGAGCTGGTAAATAACATCAGAAAGCGGTCCACGATAGGGAACTTTGCCCTCAATGCCCTCGGGGACAAGTTTGGACTGGCTAGATATTTCGGATTGAAAATAGCGGTCCGACGATCCTTTACGCATGGCACCGAGTGAGCCCATACCACGATATCCCTTATAGGTTCGTCCCTGATAGAGGAATGTTTCACCGGGGGTCTCGTCGGTCCCGGCAAAGAGGGAACCTATCATGATGGCATGAGCTCCTGCACCAATAGCCTTGGCAAGTTCTCCGGAATGTTTGATGCCGCCATCGGAAATTATGGGGATATCATATTTAGCAGCTGCGGCAACGGCCTTCTGAATGGCTGTCATTTGGGGAACACCAACACCAGCTACAATACGGGTGGTGCAGATGGAACCGGGGCCAACGCCTACCTTTACACAGTTTGCGCCGGCTTTTATCAATGCTTCAGTTCCTTCCCCCGTGGCCACGTTTCCAGCAATGATCTGCAGGTTGGGGAAGGATCCCCGAATTTGTGCCACGGCCTTTAACACGCCCTGGGAATGACCGTGTGCCGAATCAACAACCACTATGTCTACACCAGCATCAATCAGTCTCTGAGCATGTGCCTCGATGTCGATTCCTACTCCGAGTGCCGCTCCAACAAGAAGCCGGCCCATGTCATCTTTGGCAGCGTATGGATATTTCTTGATTTTTTCAAGATCTTTTATAGTGATCAGGCCGCTGAGGTTGCCGTTATCGTCAACAATGAGGAGTTTCTCAATGCGATGTTCATGGAGGAGGGCTTTGGAATGCTCAAGATCAATACCAACTTCAGCGGTAACCAGATTTTTGGAAGTCATTACGTCGCCTACCCGTAGGTCTTCGTCGGAGACAAAGCGCAGGTCACGATTGGTGACAATTCCAACAAGCTTTCCGTCTCGTAAAACGGGCAGGCCTGAAATTTTGTATTTGGCCATGATTTTTTCCACTTCACCGACGGAATGGGTTTCCTTTACGGTGATCGGATCAACTATCATTCCGGATTCCGATTTTTTGACCCGTTCAACTTCCTTGGCCTGCTCGTCAATGGACATGTTTTTATGGATAATGCCCAGACCACCTTCACGGGCCATGGCTATGGCGGTACGGTGTTCGGTGACCGAGTCCATGGCAGCACTGACCAGTGGGGCGTTCAGGTTGATGGACTGAGTGAGCCTGGTGGCAAGGGATACTTCGTTGGGAAGAACCTGTGATGCTTGAGGACAGAGAAGCAGGTCATCAAAGGTGAGTGCAGTTTCAATAGTATCAGATAACATGAAGAGCTCCTAGGTCAGAATTCAGATGGAAAACAGGAAGAGACAGAAGAACACATTGAATTCTATTCTGTTTCGTCCGATACAGTTTGTGAAGCAGAGAGTGCAGTACGGCTATTTTATCATTGAACCGGAAAAGATCAAAATTGTATTTGTACCTTATTCCTGAACTTCTGCTCCTGGGTTCAGTACTCCGTGAGGGGTGTGAAAACCACAACAATGATATTTAATCTCTTTCGTTATTACAACAAGGTGCATAGGCGGAAGGATTTCCGATTGAAGGAAAAACAATATTACACGCAACCTTCAGCCTTTCTGTGCCTTAAGCCTCAAAACCAGAGTTGCGGGGCAGAACCCGCTTTAGGTTTTGCCTTCCGGCACCATATGTGCTCTATTATGCTCTACTAGGGCTGAGTTAGCCTAAGATAAAGGAGAATAAATAGAATGCTACTTGCAATAAACCCACAGAATCCCCAACAGAGATTGATACAACAGGTTGTCGATCGTCTGAAGCGTGGAGCTGTTATCTGCTATCCCACCGATACCGGTTATGGAATCGGCTGTGATTTCTCCTCTCAGAAGGCTGTTAAAAGGATTGAGCAGATCAAGCACAGACCGAAAGGCAAACCCTTCTCCTTTATGTGCTCAGATCTCAAACATATAAGCAACTACGCCCATGTTTCAAATACTGCCTATCGACTTCTGAAGCGAAATCTTCCGGGCCCCTATACATTTGTTCTGCCCGGAACAAAACTGGTTCCAAAAGCCATGGGCACAAAGCAGAAAACCGTTGGTATCAGGGTACCGGAAAATCCAATCTGTCAGATGCTTCTTGAAACTCTGGGCAACCCAATTATCAATACTTCGCTCCCCGGTGATGAGGATGAGGTCATTGCCTCCAGTCCATATGATATCGACTGCCTCTATGGGAAACTGGTGGACCTGATTATTGATGGTGGTGATGTCTTTTCAGATCCTTCTTCTCTTGTTGACCTTACGGGGGATTTTCCGGTGGTTCTCAGGGAAGGCAAAGGAGATGTGACGCCTTTTCTTTAACCATCAGCCTTTCTCTACCTTCAGTCAAAAAAAATGAACGGACGTTCTGTCCATTCTAGCCTTTAATAAGCGCTTCTTTTAAAGATTTGCTCATGGTGAAATGAATGGTTTTGCGTTCCGGAATATTCATGATTGTTCCGGTTTTAGGATTTTTGGTGCTACGAGCTTTACGTTTTCTCACGGCAAAGCTGCCAAATCCTCTAAGTTCTATGCGACGATCTTCTTTCAGGGCACTTTCCATGGTATTCAGCATAATATCGAGTGCTGTAGTGACATCGTTTTTATGGAGTGATAGCTCGTTGCTTACTTCATTGACAAGTTCTTTTTTTAGCATGATTATGACTTGGTTATCTGTAAAAGCGGAAAAGAATAAAAAAAGTTGTTTTACCGGAAAGAATTTCCTTCCGGTAAAACAACCTGTTGGGCCTGCATAACTGAGTTTTGGATTACTTCTCTTCGGAAGTATCCTCGGCGCTACCATCACTGGCAGCGGCCTTGAGCAGGTCGCCGAAGGTTGAAGGAGCAGCAGCTGCTGCCTCTTCTTTCTTCTTGGCGTAGTTCTCAGCGGCACCTTCTTCTCCATCTTCTTCAAGAGTCTTGATGGAAAGACCGATTTTTCTGTCTTTGGCAGACACATTGATAACAATGGCCTTCAGAGTGTCACCCACTTCGTACATTCCAACTGGGGTCTTGACTTTGTCCTTGGAAATCTCAGAGACGTGAACAAGTCCTTCGATACCTTCTTCAAGCTGAACAAATACACCAAAATCAGTGACGTTGGTGATAGCTCCTTCAATAATGGTTCCTGAAGGGTAATTGTTATAGGCAGCCTGCCAAGGATCCGGCTCAAGTTGTTTGATACCCAGTGAGAAGCGTTCGTGCTCTTTGTCGATCTTCAGAACAACTGCCTGGATGGTCTCGCCCTTGGCGTATTTTTCAGATGGATGCTTGATACGCTCGGTCCAGGAAAGGTCGGATACATGGATGAGTCCGTCAATGCCTTCTTCGATTCCAATAAATATACCAAAATCGGTGATATTTTTGACTTTTCCTTCAATAACAGATCCAACAGGATAGCTGTCAGTAACCATATCCCAAGGATTGGGAAGAAGTTGTTTCATGCCAAGAGATATACGTTTGGTCTCGGGCTCAATGTTGAGAACCATGATCTCAAGTTCGTCACCGACGGCAACCATTTTGGATGGGTGGCGTGGTTTCTTGGACCATGTCATCTCTGAAACATGAATCAGGCCTTCAACGCCTTCTTCAAGTTCTACAAAGACACCGTAATCGGTGATAGAGACAACTGTTCCAAGGGTTTTTTCGCCAACGGGGAAGCGCTCTGCAACGGTTGCCCATGGATCAGCTTTAAGCTGTTTTACACCAAGTGATACTCTGTCGTGGTCTTTATCATATTTGAGAACCTTGACTTCCAGTTCCTGGCCAACTTTATACAGTTTGGCAGGGTGGGAAACACGTCCCCAGGAAAGATCGGTGATATGACAGAGGCCGTCCATACCGCCCATGTCGATAAAGAGACCGTAATCGGTAATATTAGTGATTGCTCCCTTGATGATCTGTCCCTCTTCAAGGATTGAGCGCATCGTTTCACGAAGCTTGGCGCGGGCCTCTTCGAGGATTGCACGACGGGAAATAACCACGTTGTTGCGTTTGCGGTTGAATTTGAGAATTTTGAAATCAAAACTTTCGCCGATAAGGGCATCGAGATCTTTAACAGGTCGAAGATCTATCTGAGAATAGGGCAGGAAAGCGGGAACACCGATATTAACGGACATGCCGCCCTTAACGCGATTCTCAACTTTTCCTTCAATGGTACCGTCTTCTTCCTGGATTTTTGCAATATCTTCCCATACTTTGATAGCTATGGCTTTTTCCCGTGACAGCAGGAGACCGCCTTCGTCTTTGCGGCGTTCTACAAAAACTTCAAATGTGTCGCCAACATTAAATTCAATGCCTTGATCAAGTTGAAATTCGGATTTAGCAATATAGCTCTCTGCCTTGTCTCCGACATCTACAAGGACGTAATCGTCCACAGTACCAATGATGGTACCGATGGCAACGTCGCCGACGTTAACCACTGTGTTGTTTTCTTCCATTTCGAAGAGTTCTGCAAAACTCATCTCTTCGTCGTTGTCCTGAGTTGTTTGGTTAAGTTCCTCTGTCATGGTTTCTACTCTTCTTGCGGTCTAATATTACGACCAGGTGTTAAGGTTATGGTGTGCCGATGCCTGTCATCGACTCTAAAAAAAGAAAGGTCGCAGTTTGAAACTGCAACCATCCTGCTCAATAAAACATTACTTTATAGCAAAAGAAAAATGGAAAGACAAGAACTTCTTGGGAAGGGTTGAAAAAAAATGATAACAGCTTTATGGACGAAGGCATGCGGAGTTAGATGCACCGCAATATCGTTGAAGCTGACGTGTCCCTGAACCGTTTTTAGCTGATAAGGGTCTTGATAATATCTTTCTTTCCTATGATACCGACGAGTTTCCCGTCATCCAGAACAGGGAGGGTGTGAACGTTGTCCTCAGCCATGATGGTTGCTATTTCATCAAGACGGGTGTCGGGAGATATGGTTTTTGGTGTGCCGCTGCAGATTTCAGTAACTCTGGTTGCAGCGATCTTTTTCATCTCGGCTTCCATCTTATCTGGGTTTTCCAGATAGAAAACGGAGTCAAGGATAGTAACAACAGTGGGAATATGGAGTTTTTTTGACTGATCGATGAGGTCGCTTTCGGTGACCACGGCAATAACATTGTCATTCTCAAGTACTGGGACGCCACTGATATTGTGTGTAGTGAGAAGTTTTGCGAGTTCGGCAACTGGAGTTTCCGGGCGAACAGAAATAATATCTTTAGTCATAATGTCAGCGGCTGTGAGCATGAGGTCTCCTGTTGGGTTGGCTGCAAAGTGCAAGAATTAAAGAAGATCAATTCAGCGGTTATAAAAATATTATATCATTTTCTTTGAAGGATCTCAAAACAAACAGTCGTTTTGCCGGTTTTAGGCCTTATTCCTGACTTCTGTAAAAAAAACACGAGATAAGCGTAGACTTCGGAATAATCTTTAATTTCTTTCGTTATTACGACAAGGTGCATAGGCTGAAGGATTGCAGGCTGAAAGAAAGGCAGCATTGCACACGGCCTTAAGCCTTTCTGTACCTTCAGTCTCAAAACCTGGGTTGCGGGCAGAGCCCGCTTTAGCTGACATAAGTATTTAATTCTGCCATGAGTGAGCCAAAGAGCTCTTCATAGCGCGGGATAGCCTTGCGGAGGACAGTCAGGAGCTCAGGGATTTCCTGTGTGTTCACCACAAGGTTTGCCGAATAAGAGAGGGCTTCCAGGTCATAGAGGGTGGAAAATTCTTCCCCTATAAGAATATAAAAAATAAACCGGCGTTTTAACATGGACATGTCGCACATAAACTGGTGAAAGGGGGATGCTTTCAATCCGCCATCCCTGAAGTCCGTATGCAAAATAACGCTGGCATAGTTTACAAACCGCATCTTCTCCATGGCCTCTTCATCGGACTCGGCAAAGCTTGCCTGGTAGCCAATGGACTCCACGGCCTCCGTTACCTTGTCTCTCTCGGGGCCAGGTTGAATAAGGATTAAGGTCTGGGGAATGTCTTCAACAACCTCTTCCTTTTCAAATGTACCCTCTTTGAGCCAGCTGATGTCAGGAGGAGAAGGTGGCTTGACTGCTTCTTCTGCCTGAGCTTGTGATTGCTTACTTTTCGCGACAAGATTATTGGCATCAAGCACTATTGGTTCACCGCATTGAGGGCATGGAAGACGCAGCAGCCGGCCTGGACCGAGTTGGGCAATCCCTTTTTTTATTTTAGCACTGAGCGTTAGACTTTTATTGCAGTTTGGGCATATTGTGTTCATTGCGATCCTCTTTACCAGCGAGTTTGTTCCTCTTCTTCTTCCATGGCCAGTCCGGAGAGTGATGATGTGGCTTCACCACGTGATGCTTTGATGGTGTCCAATCCGCGGGAGATTTCATTTTTGTGTGAGCAGTAGCGCATGGCAGTTTTTTCAGTGATTAATTCAGATTCGTAGAGTTCAAGGATATGCTGGTCAAAGGTACGCATATCGATGGCTGATCCCTGTTGAATAACTTTATAAAAGGTTTTTTCTTCGTCCTCGCCGTTTAAAATCAAATCCTTTACACGCAAACTGGTACAGAGGACTTCCATGGCAGCTATTCGTCCGCCTCCTACCTTTGGGAGAAGGCGCTGGCCAACAACCCAGCGGATGGTATCTGCGAGGCGATTCCTGATTTGCGGTTGTTCTTCCTGTTCAAACATACCAAGGATACGGTTGACGGTTTGACCTGCGTCGATGGTATGGAGGGTGGACAGGACAAGATGCCCGGTCTCTGCAGCAGTGAGACCAATCTCCAGGGTTTCCCGATCCCGCATCTCACCAACCAGAATAACCTTCGGGGCTTGACGAAGTGCAGCCCGCATTCCCGAGGGGAATGTGCTGAAATCATTGCCAAGTTCACGCTGATTAAAGGTTGCCTTGCCGTGGGGATGGACATACTCGATGGGGTCTTCCAGGGTCACAATATGAGCCGATCTGTCCATATTTATTTTATGGAGAAGTGATGCCAGCGATGTGGTTTTACCACTACCGGTGGCTCCGGTGAAAAGGACTAAGCCGTTCATCTCTCCAGCCATTTTGTTGAAGGCTTTGGGGAAATTCATCCCTTTAATCGTGGGGATAGTAGTTTCCAATTTTCGGAGAACGGTGCTGAAGTAGCCTTTCTGGGTAAAGATATTAACCCTGAAACGAATTTTGTCACCCAGAGTATAGGAGAGATCACAGGAACCATTTTCCACAAGATCTCTCAGAAGGCGTTTGTTGTTGCCAATGAGATTCAGGGCAAAGACTTCGGTTTGGAAGGGTGTCAGTCTCTGGATTGGCGGGGCGACGGCCACTGGCATGAGAACACCTGCAGATTCAACCTGTAGCGTTTTCCCGACGGTAATGTTTAAATCGGAAACATTATCGTAGGCTTCAAGCATTGATGTGATCCAGTAATCTATTTCTGTTTGTTTCATTTATCCCCTCCCAAATTTTTTTTACACACCTGCTAATTTCATAGTATATTGTCATGAAAGAGACAAGAAATTCAAATTTTTTTATTTATTAAAGAAAGATAAGGTAAATCTCATGACAATACCATTACGCAGTAATACAACGACCCAAGGACGAAAAATGGCTGGAGCCCGTAGCCTCTGGCGTGCCAATGGGGTAACAGAGGAACAGTTTGGTAAACCTATTATTGCCATAGTCAACTCATTTACTCAGTTTGTGCCGGGGCATGTGCATCTGCATGAAATTGGTCAGCGCTTGAAGAAACGAATTGCGGAGCTCGGATGTTTTGCTGCAGAGTTTAATACCATTGCCATCGATGACGGTATTGCCATGGGCCATGCCGGGATGTTGTACTCGCTGCCATCAAGAGAACTGATAGCAGACAGTGTAGAATATATGTGCAATGCCCACACTGTTGATGCCATGATCTGTATTTCTAATTGCGATAAAATTACACCCGGTATGTTGATGGCAGCCATGCGTCTCAATATCCCAACCATTTTCGTTTCTGGTGGTCCGATGGAGGCCGGAGTTGATGGTGAGAAACGCTATGATCTGGTGGATGCCATGGTGATGGGCGCAGACCGTGAGGTGAGTGATGCCGAGGTTGATGTGGTTGAACGGTGTGCCTGTCCCACCTGTGGTTCGTGTTCCGGGATGTTCACTGCAAACTCCATGAACTCATTGAATGAAGCTCTGGGGATGGCTCTGCCTGGCAACGGTACCATCGTGGCTACCCATGCAAATAGAATGAATCTTTTTGAGCGGGCCGCCGAGCGCATCGTTGAGATGACCGATGCTTGGTATAAGAAGGACGATGCTTCAGTGCTGCCACGCAATATTGCAACTCGTGCCGCCTTTTTAAATTCCATGACACTTGATATTGCCATGGGAGGCTCAACGAATACGGTGTTGCATCTTCTGGCCATCGCCAACGAGGCTGAGGTTGATTTCAGTATGGCAGATATCGATGAGCTGTCCCGTAAAATACCAAACCTCTGCAAGGTGGCACCTTCTTCACATTTTCATATGGAAGATGTGAACCGGGCCGGAGGTATCATGGCCATTCTTGCAGAACTTGATCGTGCCGGCATGATTGACAGCAGTGTCAGTCGTGTTGAGGGGGAAACGCTCAAGAGTATTCTGGAAAGTTGGGATGTGGCGAGGGAGAGCTGTGGTGAGGAAGCCCGTAAGTTGTATCTCAGCGCTCCAGCACAAAGCGGACGCAATCTTGTTATGGGCTCCCAGCAGAACATGTATGAGAGTGCCGATCTTGATAGGGCTGAAGGCTGCATTCGTGACGTGGAACACGCCTATAGTAAGGATGGCGGACTGGCGGTGCTGTATGGCAATATTGCACTCGATGGCTGTATAGTAAAAACAGCCGGTGTTGATCCGTCCATCTTTCATTTTCAGGGAACGGCAAGAGTCTATTCTTCTCAGGAGGACGCATGTGATGCCATTCTAGATGGTACTGTCAAGGCGGGGGACGTTGTGATTATCCGTTACGAAGGCCCTAAGGGCGGTCCGGGTATGCAGGAAATGTTGTATCCCACCTCCTATCTGAAATCCGTCCATCTTGGAAAAGAATGTGCTCTTATCACCGATGGCCGTTTTTCAGGGGGTACTTCGGGGCTTTCCATTGGTCATGTCTCTCCCGAAGCTGCGGGTGGTGGTGCCATAGCTCTTGTTCAGGATGACGATACGGTTGAGATTAATATTCCAGAGCGAAAAATCAATGTTCTTGTTCCGGATGAAGAGCTTTCCCGGCGAAGAACAGAAGAGCTGAAGAAGGGAAAAAATGCCTTTTCTCCCGTTGGTCGTGACCGCCATGTGTCGCAGGCACTTAAGGCATATGCAATGTTTGCAGCTTCGGCCGATAAGGGTGCTGTTAGAGTACTTCCAGAGGATTAGAAGTCTTCTTTGTAATTTTAAAACTGTACTTGTAAAGGGTAAGTTTGTGGCATATATTGATATTGACACTTACTCATATCTTCTGTAGGTTAAGAATCTACTTGATTGATTTAGTGTTATCGAAGGCTTTTTATAAATATATTTTTTGTGAGGTTGGTCATGAGTAAAAATCAAATTATCATTGCTCTGGTAGTTCTTTGTCTGCTGGGAACAATCTGGGGTTCGGTTAAGGATAAAAAAGCCACAAATCTCGAGAGACAGCTTACCACCATGAGGGCTCAGGGCTCTGCTGTTGTACCTGCGGTTGTACCTGCTCGAGACGAGGCTGCCGCAAGTGATATCAGTGCTGCTACAGAAAAGGCATTGGCAGAGGTTGAAGCACTCACCACTCAAAATCAGAAACTTCTTGCCAATGCTGCTACCTTGAAGGGAAGTGTGGATAGTCAGAAGGTAGAGATTGCAGGTCTAAAAAAAGAACTTGCGGAATCCGATGGCGGATCTCAGGCACTTGAGGTTATGCAGGCTCAGTTGGATAAACGTACTGCTGAGGTGGGTGTTCTTGAGCAGGCAGTTGTTGCCGCAAGTGCCACAATTGAGCAGAAAAGTGCTGCTCTTGCTGCAGCAGAAGTTACCACTGCCGGACTTGAACAGCTAAAATCTACCCTAGCCAACAGTGTGGATGAGTACAGCATCAACAACCAGGCCCTTTCAGCTGAAGTGGAAAGATATGGCGCCCGTATCCTTTCCCTTGGAAAAGCACTGGAGGAGCGTACAAAAATTCTTGTTGCCAGTGGAGAGGAGCTTGGTCGTACTAAATTAAATATGAATGTCCTTCTTTCCAGAATAGCTGCTCAGAATAATTCTCTTGAGATTCTTGAAGAGACCCGGGTTGCTCTTGAGAAAGAACTTGCCGTGAAATTTCAGACTATTGAAGACCTTCAGTATCAGTTGAGTGATCAGGTTATTGAAGAGATCGTTGTTGTTGTAGAAGAAGTTCCAGTTGCTGAAGAGGCTCCTGCGGAAGCTGTAGCGGAAGAAAAGGCTGTTGAGGGGGAAGAGGTTCCCGCTCACTAAATTTTTTTGTCTTTAGCAAGTAAGACGTATAGCTGCCTTTATCCTGGTCGGGATGGAGGCAGTTTTTTTTTGATATAAGCTCCTAGTTATAAATTTTCAAGGGGAAGTAGGGACTATTATGGAAATATTGGATTGTACAGGGCTGAATTGTCCGGAACCGGTATTGCGAACAAAGAGTCATTTGGAAAAACTTCCTGAAGGAGTCTTTAGTGTTCTTGTTGATAACGAGGCATCTCGGGAGAATGTTCTTCGCTTTGGCAGAAGTCAGGGGTGTGAAGTACGTTTTGAGGAGAGGAGTGATGGTAATTTCCTTATAACTTTAATAACGGATGATGGCAGTGGCTCTAAAGAGCATTTTCACGAAGCTGATTATTCCTGCGACCTACCAGGTAGCACGGGGCTGGTGTATGTTATTTCTTCCGATTCCATGGGACGTGGATCTTCGGAATTGGGGTGGGCATTGCTACAGACCTATGTGACAACCATTACTGAAATATCCCCTCTACCCTCTCATATCCTTCTCTATAATGGAGGGGTTAAGCTCGCCACACGTGATGGCAAGGCACTTGAAGCCCTGCAGACACTGGAGGAACAAGGTGTTATTATCTGGATCTGTGGAACCTGTCTTGAGTTTTTTAAGCTGGAAGAGGATCGTAAGGTGGGCAGCATCACCAATATGTATGATATTATGAATACCACGGTGACTGCAGCTAAAGTAGTCAGTCCTTTTTAGGTGATGGAAAAATTAGACCTTCCTGTAAATCCCATAGAACGAATTGCCGGGGATTGTGTGAATTGTGGAATCTGTGTAGAAGAATGTGCTTTTCTGCAGGAGTATGGATCACCGCAAAAGCTGGCTGAGAAATGGCTGGAGAGCAGGGAAGAGATTGGTAACAGGCAGTTTTCTTTTGAGTGTAGCCTCTGTGGCCTGTGCCATGGTGTATGCCCTAAAAAGCTTGATCCCTCTGCGATGTTTCTCGCCATGCGTCGGCAATTAGCAGTGGAGGGTGATGGCGGGCTCAAACAGCATAAAACCATCCGTGCCTATGAGAGGCGAGGCAGTTCCTCTCTGCTATCCTGGTATCATTTTCCTGAGAATTGCCATACGGTGCTGTTCCCCGGCTGTGCCTTTCCCGGCAGTCGTCCCAGGACGCTTAGTACTTTGTTTGAGCTTTTGCAGAAGACAATTCCTGATATTGGAATAGTGCTGGACTGCTGTACTAAACCTTCTCATGATCTTGGGGACACCGCTCATTTTGAAAAAATGTTCACTGAGCTTTGCTCTATATTGCGTGAGCATTCAGTTACAAAGGTTCTTGTGAATTGTCCGAACTGCCATCGTATTTTTAAGGAGTACGGTACCGGCATTGAGGTGCAGACGGTCTATGAAGAGTTGTTGCAGGTACCGGATATGGGCGATGAAATACGGGCTGAGGTAACAGTTCACGACCCATGTGGAATACGGTTTGTCCCAGATGTGCAGCGAAGCGCTAGAGATCTTTTGCAACGGCAGGGGATTACAATTCGAGAAATGAAGCATAAACAGGAGCGTACTTTTTGTTGTGGTGAAGGGGGCTCGGCAGGATTTGTACGACCCGATTTCGCAAAAAAATGGACCCGGAAACGGGTGGCAGAAGCAGGGACCAATCCAATTATCAGTTACTGCGCAGGCTGTACTCATTTTCTTGGACAGAGTGCCATTACCCACCACCTTCTTGATCTTCTTTTCTTTCCCGAGGCAGTGATGGCAGGAAAACAAAAGGTGAGTAAAACACCAGTTATCTATTGGAATCGTTACCGTTTAAAGCATGCTCTGCAAAAGCAGCTTCAGGGAGGTGTTTCCGGGAGTCGCCAGCAATTGAAGCAATAGTTGTTTGCATTTGATTCGACACTTTTCCAAATAAAGATTGCTTATTCACCTAATACCTTGATTTTTTAGTTGATGGAACCTCATATAATTTCGGTTTCGAGAAGAATCAGGAAGCATCTTAACATTCTGTATCTCCTTTATTATTAAGCTTGCCTTTGATTCCTTATCAGAATCATTCATGTCATCGTCAGTTGTAACGCTGTCCCTCATGTAATTCATCAGGAGTTCGTACTACTATTTCCCTAACTAACTGATAATAAGGAATTTGAACAACTCTTGTGCAACTAAGTGGTGCTTCAACATTTGTCCTCGTAATAAGTTGTTTTATCGCGCGTATTCGCCATAAAAAATGTGAAGAATAGGTATTTATACCGATGCGAGAACGCTTCCCACATGTTAAGGCAGTAGTATTCATTAATAGAAAATGCCAAACCTGTTGAAAAGCAGGGACGGAAAGCTACGGGTCTTTAGAGATAGCCGAGTTACCTAATTGATAAGGTGACTCGGCTTTTTTTATTTGTTGAACTCTAAAATAGGGAGGGGAAGGAATGAAAAAAAGACTTTGGGTAAAATTACTTGCGGGTATATTTTTTATTGTGATGGCTTCTACATCACAGGCAACTATACTTACAACGGCCGCAGGAATCGAAAATCTGGAATGGCTGGAGTTTGATGCGACTGATGGTCTCTCGCGTGATCAGGTGGAGAGTACTCTTTTGCAGGGAGGTCAGCAGTATTATGGTTACGAATATGCGACATTAGCACAGACATCAGCGTTATTAGATTCATATTATTCTGGCAATATAAAGGATGTAGACGACGGATGGCGCATTAGTACAGCCACTGCAGCATTTAATTTTCTAACCGATTTTACAGAGACGTACGCCCAGATTCTTCCAGCAGGAGTGACCTTTTCTAGGGAGTTAATGATGGTAATGATGTAACCTGGAACACTTATTTACTTGCAAGATTTTATTACGGATCTCACACTGAGATTGGCTGGGCAGGACATACATACTCTGGAAGCGTAGGTTCTGTCGATATGGACGGTAACCCTGTTGCAGGCCATTTCCTATACAACGCAGGCACCGACATTATCGATAGCAACAGCTATCAAGAAAACGATTTTAGTCACCAAATGTGGGCTAGTTTACTAGTTAGAACCACAGGTGACCCAGTCCCAGAACCAGCAACAGTGCTCCTCTTTGGCACAGGGTTAGTTGCTCTCGTCGGTTCCAGACTTCGTAAAAAGAAAAAGTAATTCACTCCTGAAAAGCTTGCTTCTCCTAAGGGCAGGATCATTCATTTGATTCTGCCTTTTTCTATCTCCATCCTCTGCTATTAATGGCCAGTGATAAGGTCTACAGTTTCATAGAATCCTTAATACTTATCTTGCTACTGTTGCTCTTAAATTTTGGCATTTCAGATAGTTGAGTTTCGCTCACCCTTTTTTTATTACGTATATTCAGGGAGAAGGTTAGCCAGAGTGTTTCGCGCCCAGAGTAACATTGCCTCATAATATCTCTATTTTCACTACAGAAAGCAGCATTATTAAAGTAGAGATTTCTGTTTACTTATGGCAGCGTAAGTTGAACATTAATATGAAACTTGCCATTCAGGTGAGGAGGTATTACTTTTTAAGACATGAATAAGAAGACTATACTATTCAGAATACTGATTGTTGTTTTTGCAGGTACGTATCTTGTTGGGTGCTACATGCCTCCTCCTGGACCGCCTCCAAGGGTAGGAATTCACATCCCCCCCGTTAGCGTAAGGTTCTACACACCATTTCCACTATGGTATAATCCCCCTCCTGGTCCAGTTTTTTATGGTCCTCCACTGCGTTACGGCGGCCCTTATTACAGACCTCAGCGTCCGCACCGATAAAAAAACCGCACTCTTACTTCCTGCGAGTAGCACTTTTTTAACATCAGTTATTTAGGATCATAAATTAGCTTTACAACTTAAATTGTATGGTGTGACACACGTAATAATTGGTTCCTCGCTATATCTGTGTGGGTACTTTTGTTTCGTGAAGTTGTCGGTTTGATATTGCCACCACATCGAAGATCTAAACTTTCTACCAATGGCCAAACTGAAGTTCCCTACACTGCCCTGGACGAATATTACCGCCAGAGTGATTGGAACGTAGAAACTGGCATTCCTACCCGTTACAAGTTGGAAGAATTGGATCTTTTCTGGGGGGCTGACCAGTTGAAATTTTAAAGTTACCTTTCTTATAATACTGGGCAATATTCCCTTTCATTTCATTTCATTTCATTTCATTTGGCTAATATTGCCATTGGTATCATCTTAAATTCAGGATCTATTACGTATATAGACTGTGAGTGTCAGGTGTTGATCAAGCCTTTATCTCTAAAAATTCTCAAATCAAGCGTGAGCAGCAGTAGCTAGGCAGTTAAGCTAGTCCTGTTCTACTTTTTCTGTGTTGTCGTCTGACAGGATCTGATTTATTTTAGCTCCTGAGTCCCACAGTGCGTCTATCAGCTGGTCCATTTCTTCTCCGCTTACCCGAATCGTAAGAAGCTGGTGTTCATGGCTGAAATGTTTATAGACACTGATAGCGTTAAGCTCCATATCGGATTGTCTGCAGATATCGATGATTTTATAAATGGCAGAACCATTATTTTTTATCTGTAATTCAATACGCGCACCGGTTTCCCCAACACCTGAAATTTCCGTAAAGGCCTTAAAAATATCAGTCTCGGTTATTATTCCAACGAGCCGACTTTCTTCCACCACTGGAACAGCACCAATCTTGAATTTGTGCATCAGAAGAGCAACGTTTTCCAGTGGATCCATGGGAGCTGCAGTGATAGGGCTGCTTGCCATAAATGATGAGACTTTTGCCTGGTTGGCAATGGTAATATTTTCGGGACTGAAAGAAGAGTCAATGGTGGAAGGCAGGGCCTGGCTGATGTCCTTTTGGGTAATTATTCCGACAAGTTTCCCGTCTTTGACCACGGGGAGATGGCGAAAACTGTGTTGCGCTATAAGTTCAGCAGCTTCACCAAGTGGCGTGTCCGGGTCTATGGTGATAACGTCCTGCTTCATCCAGAGTTTAATAAACATAATGTGCTCTTATAGGTTTGTTTCGATAAATGTGCTACTCTGGGTGTCCAGTGCAAAGCGAACACTTGTGAGGTCATATTTTGTGGTTGTTGTGGCGTTGCCAATCTGTAGCTCTGTTCCGCTGTATATTGTTCCCTGCACCGTGATTGTAATCGTTCGCAGGTATTCTGCACCGTTGTCCGTAGAATTGGCATCCACTCCGGGAATAAGATTCAACTTTGTCATGTCATGATACAGGACGTCGATGGCTTTTTTCAGTAACTCTCGTTGTTTGACTTTTTGTTTCAAACCGTAACGCTGCAGGAAAGTGAGACGTTCCTGTTCGATCTCCCTGAGATTGGAACGCATTTTCAGGTAGCGCAGATAACGTCCCGGGGCAATACCGGCTGCAAGCAACGAAGGGGGAGAGTTTGCAGAACCAACATTTCCCAGATTAAGGCTTGAAGCACTCATCAGGAAACCAGCCATAATTTGACTACTATCTGTACAGTGTATTTCCCCATCGGCCATGATTTTGGCATAATAAGCCTGTTTGCGGATAATTACCCGCCCTTTTACCCGTAGCTGTCCCTTTTCCATAAAACCAAAATCCGCATCTCCCGATACTTTTACTTTACATTTTTTGCCAAGGATGCCTCCCTTTACGACCAGATTGCCTTTACACTTGATTTTAGCAGAGCGAGCATTGCCGCCAAGCAACAGGTCTCCGTGGGTTTTTACCTTGAATCCGGGAAGAATGGTCCCATTTATTTCCACTGCATCCTGAGATTCTATATTGCCGGTGCTGTAATCAATGTTTCCAGGGATAACTTGTTTTGCGCAAACTTTGATGGAGTTCTCGTTAACGAGTGAGAGGATACCACTGTGAACAGCACGAATAATGCCGCTTTCTTCATCAAATTCAGCGCCATCGGAAACTGTAAGCGGTAGACTTTTTCCGGGGATTTGAGGAACTTCATCGCCTAGCACTGTAAAGCCGGGAGTCCCATCGGTAGGAGGAACCTGGGTTGCAATGATCTGTCCTTTAGCAACTCCTACGAACATCTTCCGGTCTCGGAAATCAATTTTTCCGTTTCCCATAATTGTGCCAGGAAGAGGCCCCACTTCAATTTCAAAGCGGAGAAAGCTATCTTTCCCGTTCAGGGGAAGAAGGCCTCTGGCAATAATTTCATCCTTGACCAGAGACTGCTTTTCTTTGCAATGGGTAAGGAGTTTATTCAGGTGCTCAGGGGAGATACCAAAACTAACTCCATGAGATGAAAGGATATCTAGGAGAGACTCCCTGCTGAGTTCGGGGCAATTCTTGACGGGCGGATAGAGGCAGATGGTCGCAGACATCTTATTCTCAGCAATGGACAGAAGGGGAAGTATTGTGATCATAAGAAGATCGATTCCCTTGGTGGTCTTCTTTGCAAGCAGAGGGTAGCCATCTGTTCCAGCCAGAAGGGATCGTTTGTCATCGGAGAGCAGGGTGTGTTTACCGGGAACCAGTTCTGTAGGATTTTTGGGTGGGGTACCCGACGAGGGAAAGAGTTCAGCAAGGGGCTGATCTTTACGTACCAGTTCCATTGTTTGGAAAGAGCCGTTGTCTTTGTCGCTGAGTGTTTCCGTTTGAAACAGGAGCTTGGGAATGAGAATGGGAGGAGCCTGGGCTTCTTTACTGGTCAAGATTTACTTTCCTGACATGGTTGTATAAGCTTTTGCAACCATATACGGCAGGCCTCTAATTGTTTTTTTTTAAACAAAATTGGAAGTATCGCTGGAGAGGCTTCCTTGAGGCTTAGCTTTTTGGGAGGATAAATTTTGTTGCATTGTATGATGTTAAATCCGTATGAATTCTTTATGATAGGACTTATTGCTCCAGCCTGGAGGGAGAAGAGTACCTTGTCAAGCTCAGGACAAAGTTCGCCGACTGCAAGTTGCCCCAGGTTTCCGTCATTGTTTTCAGTTTTGCAGTCTGAAAAGAGACGTGCGACCTTCTGGAATGTTTCCGGGTCTCTGGTTACTTGCTGGTAGATAGTGGTAACTTTTTTATAGGCAGAATCAATATCCGAAGCTGAAGAGGGGTTAAATCGAATCTGGATATGGTTCACACTGCGTTGTTCCGGGCGATCGAATTCAGTTGTGTTTCTGTTGAAGTATTGGCGGATTTCGGATGGTGTCACGGATTGCACCGTGGATGCTACTCTTGAGAGTATGGTCTCTACGCGGAGATCATTGTGCAGGGCAATGCTGTACTCTTCCACACTCATATTGTTTTCTTCAAGGGTGGCGTAAAAGGCTGCATCATCGGGATATTCAGCTATAACTCCAAGTAATGTCTGCCGAAGAGTTGTTTCGAGTATGACTACACAGCAGGCATCATCGGAGGTGAGAATTACCTGATGGAGAAGCATCTCCTCGTTGGCATGCTGATAAGCCAGGGTATATTCCTGGTGGGTCAGATTGCAGGCACTTTTTTGGAAATCCTGAAATGCAAATTTCATCAGGTGAAAGGAAAGCATCGGATCGATCTGTTTTTGGTGTTTTCCCTGCTGCATAAAATCCTCTAATGGCGAATACTCGTGACAGTGTAACGTGTTTATAAGGTTATTGTATCGCATTGGTCCGTGGAAACAAAATTTTTCCGTATCCAAAATGAAAAAAGTGGAAAAAGACAGACGTTGTTTGGCTTTTGTGTGGTGTGAATAGTTTACCGGGAACGTGAGTATGCAGATAGATAAGGGTCGGATTGTTCAGGAAATAGTAGCCCGTCTTTCCAAATTGAAAGATGGAGAGGGACTGTTGCTGCAACCCTATAAAAAAGACAGATCAGTATATGTTATACGGCGTGGTTCTTGCTGTCGAGTACTCGAACGTGGTTTTGTCAGGAAAGAGTGTGTGCTTGAAATGAATAAGGTCAGGAAGTTATTGAAGACAGTATGTAAAAGAGAGTTTCCACGAAGTAATAAAATCTGGTTGAAATTGTGCGCTGCAGAAGAGGTTGAGAGTCTGCTGGAGAAATGAAATCAAAATTACTATTGCGGGTGGTAGCTGTTGTGCTTGAAGATTAAACCTTCAAATATTCTGTAGCCGTTTATTGGCTTGCGCTTGCCCACACATCACCGTTTTTCGGCTCCTGTGTCATCACCATCTCTGTCCAGTTCCAGTGAGCATCTTCTATGGCTCCACCGATTTCCGTTGAGAGACCATCTTTTGTTCTCCAGCATTCTTTGATCTTTAATTTGAAATTCATGGAGCCACTTGAAATGATAGCAAGAAAATAACCATCTTTTGTGTGTATTTTCCTTGGAATATCAGTGATACAAACTCCGAATCGTGAACAATCCTTAAGGGTAGCCATGCAGAATCCTGCCCGATCAGAGATATGTACTTCTGCATTATTTAATTTTGCTCGGAAATATTTTCGTTGTTCCATAGCCAATCCATTTGGTTGTATGTGTCCGATAAATTTGTTTTTTTTCTTGATAGAAAGTTCTGACTTACGTCTACCCTCTGTCTAGGAATGTCATTAAGTATCATTCTTCTTATAAATATATCATTTTTTCCCAAAAGAACAATTGATGGAAATACCTAATTTTTAATTAGGTAAATACACCTATAATTAGATGAATTGACTCCTGGTTGATGTGGTAATGATAATTTATATTGATTTGTTGGCATTTGTATCTATCTTATTTGTTATGAAAAATATATCTTATGTGAAAATAGGAGCTCTATTCTCTATAACCATCTTTCTTGCGCTCACCGGGTATGTTTCAGGGCAAGAACAGGAACAGGACGATTTTATGAAAAATGATAACGAAAAATATAATGTTTCTCTTTCGAAACAGGCGAATCATCTAATCCATGAAAAGAGCCCATATCTGCTACAGCATGCCTATAATCCGGTTGACTGGTATCCGTGGGGTGATGAAGCTTTTGCCAGGGCGGTGGCTGAGGATAAACCAATTTTCCTCTCCATCGGTTATTCCACTTGTCACTGGTGTCATGTTATGGCCCATGAATCCTTTGAGGATCAGGAGATAGCAGATTTTTTAAATAAATATTTTGTGTCCATAAAGGTGGATCGTGAAGAGCGTCCAGATATTGATCAGATCTATATGGCTGCAACGCAGGCCATGACTGGTAGTGGTGGCTGGCCCATGTCGCTTTTTCTCTTTCCGGATACTAAACCATTTTATGCGGGAACCTATTTCCCGCCCAGTGCAGGTTACGGCAGGCCGGGGTTTATTGATATTTTGCAGGCCATTAAGACAGCGTGGTTAACCGATAGGGTGAGTCTAAGCCTTTCAGCTGAACAGGTAACAACTCATATACGAAAGGAGAACCCGGATGATGGGAGGTCCATTGACAGGGGGTGGCTGGATAGGGGCTTTTCTCAGTTGAAAGAGAGCTATGAATCGAAATATGGCGGTTTTGGCCAGGCACCTAAATTCCCGCGTCCGGTTGTGATGGATTTTCTTCTTCGCTACTACAAGTTGACGGGTAAGAAGGCTGCCCGTGATATGGCACTGTATACATTGGATCAAATGGTAGCGGGTGGCATGTACGATCAGGTTGGCGGTGGCTTTCATCGCTATTCAGTTGATACGAGATGGCGGGTGCCTCATTTTGAGAAGATGCTGTACGACCAGAGTCAACTGGTATTCACGTATCTGTCTGCATATCAGCTCACTGGTGACAGAGCATATAGAGAAACAGTCGTTCAGATTCTTGATTATGTGCTCAGGGAAATGCAGGATGGTGAGGGTGGTTTTTATTCAGCAGAGGATGCCGATTCAGTGAATCCCTATAATCCCCTGGAGCACAGTGAAGGCGCATTCTATTTGTGGACGGAGGAGGAGATCGATGAGCTATTGGAGGAAAAACAGGCACTTCTTTTCAAGGCATACTATGGAGTGGAAAAAGATGGAAACGCCCTGCATGATCCCCAAAAAGAGTTTACCGGGCGCAATATCCTCTACCGGGACAAGGATCTTTCAGAAGTAGCCAGAAGAGTAAAACTGAGTGAGCATGAGGCTGAGGAGCTTCTTAGGGATGGTAGGGGCAAATTATTGAGCCGCCGTCAAACCCGTACAGTGCCACACCTTGATGACAAAATAATTACGGCTTGGAATGGTTTGATGATCTCAGCTTTTTCACGGGCCGCCATGGTTCTGGATGAAAAAAGCTACCTGCGCGCCGCAAACCGGGCCACGGATTTTCTTCTCAATACACTCCTGGTGAATGGAAAACTTGTACGACGCTGGCGGGATGGTGAGGCGCGTTATGCAGCAGGACTCGATGATTACAGTTTCCTGGTCCAGGGCCTATTGGATTTGTACGCGGCAAGCCATGATCCGTCACGTTTACAGTCGGCAATAGAACTCACTGAAACAATGATAGAGCAGTTCAGTGATGAAACAGGTGGCTTCTATGATACTCCCCGGTCGGCCCAATTGCTAACTAGGATGAAGGCAGCCTATGATGGAGCTGAGCCATCGGGAAATTCCGTGGCCGCCATGAATCTGCTGCGCCTTACAGGCCTAACTGGAGATAAACGATGGACGGCTCTTGCCACAAAAAGCATTGAATCCTTCGGGGAAACCCTGTCGACATATTCGCCTGCCATGCCCTTGATGCTCAGTGCTTTGGACTTTCAGACGGCTAAGTCCAGGCAGATCGTTATTACCGGTGCCATTGAGGATGCTGATACCAGAGAGCTTCTCCGTGAGGTGCATTCCAGATATCTGCCCAATACTGTCCTGTTGCTTGCAGGTGGTGGAAAAAATCAGCAGTTTTTGGAAGAGCGGCTTCCTTTTATCCGTACGGTTCAGAAAATTGATGGTCGGGCAACGGCCTATGTGTGTGAAGGTTTTACCTGTAAAATGCCGGTGAATACACCAGAAGCGTTGGCGCTGGTGCTCGATGGGAAGGTCAAGGAGTAGTCTTTACACTTTTTTGAAACGGCTGGCGGGGGCGGTGCAGATAGGACAATTGTCTGGTGCATGGCTTTCCATGATAAATCCGCAGAATGAGCAGACGTGATAAGCTGTTTTGCTTGCGGGGTTGCTCTCCAGTTTCTTGCTGAGGCTCAGGTGAACACGCTGTACTTTTGCTGATTGTGAAAAAGCGGACTGCATAGCCCGTTCTCCTGTTGCTGCAGCTATGTCCATGGCATGTTCGTATTGATCCTTGAGGGCGGGGATCTCTTGCTCGAATGCATTTTTACAGTTTTGGAGGCTGTTTCCGGTCTGGCCACGTAACTGGAGCAAAAGGCGAGTGGCCTGAGCCTCTTCCGAAACCGCAATGGCACGAAAAAGTCTTGCCAGCTGAATGTTGCCCTCCTGTTCCGCACGCATGGCGTAGAGCTTCTTTCTGGCAGCAGCACGGGATACATCAAGAAAGCATTTTTCTATCTCTATGCGAGTTGACTTGTCCATTTCATGTCCACCGTTTCGTTTGTGTTAGCGTTTCAACCAGAATCCCTGACTCAAGGCCACTCCGAAAAATATAACAAAACCTGCACAGTATTGGAAGAGGTTGAAGGACTCTTTGAAGAAAAACCAGCCAAGCAGCATGGTGAAAAGGGGGATAAGGTTTATGTACATGGAGGCCTTTCCAGCATCCATGGCTGAGAGAGCATAGTTGTATGAGCCGTAAGCGACGATGGTGACAGCAAGTCCCAGGTAGAGGATGGCCACTGTTGGTACCAGAAGGAAACTCTCTGGTACTTGAATTTGCGGCAGGAGCAGCATGGGAAGGAAAAAGAGAGCCCCCACCCAAGCCTGTACCGCTGTAAGAAAGAGTGGGGAGTAGCGACTGGTTAATTTTTTAATGGCTATGGTGTAAGCCGTGGCACAGACCATAGCCAGGAATTCATAGAAGTTACCAAGCAGCGGGGCCGGGGCCTGTTCACTGATATCTCCCCCGATGCTCAAAGCGAGAGCGCCAGCCATGGCCAGTCCCAAGCCTATTATGTTCTGGCGAGAGAATTTTTCGGCAAGGAAAATCCCCGATGCGACTGCAACCAGCAAGGGCAGCATGGTTGTAATCATAGAAGCCTGTGAGGCGGATGTGTTTTTCAGGGCAAGGGCTTCGAAAATAAAGTATAAACAGGGTTCACAGAGTGCCATGATTCCCATCAGTTTGAAATCCTGATGGCGAATGCGAATATGGCGAAAACGTGGCAAGAGAAGGAAAAAGGCCAGGGATGCAACCACCATTCGACCTGCAATGACCACCATGGGATGGTAATCAACAAAGGCAAGTTTTAGGGCAATAAAAGAACTTGCCCAGAGAAACGTGGCCAGCAGCAGGCAGAGGGCAGGGAGTAGTTGTGAGTCGTTTTGTTTCACTGGCCTGATGGTATCCAGAAAAATTTTGATATTTTCTTTAAGATGCTTACTCCTTAAAGGATCGTCTTTTCCGTATGTGTGCTGGAAAAGCGACCAATCTATATCGTTTGCACAGGAAGTCAAGAAATCATCAATCCTGAATTCAAGTGATAAGTGCATAGCCCATTATTTTTTGGACATTAACGCCT
>CAZIDU010000018.1:0-49542 GCA_964538055.1 uncultured Desulfocapsa sp. | reverse complement strand
CGTCTTTGTCTTTTGAATTGGGATCGTGTCCCCCGATTCTGGATAAATATTGTGCCGTTCAATAGCATGGTGAATAGTACAAAAAGACAAACCTCACTTCTCCGATTCGCTCCTTGCCACACCTATCCGCAAAACCTGCAACACTTGCGTTGGATTTAAACTACACTTTTACATGAAATGCCACATGTCTGATCCTCGCCACACTTTCACACCCCACAAGTGTAGTTGTGAAGACCAGCGACTCATTTCACATGATATTTAACAATATCAGCACAATGAAGCATACAATCATTCCTTAATGCAAAAAAAACATAAACTGGCACCGATAATGCTATACAGAAAGTAAGAAAACAAAAAATGGTTACAAAATCAAACCTATACGGAGGACACCATGACTACAAATACACAAACAACAACCAACACTCAAATTGAAGCCGCATGCGAAACTTCCAAGTTTGCACTCGGTTTAGGAATGACCATGGCAGCCCTTGTGGGACTCTGGGGAACCGCATGTTTGGCAAGTGCAATGATCTCCATGGGACCTCTCAATGTTGTTCAGGGATATATCACTGCGGTAATCGGCTAAAAGCTAAGAACAACATAATAAATTCTATAAATAAAAATAAGGATAACACCATGAAAGAAAATAATTCAAAAACAGGATCAAGAATAATATTAGTAGCCGGTTCAGTTATGTGTCTCTGGGTTGGAGCAGCCCTGGTAAGTGCACTGTCTTCAGTAGGCTGGTCGGTAAGTGAGTTGGCAGGACAATATATGGTAGCAATCGGAATGGTTAAACCACTACACACTCTTGTTGATTACTACACCCACATAAAAGGTATTGAATATCTGATCTGTGTAGCCTTCTTTGTCGCCTTCCCAGTTTTCTTTAAATATGTAAACAAGGCTCCGGCAAAAGTTACAGCTGCTAAATAACAAGCGTGTGATAAGGGCATTGCCCCTTCCACTTACAGCCTCCTGTAAATCGTACAGTACTTGCGATTATCAGGAGGTTTTTTTTGCAGTTTGCTGAACATGATTCTGCAACACTCCCATACCAACAGACATTAGCCAACGGAAGGTTATTTAGCAGACCCATTGACGGGAAATGCATTGCACAGTTGCAGAACTTCATCGGCAACCTTTTTTAAAGTTTTTGGGCTGGTCTGGTTCATCATGACCACATCCATAAGTTCAACAACCTTCAGCACTTGTAACTCTGTCATTCCCCGAGCTGACACAGCCCACTCCCCAATCTGATTCCACTGACTTTTCCAGGCTTCATCTCATCTTTTGGTACAACATTCCGGTTGAGAACGATCCCTACGGATTCGAGGCAGTTTTCTGCAGATTTACTGGAAATTCCTTTAGAACTCAGGTCAATCAGCACTTGGTGATTATCAGTTCCTCCGGACACTATCCTATATCCTTTGTCGGTAAACGCTTGAGCCATGATCTTGGCATTTTCGAGTCGTTTTTCTTCTTTCTTTACAAGTAATGTCAGTTCAGGATCTCCGATGGATAGATACGAGATACGGGATTTTCCTTATTAAAATTGACAATACGCTTCATGATAAAAAGACAAACTACAATTTCTGTTTTTTTTCAATGTGGATCTTGTATCCAATAGTATACCTGTGTCTGAGATAACTGCCAGTATAAGGTCAAGGTATTACTTAGATAAAGAAAGTTACACCTTCGTCCTATGAGGAATTTAGAATAAAGCGACGACTACCCAGTCCAGGCTAAAGTCAAAACCGAAGGTGCCAGCTGATTTCTCCCTTTCCTTCTTTTTGAGAAAAAAGTACAATGCGGAAACATTTTTTCGATCCAACACAAACAAAGCCTCAACTCACAGGTCAACAATATGTCAGAAGATAGTGCCAGTTTTGCAGAACTCTTTCAGGAAAGCGAATCCAAACCCGTCCGCCGTCTGAAACCCGGACAAAAAATCACCGCCACCATTGTAGGGATAGGTGGAGAATCCGTTTTTCTCGACACTGGCGGTAAAAGTGAAGGTATACTGGATGCCTCGGAAATACTAAGCGGCGACGAAGAGAATAGACCAGCTATTGGTGACAAGCTCGAAGTTTACTTCTTAAAAGCCAAAGGAGGAGCCCAGCTCTTCACTATCAGTATTGGCTCCGGAAAGAATACAGAACACCTTGAAGAAGCGTGTCGCAGCGGTATCCCCGTTGAAGGAGTGGTTAAGGAAGAGATTAAGGGTGGTTTTGATATCACCCTTGGTGGTTCCATCCGCGCCTTTTGCCCCTATTCCCAAATGGGATTACGTCGCGTTGACGATGCAGCAGCCGAATATATCGACAAGCGGATGAGCTTTCTTATCACCCGTTTTGAAGAGAATGGCAGAAACATTGTAGTCTCAGCCCGTGCCATCCTTGAACTGGAACGGGAAAAACTCCGTGAAGCGTTGCAGGAAACCCTAGCAGAAGGAGATACTCTGCAGGGAGTAATTACCTCCATCCGTGACTTTGGTGCCTTTGTGGATATTGGTGGGGTGGATGGTCTGGTTCCGATCTCAGAGATTGGCTGGAGCAGGATTGAGAACATCAATGATTTTTACGCAGTGGATCAAAAAATCAGCGTAGTTGTCAAAAAACTGGACTGGGACAATAACCGCATCACTCTCAGCATCAAAGAAACCCTGGAAGACCCCTGGGAAGAGGCTGCTGCAAAACTGAGTGGTGGACAGATCATCACCGGGAAAGTGGTTCGTCTTACCCAGTTTGGCGCTTTTGTCACACTCTCAGAAGGAGTGGATGGACTGATTCATATCTCCAAACTTGGCAAAGGACGACGTATCAACCATCCACGCGAAGTCCTTGAGGAAGGCCAGGAAATTGAAGTACAGGTAGAAAGTGTTGATACCGTAGAAAAACGTATCAGCCTTGCCCCCTCCGACTACGTCAGTCCTGAAGATGATCAAAGATCCGAAGATACACTGGTAAAGAGTTTTCAAAAGAGTAATAAAAAACAATCCTCAACCCTTGGTACCTTTGGTGATCTCCTGCAGGCAAAACTTGCGGAGAAATCAAGATAGCAGGATTTGCTCAACCGGATAATCCTACTATAAGGCGGGGAACTCTTAAACACCTGTAGGTTCCTTATTCCTGAAGTCCGGTTACTCAGTTCAGGATCCCCGTGAGGGGTGTAAAAAACACGAGATAAGCGTAGACTTCGAAATAATATTTAATTTCTTTCGTTATTACGAGAAGGTAGAAAGGATGAAGAATTTCAGGCTGAAGGAAAGACACTATTACACAAGACCTTCAGCCTTCTGTACCTTCGGCCTCAAAACCTGAGTTGCGGGCAGAGCCCGCTTTCGCAAATAGTCACATCAAATCAATAGGGACTATTTTTTAATCCCTGCCTTGTTCATCTTATAACGCAGCACACGTTCGCTGATCCCTAGAGAATCCGCAGCCTTGGTCTGAACCCAGTGGTGTTCCTCAAGTGCTGTTATCATCATATCCTTTTCGACCTCGGCCAAGCGCTCGCTGAGCATTCCGCCCTTATTCTGGTTTTCCCGGATCGTCGTTGGAAGATCTGTAACTTCAATCCTGGAACCTCGGACAAGGGTCACCAGACGCTGGATCAGATGTTCAAGCTCACGTACATTTCCGGGAAATGTGTACTTCACCAGCTGGGCTATGGCAGCAGGCCCAAAGCTCAAATCGGATACAGCGTATTTTTTCAGAAAATATTCTGTGAGTTCCACAATGTCATCCCGACGTTCTCTAAGAGGTGGAACAATCAGCTCCAGCACATTAAGACGAAAAAATAGATCTTCACGAAAACTACCCTCGCTCACCATCTGTTGCAGGTCTTTATTAGTGGCCGTAAGAACTCTAGCATCAACTTCAATCTCTTTTTCGGAACCAACGCGACTCACCTTCTTTTCCTGCAGTGCACGTAAGAGTTTTGCCTGAAGATGAAGGGGCAACTCTCCCACCTCGTCGAGAAAAAGTGTTCCACCACTTGCAAGTTCGAAGCGGCCACGACGTTGTGAAGCGGCTCCGGTAAATGCCCCTTTTTCATGGCCAAAGAGTTCTGACTCAAACAGATTTTCGGGGATTGCTGCACAATTTACCTCAACAAACGGGCCATCCTTGCGAGGCCCCATCATGTGGATAAGTCTTGCCACCAGTTCCTTTCCCGTACCGGTCTCACCGTGGATCAAAGCTGCCCATTCCGTCGGGGCAATCCTGTAAACCAGAGACAGCAGCTCCTGCATGGGTTTGCTTGAACCGATGATTGATATGGGCAGTTCATTACGCTCAAGAGTATCCGTTACCTCTTCGGACTCCCTCTCCACCAGAAGACTCTGTTCAATTCTACGAATTTTTTCGAGAAGATCTATTAAATCAACAGGTTTCTCCATAAAATCATCGGCACCCAGCTGCATGACTTTTACAGCAGTTGACACTTCGCCATAGGCAGTGATCATGATTGCCCTCACCAGCGGAGAAGCAGCTCTCATTTTTTCAAAAACCTCATCTCCATTCATGTCATCCATACGGTGATCCATGAGCACAAGTTCCACGGGAGCAGATTCAAAAATATGCATTGCCTCATTGCCGCCCGCGGCAGTCAACACTTTAAAACCCTGTTTTTCAAGAAAGCCCTGCAGCATTTCCCGCTGGGTCTCTTCATCATCAACTATTAGTATTAGCATAGGAACTCATTTTTTTATTTATGATAACTGATTGTTTTCAAGCAGTATATTTACACTCCCCATCATCCATATCAGGCTAAAGGTGTTTAGGCTGAAGACTGAAGGTAAAAAAAACATCACCTAACTATGCCGTCGGTAGTCTGATCACGAATCGAATACTCTCCTTTGTATAATCAGCCTCCCAATCAAGCTGCCCCTTATGGGCCTGAACAATCTTTTTGCTAATAACAAGACCAAGGCCAGTACCTTTGCTTTTACTGGTAAAATAGGGTTCAAAAAGAAGTTTACTCTTTTCAGGGGACAGGAAAAAACCACCATTGACAATCTCCACCTGACACATTCCTTTTTGATCATGATGACGCAGAAAAATATTTAAAAAGCCACCATTGGGTTGTGCTTCCACACCGTTTTTGACAAGATTCTCAAACAGCTGCCCAAGAAGAACCTTATCACCGAGAACAAAAATATCCCCATCGCAGCTAAATTCCACATCAATCTGTTGCCCATCACACTGTGTCTGATAGAGTGTCAGGACCTGAGTCACAAGTCCTCCCAGATTATTTTTCTCACTAGTCACGTCAAAGGAATGGATGGAATCCTTTAATCTTGTGATAATAGTATTTGATCGATCCACGGCACTACGCATACTTTGAAGCAACTTGTTATGGTCCGGGGCCAGATCAGCAGCCTCTATCTGAAGGCGTTGCAACCCCATCCCAATTGCATTCAACGGATTACGAAGTTCATGGGTAAGGGTAGCAGCTGCCCTTCCTAGTGCAGCATCTTCATGCTGACGAGCCATTTTCTGTTCAAACTCACGGGCCTGCTGCAACCGTTGCCGCTGAATCCGATAGAGCAACCAGGAAGAAAATGTACCAAAAAGAATCAAAAAACTGATGAAAATAATAAATTCTTTGTGCATCTGCCTGCGCCGTTTTCCAAAGCGGTCTGTTTTCAAGGCAACGATAAGCTGCTTGTCTCCAATTGCAATAGCTGTCTCCAGAACACCTTTCTCCGGCACTGCCTGAACATCAGAGCCAGCCTCAAACCTTACATAGGCAATATCATACAGACCCTTGAGCATACCTAAAAGCCGTTCAACTGAAATCGTATCAAGAGTTGCATCTATTGCCTGCGAAGAAAAACCGACCAACACGCAGTCCCCTTGGAGTATACTTTTGGGGTCAGCAGCCGGGAGATAGGAAAACAGATATAACTGTTCATTCTCGAGCCGTTCTAGTCCAATTGACTCCCCGCACGCTCTCTCAGGCAGCCAGCCCGATGGACCAGTGACGGCCGTAGCACTCTCGGCCTGAATAATTTTCACTCCAACAAGGCCGGATTCCAGGGCAAAAGCTGTGAGCTCTGCACTTGAAAACGGTTCAATGAGATCAAGATAATGGAGAAAGCGAGCACTGTTTTCAAGGGAGGCGGCAACTGTTTCCTCCAGACTCCTTTGGGAGAGTAAGGTATTTCGTAGATTTACTTCAACAACTGCTGCAAGGATTTCAGAGTGATCCTGAGCATGTTTCTGGAGTTCACGGGATGCCTGTTGCGTTTGTCTAAAGAAATATCCGCCGACCAGTACTATAATCAACGCAAAAAAAGACAAGTTTGTTCGCCAGCTTGGATAGAGCTTCATCTGCCACCGCCCCCACCACCACCGCCTCCACCACCGCCACCGCCTCCGCCTCCGCCGCCACCATTGCCGTCACCGCCGCTGCCGCCATTACCACCATTGCCGTTACCAGCAGCACCACCCCTTGGGCTACCGTCAAAACCAGCGCCTTCTGAGTCACCATCATCCTGTTGAACAAATGATTGGCTGGATGCTCTTCCTCGCAATAACCTTGCACGTACACCCGTAGGATCAGAAGAACAGCCTCCTCCTCTGCATCCTCGTATATCAGTGGCTATAAAGATATGAGAGTCAGTTTCCGTTTGTTGTCCCCAAAGGCGAATCGTATCTCCCACAACTACACATGGTGGCAGGCCTTCCTTTCCAATAGGGTCCTGCAAATTGTTCACTTCTGCGATTTGCACCAGGACTGGGTTTTGATCGGACGGTGACTCAATGGCTCTTTCCGAAGAAAACGGAGCCAAGGTAATCTCCATCTTGTTTCCATCCATACTCAGGACCTTTCCAATAAGAAACTCCCGAGCACAGACGGAACCTGCTCCAGTAAGTAGAGCCATCAGAAGTACGATTGCCTTAATGGCAATCATGCTTTTAGTTATCCTTCTTTTCATTAATGATCTCATGAAGAACTTCAAAAATTGCCATGGGGTCTTTATCATTGGCTGCAGCAATTTCTTTGATGGTCATTTCGATATCGACCTCCACTCCTTTTTGCTTAAGCTCTCTGCGAATAACCTGAAACATAAGACCATACTCGCCACACAAAGCAGCAAGAGTCTTGTTGCCAAATCCTGACATTGGCGTGTCAGGAAAGCTCAATGTCCCTGCAATCGCCTTCGCCACCACAGCAGGTTTTATAATCGCATACACGTCCTGAGGACTTATCTTATTAACGGAAGCAATTGTTTCAAGCGTGTCTTGACTATCCTTAACCTGCATATTTGCCTTAGCCAGAAGCTCCATGGCCACATCAAGATCCAGATTCTGCTTCTTGGTAAAAAGCTTCAAAGAGGACAGCTCCGCATGGCCATATGGGGGTTCTCCATATTTTTCCGCAGCCGTGTCTTTAATAGATTCGCCCAAATTGAGTACCGTGCTCATTGGCGGAACCTCAAAATAAGTCCCGACTCCTACGATCAGGGTGAGGAGCAGGGCGACATTAAAGGAAGGAGTAAAAACTTTCAGCTCCCGTGATTTATTTTTCATATAGGCTTTGATGGGGGCCCAGTTGTAATACATGTGGAGAAGCCCGGCAAAGAGGAATAGAAAACCGAGATTTATATGAAGATTTCCCCACTCACCCTTGGTAAGCCCCCATAAATGCCAGTCAGCCCAATAGGCAACTCGCCCCTGAGGAACAATGTAGAGAATAACTGAGGTGAGGACCAGGAGCAAAAAGGAAATAAACATGGTCATGGATGTGATTTTTCTGATGTTCACAGAAGAACTCCTTTGAAGAAAAAATGGATGCTATAGATCTAGTAAAGACTGCCTAAAATGCGATTTTTCTTAACTTGCCAGAAATATGCCACATTGAAGGCTGATGTAAAAACACAATAAAAGCAGCCTATTCCCCATACTGCTCTTTTCCTTCTCCAAACAGGTTTCGACAATCCCGGTTTTGTCGACAAAAATGTCGAGCACCGACAACAAGGGTCAAGATCGGGAAAGAATCGACGTCTCATGATTATCCATACATCTGCACAAAAAGCCAAACGTTTTCAGCGCTACCTCAATATCCTATTTTTGGCAAACCACATCTATGGAAAAAAAAACTACAGCGGGCTCTGCCCGCAACCCAGGTTTCGAGGCTGAAGGCCACGTGTAACGCGGCCTTTCCTTAAGTCTAAACACCTTTAGCCTGTATACCTTGTCGTAATAACGAAAGAAATGCATGATTATTTCGAAGTCTACGCTTATCTCTTTTTTTTTACACCCCGCAGGGGGTACTGAACAGAGTAACCGGAGTTCAGGAATAAGGTACTCAAACAACATACCAAATTCATATCACTTTTGATGGTGACACTTGACTTTCGTACAGTTCAAGGCGTAGGATTCAAACATGAGATATTCGACAAACAGACGTACCCTTTCCAACAACTCACCTTCTTTTTAATAATTCAAGCATCCGGATTGCCGCAACATGCTGACAATAAAATACTTATAGGACAAAGCAAGCTTCATTACAGGCAGTTAGGATAAAGGATAAAAATAAATAATACTTTTTCTTTCGTAACTATTCACCGAAATTGACTTTGAGTCGGAATTGCATAACGAATACGCTGCTAGGAAACTGGGGACATGACCCAATTCGTCTTTGTCTTTTGAATTGGGATCGTGTCCCCCGATTCCGGATAAATATTGTGCCGTTCAATAGCATGGTGAAGTTACTTACTTTCTTTACCTTCAGTCTTCAGCCTTAACGACTTCAGCCTGATCTGTTTAATAAAATGCCTAAGTATCATTTAACAAATCAACTAATTACCACAAGTCAGAAATTTGAGTAATAATTATCATGATATCATTTAAGGATCCCAGTGCAGCAAAAACTGCTATCAAGATTGTCCTTATTTACCTAACCGTTGTCAGCTCCAGCCTGCTTCTGTTTTCCTGGTTTAAGCAAACCAACCACTCCTCCGGATTTTTTTCTGTTTATTTCATGCAAGACATACTTTTTCTCCTGCTGAGCTATTGCCTGCTCCTGATCCTTATATACCGTTTTGCGGCCCGGCAATACCATTATCAAGAAATAACTCGACAGGACGAAGTACGATATCACTCACTTTTTGACAATATGAATAGAGGTGGGAGCGTGTATCGTCCAATTGACAACGGGCATGATTTCATACTTGTGGACATCAATTCCAAAGGTGAAGAGATCGACCAGATTGCTAGGCAGAAATATATAAACAAAAATATCTCGGACCTCCCTCCAAATATCCTCAATACAAAACTGATACAATCACTGCAACGAGTACACACAACTGGTGTACCGGAACACTGCCCAGTTGGCCAATACCAGAACAACCATTTAAAACAATTCAGAGACAACTATGTCTTCCGACTCGAATCAGGCGAAATAGTAGTTATATATCACGATATCACCCAAAAAAAGCACCTTGAAGAAAATCTGAGACAATCCAGGGAAAAGCTCACTCTTCAAAATAATATCATCACGCAGTTTCTAACAATAACTGGCGATGCGGTTTACCAACAAGTTCTGCGATTAGTCGCCATGAGCCTAAGCAGCAGCTATGGATTGTGGGGATACCTTAACAATAAAGAACAACTGGTCACCACGGATCTGAATAATTATCGACAGCAATGGGACAACATTGCTCTTAAAAAGATTATCAGAGGTACAGAAAATACCGATAACATTTTAGGTAAAGCCTTACAAACAGGAAAACACTGTATCCAGAACAGCCAATTCATCTCCCCTCTGGACCAGACGACCCTACATAATGGGCTGGTGGTACCGGTTCAATATCAGGAAAAAACGATAGCACTACTCTTTCTCGGTAACAAGGAAGAACCCTACTCCACTGAGGATGGACTGCTACTTGAAGACGTCTGCGCCAATATTGCTCCTATCCTTGAGGCAAGGCGCCAGGCACAGTACAACGCCCGACTACACGCTTCAGCAATTTCAGAATTAAAGAAAAATGAAGCTGATCTCAAAGAGGCTGAAAAACTGGCGAAAACAGGTCATTGGGAACATGACCTTATTAAAAACAGGCTCCACTGGTCCGATGAGGTCTATCGAATCTTTAATATTGATCCCGTCCAATTCAAGCCCACTGTCCATAAATTTCTTCAACTCATCCATCCGGAAGATCAGGAAATAGTCCGACATAGCTACCAAAAAGCTGTGGACAACAGGGAACTCTATGAAATCACCCACCGGATATTGCTCAACGATGGTACGATCAAACATGTCCATGAACGCAGTATCACTACATACAACAAAAACAATACGCCCATACGCTCTCTTGGCACTGTACAGGACATAACAGAGAGGATAGAAGTAGAAGCGGCAAATAAAAGATTGGCAACAGCCATTGACCAGGCAGTTGATGTTATTGTTATCACAGATACAAATGGTCTTATTCAATACGTAAATCCTGCTTTTGAAAAACTCACTGGCTACACGAAAGAAATCGCAATAGGTCTTAACCCAAGCGTCCTGCAAAGTGGCGTACATCTGCCATCCTTCTACGAGGACCTATGGGCGACCATCAACAGTGGTAAGGTATGGCATGGAAGATTTATCAATAAAAACAATGCCGGTAAACTCTTTACTGAAGAGACAACAATAACACCGGTTAAAGATGACAGTGGTCAAATAATCAACTTTGTTGCGGTTAAACACGACATTTCCCGTGAACTTGAACTCGAAGGGCAGCTGCGACATGCTGTTAAGATGGAGGCCATCGGCACATTAGCCGGCGGTATCGCCCATGATTTCAACAATATCCTCGGAGCCATGCTCGGATATACCAGAATGGCCATGGAAGATCTGCCCGGAGATAGCCAACCCTACCAGGATCTTTGCCAAGTCCTTCAATCGGGTGACCGGGCAGTAAATCTTATTAAACAGATTCTTCTCTTCAGTCGTCATCAGGAACAGGGATTTATTCCAGTACAGATACAATTCATAATAAAAGAGGCGATCAAAATGCTTCGTGCATCTCTACCCGCCTCAATAATAATCAAAGGAAATATTGATTTGGAATGCCCACCGGTGATGGCAGACCCCACCCAGATTCATCAGATTTTAATAAACCTCTGCACCAATGCCAGGCAGGCCATGCTTGCACTGGGCGGAGATCTCACCATCAACTTATCACAACTAAAACTCAGTGATGGTGCCATAAGTACCTCCTGTAACCTGAAACCCGGCAATTACGTATTGCTGACTGTCAAAGATAGCGGCAACGGTATTGCAGAAGAGGATCTTGTACGAATTTTCGATCCTTTTTTTACTACCAAGGAAATAGGTGAAGGAACAGGATTAGGGCTGGCTGTTGTTCATGGTATCGTAAAAAGTCACAATGGAAACATAACAGTGGAAAGTGAGCTAAAAACAGGCACAACATTCTCAATTTTTCTTCCCGTTGCAGACGCAGATTGCAAACCTGATGTAGTAAACGAAGAAGAGATAATGGATGGCGGGAATGAACATATATTGGTGGTGGACGACGAACCAAGTATTCTACTGCTCCGCCAACGACTGCTCTCAAGACTTGGCTATAAGGTTTCAACATTTTCAAGCAGCTTCGATGCACTGGAATCCTTCCGCAAAGCCCCCTATGACTACGACATATTACTAACAGACCTGACCATGCCAAAGATGGATGGAAGGGCACTGACAGCGATTATCCTGACGATACGTCCGGATTTTCCGGTCATTCTCTGTTCGGGAAATAATGGATCTATTGCTCTGGAGAAGGTTGAAGAATATGGTTTTTGTTCTTTTCTTGAAAAACCAGTCAAACCAAGCACTCTTGCAAAAACACTACGTACATATCTAAATGCAAACAAAAACACAACCTGAAGAACCTGACACCATGGCAAAAATATTAATCGTTGATGATGATTTGATCCTCTGTTCCATGCTGGTCGAGCAGCTGAAACGAAAAGGCTATGAAACAAGCTCTGCAAATACCCTGGAGCAGGGAGTTCTCCTTGCAGGAGAAGGTGGCTGGGACATCATTCTCCTCGATGTACAGATGCCCGATGGTAACGGACTTGAATATCTATCTAAATTCAAAACAAGCCCCTCCTACCCAGAGGTTATAATTGTTACCGGACACGGAGCCGCAGATGGTGCCGAGCAGGCAATCTTGGGCGGTGCCTGGGGGTATATTGAAAAGCCCCATGTTATCCGTGACCTCCCCTTGCACCTCACAAGAGCTATTCAGTTCCGCAAAGAGAAACAACGCATTACAGTAGTACCGGTTGCCTTAAAACGGGGTACCATTATTGGTGACTCAAAAAAACTGAGTCACTCCCTGGACCAACTCGCCACCGCAGCAGCCAGCGACATCACCGTACTGTTCAACGGTGCAACGGGCACGGGTAAAGAGCTCTTTGCTCAGGCTTTGCATGAAAACAGTGACAGAGCATCACATCCTTTTGTTGTAGTGGACTGTGCCTCACTTCCGGATACACTTATTGAAAGCACTCTCTTTGGTCACGTAAAAGGTGCCTTTACGGGTGCAGACAAGCCCCAGGAAGGACTCATCCAGCATGCCCACAAAGGAACGCTCTTTCTTGATGAGGTTGGCGAATTACCACTTGCCATACAAAAAAACTTCCTGCGGGTTCTACAGGAACGGACATTCCGTCCTGTTGGTGGTAACAAGGAACTCCACTCAGACTTCAGGCTGGTTGCTGCTACCAATCGTGATTTATCAGAAATGGTAAAAGAGGGAGGCTTTCGCTCTGACTTGCTGTTTCGTCTCCAGGCACTTAAGATTACTCTCCCCCCACTTCAGGAACGGCTTGGTGATATCCGGGAACTGGTTATTTATTTTCTTGGTAGACTGTGTGAACGCTATAATCAGGAGACAAAGGGCATCGCCCCAGACCTTATCGAAGCTCTGGAAAGCCACAACTGGCCCGGAAATGTCCGGGAACTCTCCCAGGTGGTGGAACAGATATTTGCAGAAAACACTGCTGCCCCTACACTTTACGCCATCCATCTGCCCCGGGATCTGCGTGTCATACTGGCCCGGGCAAATGTTCAGGGCAATGTAACCGGGACGAATAGCTCTTCCCCTTCCCTGCTCCCATGGAAAGCATTCAAAGACCAGGCGGAACGGAATTATATCCAGGACCTCATGAAACTCTGTGACGACAATATTCAGGAAGCATGCAAAGTATCCAGTCTTTCCAGAGCAAGAATATACCAACTCCTGGACAAGCACGACATCACCCCCAGTCCATAAAAGTAGACAGATTCTATTTTTGTAGACAAAAACGCCAAGGTGTCCAAGCGCACCCCTAACCTTATGACACTGATTCACCGATGTATATATCCTATGTTTTTTTTCATACTCCCTGGCACAACAGTTGCTATATACCTGGAACAGACTTGAATTTACCCATAAAAAGTGACCAGAGAGCTCTGTTATGAATCTTTTTTTCTATGCCAGTGAAAAATCCATCGCTGCTGAACAGTACGCTGAATTACTTCTCAGCAGCCCCCCTCTGACGTCTTTGACTGTCCTGCCAGCAGGAACACGACTCAACAGTAACCTCAGCTTGAATCTCCGTAACGGCGACGTGATGATACTATTTGCAGCCACGGACAGAGAACTGCAAAACCTGCTGACAATGCAGACTGCATTTGCAGAGTTCCGTGTTATTCTGATATTAAAGTCCTGTACCCAGAAAAACGTTAGCAATGGACATCTTCTCAAACCGCGCTATATCACCTTTACAGACAGCGATACGACAAATTTGGAAAATGTAGTAGCCAAGATGCAGGGCCACAAAAATGGCCCTGTCTAATATAACCGAATGAGAGAATAGAAGGCGGACAAAAAACAAAAAATCAGGAAGATGCCTGGCGCTGACGCAGCATTTCAAACATAATAACCCCTGCAGCAACTGAACTGTTAAGGGAATCCAGGCTCCCTTCCATGGGAATGGAAAGCAGCACATCGCATTGTTTACGAACCAATGGCCGGATTCCGGAGCCTTCACTCCCTATCACAATGCAGGCAGGAAGAACCAGATCTGACTGGTAAAGCGATTGTGCTTCTGCATCTTTGATGGCACCAAAGACCCAGGCTCCGACATCTTTTAGAGCCTGCAATGACTGGGCAAGATTGGTTACCTGGCAGATATCAATATGGGACATGGCACCGGCTGCCGATTTTGCAGCAGTTCCACCGATGGGAGCCGACCGTTCACGGGTGGCAATAATGCCATCAACACCCGAGGCATGGGCAGATCGAATAATTGCCCCAATATTATGCGGATCCTGCAGGGTGTCGAGGGCGACAATTCTGGGATTCAATCCCTGGTTCACCATTTCCTGAAATTTCTCAAGGAGATCTTCAAAGGGCATCAGAGAAGTCTGTGACATCTTAGCCACCACACCCTGATGCCGAACCTGCGCAGCATCTTCCCCTACAAGACGTAAGGAATCCATAAAGTGAATTTTTACACCTGCCGCTCGGGCCTTCTCAATGATCTCTTCACGCTTGCCACCCTTGCGATCCTTGACAATAAAGATCTCACTGATTCGCTCCACTTCCTGCTCCAGGGCCTCAAAAACGGGGTGAATTCCCCAGAGCAGATCTTCACTCAAGCGAATTTTTCGTTCATTTCCCTTAGGATAATTGCTGTTGCTTTTCATTTGCCACCATCTAAATTGATTGCATCACCCGAGGGAAGTCGATGTCCGCGACTCCTTTCAGCAATAAGCACTGCCTGCAGAGTAGCAGCAGCCTCTTCAATGTCATCATTAATCACCAGATACTCGTAGTCGTCGGCACAACTCATCTCTTTTGCAGCGTTACCAAGGCGTACCATAATCGTTTCCTCGTTATCCGTTCCACGGCCTCGAAGACGACGTTCAAGCTCATCGAGAGAAGGAGGAGCCACAAAGACCGAGACCGCATGGACACTTTTATCAGCAGCGATGATTGCAGCGCCCTGAACATCGATATCAAGTATAATATCAATACCCTGTGTTAATTGCTTTTCCACCGCCGGACGACTGGTCCCGTAGAAATTCCCGTGTACTTCAGCCCATTCCAGAAAAAGATTCTGATCCCGCATGGCCTTAAATTCATCCACTGAAACAAAATGATAATCCACACCATCTGTTTCCCCCCTGCGTGGAGAACGGGTAGTATGGGAAACAGAAAATGCCAGTTTTACAACCTCCTGCATCACTTTTTTTAAAAGAGTTGTTTTTCCTGCTCCGGATGGTGCGGAAAGTATAAAAAGCTGTCCCGATTGTATCATCTTGCTCACTCTCCTATCCCTTTTACTGCCTCACTTAAATGAGGCCCTGGCTGGAGCGCCGCTAAACGCTGGTTAATGGTATCTGGCTGGATAGAGGAAAGGATAACATGATTAGAATCCATTACCAGTAATGAGCGCGTTCGCCGCCCTTCAGTAACATCAACCAGTTGCCCAGCCTCTCTGGCCAGTTCCTTAAGCTTTCTGGCGGGGGATGAACCAGTATTAATTACAGCAATGATACGCTCAATCATCACCGTATTACCAAAGCCGACATTAATAAGTTGCATGTTGTGGCCTCTTTTTATTCGAGATTTTGTACCTGTTCTCTCATCTTCTCGAGTTCTGCCTTGAGATTAACGGTGAGATGAGCAATATCAGCATCATTAATTTTAGAGGCCATTGTGTTGACCTCACGTAGAAATTCCTGGAGAAGAAAATCGATTTTCCTTCCCGTTGCCTCATTGGAATCAAGGAAATCCCGGAACTGAGCTATATGACTATCGAGACGTACAATCTCCTCGGTAACATCGGTTTTATCAGCAAGAATAGCGACTTCCTGAGCCAAACGCTGAGGATCGAGCTGAACTCTATCGAGCAATTTCTGCAGCCGTTCATTCAGGCTTTGTTCCCTACGCTCCAAAAGCTCGGGAATGGAGTTGCCGATTTGCTGAACAACGGAGGCAAAATTTTCCAGACGTTCATGGAGATCCTTTGCCATTGCTTCACCTTCACGAGTACGCATCGTATCGCAGGCTTCAACAGCACGCCGCAGGGCGGCCCCCATAACAGGCCAAACAGCTTCAAGATCATCTTCCTTTTGTTGTAAAACCATGACATCGGGATAGGAGGCAAGCTGGGAAAGGGTCGTATTATTATCCAGCCCAAGAGATTTGCCAAGATCCATTAAAGCTTCGCTATAGGTTGCTGCAAGGTGACTATTAACTTCTATCTTATGCAGATCAGAAAAATCGCCGCTGACGCTGAGCAAGACATCGACCCGACCACGCTGCAGGGTGCCGGCAACTATTTTCCGTGCCTGCTCTTCAAGACCTGCATACCCTCTTGGGAGTTTAATTTTCAGATCAAGATGACGATGATTGACGCAACGAATCTCTGCAACCCACTGCCGTCCTCCGGCCTCCGCCTCACCACGACCGAATCCGGTCATACTCTTACTGGACATTTTCTCTTCCTTTATCAGTGACAAACAGGTTTATAAAACATGGATATCGATTTTTTTTAAAGACATTCAACAACTGCTGAAGGCTGTTTCAACTGTCTTGTCTCCGTGAAGCACCGCTAGAAGCTCTTCCCTGTCCACGGTGGCTGTCCCGATCTTCCCGACCACAACACCCGCCGCAATATTTGCAAGAGATGCAGCTTCTGCATAGCTTGCCTTTGCTGCAAGCCCAAGAGCAAGAGCCGCAATCACCGTATCTCCTGCCCCAGTCACATCAAATACTGCCTGAGCGGTGGTGGGGATGGAAACCAGTTCCTTGCCCTTTTCAAGGAGTGCCATTCCCGATTCCCCACGGGTAACCAGCACTGCTTCACATCCGGATTTTTTAAGGAGCATATCTGCAGCGATCCGAAGTTCTTCAACACTTCCAATGGTTATACCAGACATCTTCTCAGCTTCCATATGATTTGGAGTAATGAGGGATGCGCCATAAAACCGTTCAGGATCGCTCGGTTTAGGATCAACAACCACCGGAATTTTCTTACCACTCTCCTCTTCGACCCGAGCTACACGAGCAAGAAGCATCTTCATTAAAGGCTTTCCAATAACACCCTTGTAGTAATCAGAAACAATAATAGCATCAAAATCTGACAAATTATGATCAAGAAAAGCTGTCATTGAGGCAATGGTAGCTTCAGAGGGAGCTCTGGTATATTCCCTGTCAAAACGAACAACCTGCTGTCCCTGGGCCACTACCCGTGTCTTTACTGTGGTGGGACGTTTCCCCTTCACAAGACCATCGGTTGGAGCACCGAGCATCTGGAGAAGACCCTGAAGACGCCTACCCATATCATCATCACCGATTATGCCACAGAGAACTGCTGTTCCACCTAAGGAATAAATATTATGGAGGACATTTGCCCCACCGCCAAGAAGAAATTCTTCTTTGGTTACATTCACTACAGGTACTGGTGCCTCCGGTGAAATACGGCTAACCGTTCCCCAGATAAAATGATCCACGATGATATCGCCAACCACAAGTATTTTCCTGCCACCAATCCGCTCTATAAGCTTTGAAAGTTCTGGTTTCATTTATAATTCCACCCAACGCTCGGCCATTCGCTCACAAACAAAAACCAAGGACTCAATATCTAAGAAATCATTCACCCTGCGATCAAAGAGGACTTTAACTTTTGGAGGAAACCCATCCTCCTTGTCCTCATCCCAAAACAGGACAAAGAGTGGCAACCTGGGAAGAGCAGGAACGAAAAAAGCAGCACTGCAACTCTGCTCTGGATTTTCCTGACGTACTGCGCCAAGACCAGGTGCCGCTTCTATAAGAAGATCTGTCTTATCAGTAAAATGGCTGGCGATGCGTTCTTCACAATATACCCTGAGAGTGCGGACCTTGGAAATCGAATTGGGAAGAGATTCCATGCCTATCCAGTCCTGTTCCGGTTCCTCACCGCCACCAAAATGGACATAGTTGTATAAGAGGATCTGATCCCGCGGGTCTTCAGCCTCTTTACCATCAATGAGAATACCGTCATGGGACAACTCAACATCCCGTCCAAGTAACCGGAACAGCAGACTATCCTTTTCTGACCCGGACCATTTACAGCCAATGGCCTCGGCAGCCTGACTAAAGTCAATGTTACTTGTCTTTTTCTTTAGATAGGCGACAAGTGCCATATCCTTCTCATCGAGCAGTTTAGCAACACCTTCGAGCCCATCTTTTCCCCTGTCTGTACCGGCAAATTCTTCACCGATCTCTGAGAGATCGACGTAGGGACATTTTTCCGGCCTCTCTCCACCCTTGGTCACAGCAGCAGCAAAGGCAAGACATGCAGCATAGCCACATTCACCACAATTTGTTCGAGGAATAAATTTTATAAATTCTAATGGTTGCATTGTTCTATCCGGACAAATAAAAACGATGCAGGGGATTAATCCCCTGCATCGTTTGAAAACAGCGTTACTCAAAGAATGAAAATGTTCTTATTTCATACGCTTATTGAGTTCTTCTTTAACTGCTTGACTTAAATCAATACTGGGAGCAGCATAGAGAACAGCAACCTTGGAATCAAGAATTACGGAATAGCCATTCTTTTCTCCATAGGTATTTACCACGGTCTGCAACATTTTCAGAATTGGCTCAAGTTCCTTATCCTGCAGTTGTCTGAGTTCCATCTTTGCATCTTCACTCTTTACCTGCAGCTCACGCTGTCCCATCTGTAATTCGCGAACTTTCTGACCTTGCTTATCCTTACTCCAGGCTGAACTCTTTTTTTCAATTTCCTGCTGCAGTGCAATCAGTGCATCCTGCTCGACTTTAAATTTATCCTGGAGTTCGGTCATTCTTTTCTCAAAAACGGCCTTGGCCGCCTTCCCGGATTCGGACTCAAGAAGGACTTTCTGAATATTCATAACACCAATTTTCTGTGTCTCAGCACTTTGAGCAATACTGCTATCAAAGGTAAAACCTGCAAGTGCCACAAAGGTTACTGCCAACATTATGCGTTTCAACATCAACTTATCTCCTGTTTGTAGGAATTAATCAAAAATTTAAATTACGTTATTTTTCAATAACGAAATCATCACGACGATTTTGTGCCCATGACATCTCATCATGACCATGAAGAAGAATTTTTTCCTCCCCCAAACTCACGGTGGCAATTCTCTCAGCCATAATACCCAGATTAATAAAATATTTTTTTGCTCCCTGAGCACGTTTTTCACCGAGTGCCAGATTATACTCCCTGGTTCCGCGGGAATCACAATTTCCCTCAATTCTGATTTTGGTATCCGGGTGATCCTTCAAAAAATCTGCATTTACCTTCATTCTCGGAGTTTGATCAGGCCGAATAGAATAACTATCGTAACCAAAATAAACCGGCAACATTGGCCCAGTGGTACGACCTTCCATAATTCCGATGGGCTGTGACTCCAGGGGTTCTTCCTTACCGATTGCGGCAGGATCCTGCTCGAGGAACATTGTCACATCTTCAGGCTTTTTACTGCTACAAGCTGAAAGTACCAAAATCATACTGAACAAAAATATTACGCCAAAAATCATGCGACGACTGGTCATTCTTTCCTCCTGTGGACAAACTGACACATCTTCAAGTGCCAAAGTTCTCACAACCCTTTCAAAAAGCACCTGAAATTATTTTAACGATTCTACTTTTATTTAATAAAAAATACCAGACGTTTTCAGCCACTCCGTGAGAAGGTAGCATTTGGGTATAATTTTCATTCCAACATCTTTTGTTCTTGTAAAATAGAGCTCAGCTCTCTAGGGTGCAAACACAAAACACTTAAAAAATGTTGATACAACGATTTCCATTTTACACTCATATGGATCGCCATCAACAAATACCACATAGAACATTATGCAAGCTAGCAGTCCTGCAATCAATAACTTAGAACCCCACGAACTTGTAGCAAGCAACGATTTTGGAACATTCTTTGGTGTATCCCAGGAAACCTTCGACAAGGTCTGGAATACGCTCACGGCCGATGATGCAAATTCAGTTGTCTATATCTCCATGGAAATCGGAGCGGATCCCGACGTGTTCCACCCCATTAAAGACGCTCTTATGGATCTTGAAAAAACTGACAGTATGCACTCAAAGACAAAAGAGTTTGTCAGGAAAATCTTTCATGGTCCAGAAAAAATTCCCTGCTACGGCGGAGGACTGGGAGTGCTTGCCGGCGATACCTTAAAAAGCTTTGCCGATTGCAGAATTCCCGTAGTCGCAGTAAGCCTGCTCTATCGTCACGGATATTTTTCCCAGATAGTAGACTCAAAGATTGGACAGATAGCTCAAAGTGTAGAGTGGCGCCCTGAGGAAACTCCCGGCCTCTACCTTCTCCGTGATCCTGAAAACTCGGAAAATCCGTTGCAAATTCAGATTCCTTTTTTCAATGAATACGACCAGGAGACCATAGCAGAAGCGCAGGTATGGATGAAGATGGAAGTAAACCACAGTCTGGATTACTTTATCCCCGAGTTACTGCTCGATTTTTCACTCGACAACAACCCTGCACCCATTCGTGATGCTGCAGGCCAGTTATATAACTCAGATTCCTCTATCATTAAAGCCACGCAACGAAGAATGCTTGGAACCGGAATCCTTCCAGTTATGCAGGCAATCGGAATCACCTCAAGTACTCTTCATCTCAATGAACAGCATGGTGTGGTCGTCGCCCTGCAACTTATAGCCGAAGAGCTTCAGGTAATCTTAAAACACAGCAATCTTTCCGAAGCTTCCGATGAGCAGATTTTTGCAGCAGCCGACAAAGTAGCAAAAAATCTGGTCTACACCATTCATACACCTGTAAAAGCAGGTCATGACCGTTTCAACAAATCAGTCTACGCCGGAATCAGCCACAAATCATGCAGACATATCCTTGAACTGTTGGCCCACGATGACGATGCGCCACATTCTTACAATTTCACCACACTTGCCATGCGTGTCAATCGCACGGCAAACAGCGTGAGTCGGCTACACAGGGATGTTACCCACAAACAGTTCCCGAACTTTGCCAAGAAAATTACAGCTATCACCAATGGTGTTCATCACCTGACATGGATCAGCGATGCACGGGCTGAACTCTTTGACAGTTTTCCTGAACTTGCAAACTGGAGAGATAATCCCGGAGTATTGCAGAATGCTGAAAAGCTCAAAAACAATACACAATTCAGAACCTACCTTCTTCGTGCCTGGGAAGAGGATTCTGCGATTCTGTACAAAGACGTTAACTCCATGCTCCTTCTCCATCGCAATGAGATGACAAGTACTTGGATTGATCCTCCGAATCACTATTCAAATATCATTGATGATACTACTAAACTTACTCCGAATGTTTTCACCATCGGCTTTGCCAGGCGCTTTTCGACTTATAAACGTGCCGACCTCATCTTTGACAATATTGACACCCTCTGTTCCATTGCAGTCAGGAATAACTGGCCCATAAATTTTTTCTTTGCCGGAAAAGCACATCCTGCAGACGAACCTGGAAAATCCGTTATTAAACTCATTCTTGATTACCAGAAAGAGCTGCACATCAAAAGCAAGGGACTGGTAAATCTAATTTTTATCCCCAACTATGACATGAAAATTGCGAAAGTGATGGTTGCGGGTGTTCACGCCTGGCTCAACAACCCTAAGCGCCCCCTTGAAGCATCGGGTACCAGTGGAATGAAGGCTGCATTAAATGGTGTTCCCAATCTGTCTATTATGGACGGGTGGTGGGTTGAGGGATACCATGATGGCCTCACCGGCTGGAAATTCGGTCATGAAGGCCCCGTTGATGAAGCAGATCTCAGTGAATCTCCCGAAGCTCTGCTCTATGCAGAGGACTCTGCATCCTTTTATGAAATGCTTCCTGGGGTTCTAGAAGAATTCTATGAGGACAGCTCACATTCCCGCCTGATTGATAAGGCAATCATGAACCTTTGTCTCAATATTCCTATCTTTAACACCCACAGGATGGCGGCTGAATATCTTCAAAAATACCAACTGAAGCTTCCATCTGTGCTGCAGGCAAGAATGGATAATTTTGCAGGACTTTATAATAGTAATGCATGAATATTTTGATTGGAAGATTCTCGATTATACAGTAACTTTTAGAAAATTTTGAATTACAGCTTCCTCCACAGGAGAACAGAATGGCTAAAGCTCATATAAGTGCAACCAATGCCACGGACAAAACAATCCGTGCCATTGATAGAAAACGTGAAAGAGAACGGCGCTTTATCCTCAATAAAGCTCGTGATAACGCCGATGAATTTGCCACGCTGGTAACCCAGCGTCTCATGGACAGGAATGTTCTCGAGATCAATTCGGTGCAAGGAGTCAGAGATGCTTTTGTCAGCCAACTGAGAGCTCTCCCGGAAATGGAAGAATTTGATATCCAAATGAAAGTTGCCCCAATCCGCACTCTTATTCCTGACCCTAATATCCTGAGTCTCTATCTCACCGGCTATGTTATTGAAGACCTTATCAAGAATCCAGCCATTGAGGATATTTTCGGTGAAGATGCTGATGTTTACCGCGCTATTGATTCAATTTTCAAAGTCCTCAGACCACCACAGTGATTCATCCCGCAGGACAACCTTCTCTTGTCTATGCCGATGCCCAGGGAAATATTAAAGATTTCCCTGATCTTCATGCAGCGGGCATGAGTGGAGGTAATTTCAAACTCCCTGACAAAAAGGATTTTATACCACTACCGGAAGGTAGCGAGCTTTTCGTCCTTCCCGGCCGTCTCCCCGTAGGGTGTGATGTGGCTACCGGAGAGGCTCTTTTAGTTGAAGAAGACCCCTTCTCAGGGGAAACCATCCAGGCCGTGGCGGCCTTTATGTCTCCTGCACACACAGCCATTCTCATCAGTGCCTATCAGACCACTGAAAATGCGCCCCGCCTGCCCCTGTTTGCCTATACAGCCATTGGCTGGTATGATGACAGATTCTGGACTACCGCCTTTCGAAGTGACAATGATATCCGCCAGGACTGCGCTCAGTTCAATCAGGATGAAATCAACTCTAAGACGGCAAAAAAACTTAGGCAAAACAAAAACAATAGGCTTATTCAGCATTTAGGCAAATGCTGCCTGACCTACGCCTGTCCTGCTGCAAGAAATTATTTTCTCGGTCGCTGGGAGGCTCCGTTGCCAACGTCGCCAATTTGCAATGCCAGGTGTGTTGGTTGCATATCCCTCCAGGCATCTGGGAAATGTTCCGCGACCCAGGACAGAATACAGTTCGTCCCCACCCCCTCTGAAATTGGACAGGTCGCTATCCCTCATTTACAGGAAGCAGAAGATGCCATCGTCAGTTTTGGACAGGGCTGCGAAGGAGAACCTCTCCTTCAAGCCGACACCCTGGAAAAAGCAATCATTGCGATTCGCAAAAAAACTGATCGTGGCACCATCAATCTCAATTCAAATGCAAGTCTGCCCAGCGCCATTCAACGTCTTGCAGGATCTGGACTCGATAGTCTTCGGGTATCGCTTAACTCTGCCCAGGAACTTTACCACCACAAATACTACCGTCCCCAGAACTTTTCCCTTTCCGATGTCCTTGAATCCATCCGGGTGATGAAAGGAGAAGGTGGTTTTGTCTCACTTAACTATTTTATTCTTCCAGGATTTACGGATTCGCTCCCTGAATTTGACGCACTGTCAACCCTCATTAACACTTTCCAGCCAAATCGTATTCAATTACGAAACCTTAACATGGACCCTGAATGGTATCTGCGCAGTATCGCCCTTGACTCTTCTGTTATTTCAATGGGTATGCGCCAGTGGTATGAAAAAATAAATGTAACTTTTCCACAATTACAACTGGGTTATTACAACCCCTCAATCCGTTAGGAACACAGGGATTTTTTCGCCACTACTTGATCTAAGTCAAGGTTCGCCCCTCATTTTGTCAATTTATTTTGCATTTTTCCCTTGATAATTATGCAAATTACTCTAGGATACACTTCAGTAATAATTACCACTAACCCTTTTAAGGAGCCACAATGCAACTTACTCCACAAATGCGTTTAACAACCCAGCGTCAAATAATTCTTGAAGAACTCGGGAAGGTCACCTCCCATCCCACAGCAAATGAAGTCTATGACATGGTTAGAAAACGTCTCCCTCGCATTGGCCTGGGAACCGTTTACAGAAACCTTGAGCTTATGGCTGAAACTGGAATTATCTTGAAGCTCGAAGTTGGCGGAACACAGAAACGTTTTGATGCAACCATTGACCCTCATTACCACATCCGCTGCCTCAGCTGCGGCAAGGTTGATGATATCGAACTTCCTGTAATGTCTGATATCAACAAAACAGCAGCTGACCTGAGTCATTATCAGGTCCTGGGTCACCATATTGAATTTTCAGGAATCTGCAGTGAATGCAGCAGCACTGAGCCTGAAGCACTGGTTAACTAGCAGGCACATGTTTCAGCACTGAAACTATATTTCAATCTGAAACAAATATTAAAAAAAGGTCGTTGGTATTTATTCCGACGACCCTTTTTTTATCATTTTTCTGAGACAGAAATTATTCGAATATCACCTTACAGAAACGACGTTTACCCACTTTCACCAGTATTTCCCCATGAGGACTGACATTTCTCTTCATATCAGTTACCTTCTTCCCATCAAGAGACACGGCATTCTGCTTAATCATACGGCGCCCATCCGATGATGATTTGACCATCTCCAGATCAACGAGCAACTGAGGTAACCAGATATCATCATCCGAATGCATTCTCTTTTCGATGATGTCATCTGGCAGTTCACCTTTACGAAATACTTTTTCAAAGTTCTCTTCGGCCTGTTGCGCAGCTTCGGTCGAATGAAATCTGGCGGTAAGTTCTCGCGCTAACTGCTTCTTAATCTCCTTAGGGTGCATCGCACCTGATTCCATGAGAGCTTTCAAGTCGGCGATTTCATCATGGCTCAGATCACTTAGGAGATCGTAGTAACGAAACATAAGCTCATCGGATGCAGAAAGAACCTTTCCGTAAATATCATTGGCAGGTTCTGACACTCCGATATAGTTTCCAAGAGACTTGCTCATCTTATTCACACCATCAAGACCTTCAAGCAGAGGAAGCGTCATAACTACCTGAGGAGCCTGGCCTCTTGAACGCTGGAGATCACGTCCCATCAGGAGATTGAACAACTGATCGGTTCCGCCAAGCTCCACATCCGCTTCAAGTGCTACTGAATCATAGCCCTGAATGAGAGGATACATAAATTCATGAATAGAAATGGGATTCCCTTCACGAAAGCGAACCTTAAAGTCTTCACGTTCGAGCATCCTGGCAACGGTTAACTCGGATGCAAGCCGAATCATATCAAAAGAATCAAGCTTGCCAAGCCACTCCGAATTAAAGACGACCTTGGTTTTTTCAGGGTCAAGGATTTTAAAGACCTGTTCTTTATAACTTTCAGCATTGGCAACAACATCTTCACGAGTGAGTGCCTTTCTGGTCTCTGACTTCCCCGTCGGATCTCCAATCATTCCGGTAAAATCACCAATGAGAAAAAAAACATCATGTCCCATCTCCTGAAAATGCTTTAATTTCTGGAGTAACACCGTATGCCCCAGATGGAGATCAGGTGCCGTTGGATCAAATCCTGCTTTCACCCGGAGAGGGACACCGGTTTCTTCAGATTTTTTAAGCTTCTTGAGTAGTTCATCATGACCAATACAGTCAACTACCCCCCTTTCAAGCAAGGCTATCTGTTCTTCTATCGTTGCCATTTTTTGTATATTAAAATTAAATTATAATCTTTTACTGTAACTATTCAGCTGGGCACAATTTTACCCTAACTTCTGAACTGTAACTGAATAGTTACCTTTTACTTTGCGTACTGAACCGCCCGAGTTTCCCGGATCACCGTCACCCGAATCTGTCCTGGATAGGTCAGTTTTTCTTCAATTGTTTTTGCAATATCTTGGCTGAGGAGGGTCGCTTCACCATCCTTCACCTTTTGCGAATCGACAATAATACGTAAATCACGACCAGCTTGAATGGCATAGGCTTTTTCAACGCCGTCAAAGGATCCGGCAATAGCTTCAAGATCCTCAAGTCGTTTCACATAGGACTGGAGCATTTCTTTTCGTGCTCCGGGCCGTGCTCCTGAAAGGGCATCTGCGGCTTGTACCAGAACGTCAAGTACCGATTGGGGTGGTTGATCCTCGTGATGAGCCCCAATCGCATAAACGACTTCTTCGGGTTCACCATATTTCTTAGCTAAATCACGCCCAATAACAGCATGAGAACCTTCAACTTCATGATCCACTGCTTTACCAATATCATGAAGCAATCCTGCACGCTTAGCCATTTTCACATCGATACCAAGCTCAGCCGCCATTATGCCACAAAGAAACGCAACTTCAAGGGAGTGCTGCAGTACATTCTGTCCATAACTGGTCCTGTACTTCAAACGCCCAAGGAGATTGATCAATTCCACGTGCACCCCATGGGATCCAACGTCAAAGGTAGCCTGCTCACCGGCTTCCCTCATAACAGTCTCTAGCTCTTTGGTGACTTTATCAACAACTTCCTCAATCCGGGCTGGATGGATACGACCATCGGTTATAAGCTGCAGCAACGCAAGACGGGCAACCTCACGACGAACAGGGTTAAAACCGGAAAGAATCACTGCTTCAGGGGTGTCATCAATAATGATATCAATGCCGGTCGCTGCCTCTATTGCCCTGATATTCCGCCCTTCACGGCCAATAATTCGCCCTTTCATTTCATCATTTGGCAGGGGAACCATGGATACCGTTTTATCTGCTACATAGTCGCCAGCATAACGGGAAATGGCAAGTGCCAGGATGTTTTTCCCCTTGCGATCAGCCTCCATTTTCATCTCATTTTCGATGCGTGCTAAACGTTTAGCGGCATCCATGCGAGCCTCGCTTTCAAGAGACTCCATAAGCATTTTCTTAGCTTGATCCTGACTGACCCCCGAGAGTTTTTCCAACTCATAGCGCTGTTTACCTATGAGAAGATCAACTTCCTTGTTCTTTTCAATCAGTTCCTTGTCCTGATTTTTCAGATAATCATCATGCTTATCCTGATCTTGCTGACGCTTGTCAAGAGCAGACCATTCCTGTTTTAACTGGCCTTTCTTTTGCCCAAGACGCTGCAGTTCTTCCTTTAAATCAAGTTTTTCTTTTCGAATCTCTTCCTGAGCATTTTGTTTTTGCTTGTAAGCAGCCTCTTTTGCCTTTATCAGGGACTCTTTTTTTATTTGCTCAGCCTGTGAAAGAGCTGTTTCAATAATCAGTTTCCCCTGAGCATTAATATTGGCCTCATGACTTTCAACCAGTCGTTTTCGCAGTAAAACTCCTGCAATAGCACCAGCAACAAGCCCCACACCAATATATATAATTATCTGAAAATCCACAAAAAATCCCCCGTAACAACGGAATTAAGCGTGACAATGAAACAGGAGTAAAGGAAAGAAGGCCCCTTAGAAAAAGGGGGGACAATGAGGAAATAGCGCTTTCAATGATAAAGTAACATCGTGGATGATCCTTGATATAGTACCCCGACCACCGAAAAAACAGATGCAAACGTTATATTAAATCTGCCATATGAGAAAACAGTTTAAAGACACATGTTAATGGACCTGTCAAAACACCAGGTTTTTATTATCCCGTCATTCCTATAAAATTGGGAATTTAATTCTTTCAACATGCTCTGTATTCCAGACAAGGCAGGAATGATGAGCAGAGAACTTTTACGGAACCATCACACGTACACCCATACGTGATTTCTTCTCTATATGTAAAATCGGCCGCCCCAAACGGAGTAGTCGTTAGACAGTAGATATGGACAGACTTTGCACTTCCTATTTTGCTTCCAGAAACTCTTTATTTCTACCGCAGTCAATTCCGTCGGTAATTTCCGAAAATCATTACATATGCTGCAAAGACATTCCGGATTATGCAAACAGAACAATAACAATTAAATGCTTCGTTCTGAGAAAGATAAATTTCCCCACCCTGCCGTGTCGCCAGGAACGTTAAACCTATAATATAGGTGGGCGACTCATATATCCATCAGGTAATTCGCAAGCGATTTTCCATCCTGATACAGCGGAGTTTCCCTTTTTAAGAGAGTTGGCTCAACAACACTGAGGATCACCAACAGGCCAGGGAAAACTGTAAACTCTTCTTAATTCAACCGAGTATTCAAACTACTATAGCAAAATTCTCGAAAAAAAACAGATTATCTTGCTCAAAGCTTTTTTTCTTCTTCAAGCTCCTCGCAAATCTGTTTACCCAAGCGAGTCAGCCTGCTTTCTGTCTCCTGCTTATAACTTTTAAACTCCCGTTTTAGTTCGACATATCTTGAGGCAATATTAAGGCTGGCCAACACCGCAACCTTCCCCACAGCTACACTTCCCGAAGTTCCTGAAGAGCAGTTTTCCTCAACAAGATCCGTCACCAATTTAATAATCTCGGCCACCTCGTCTTCAGGTGCCCCGGTATAAAAGGCAAATTCAAGCCCTATAAGTTCAAAACGAACAAGTCGTTCCAACAGATCTACCTCTCAGCTATTATGGGTTTAATCTTCTCAGCAACTCAACGTTCAGACCTGTGCTAATGAGTCGGGTTGTTATGTGAATATGGTTCTTTGTACAATTATATCAGACTGAAGGTGTTTAGCCTGAAGGCTGAAGGTAAAGAAAAGGTCCTTATCAATCCATCAGCCTCAACAAGGTACAATATCCCAAAACTTGAGTCAGTAAGACTCAATCATTGCCGCCCTGAAGATCCGCCGAAAACAGATTTCCCTGTACTGCCGAATCGGATGTCTTATCAGTATTTTCATCATCGTCTGTGGAAACCCCACTTTCAGATTCCCATTCTTCAATTTTTCCGATAAGACTGCTTACTCTGGAGGAGATATCACCACGCTCATTTTTCATTGCCGCAAGATCATCCTGCAGTGTTTCGATTGTCGTATCTCGCCTTTGCAAAAGTGCAGTCAAATCCTTATTTTCAGCCTGCTGAGCATTAAATTTATCGAGCAATGTCGAAACAAATCGCTCAAGTCGTACAAGTTCATTTTCTTCAGTCATTACGATTACTCCAATATAAATAAAAACGAAAATAATAAAATCCGGTCAATAATATTGAACAATTATACCCTTGATTTCTTTAATTGCAAGCATGCTAAGCTCGCGAATATTGCCATCCTGCAGGCGATCCGTTTTCATAGGGCATATGGCCATGAAAAGGATTGGGATCTCCATCAAAAACAAGGGGTAAAAAATGTTTATCCCCCTCCCACATAGGTAAGCCTGGCAGTTCTGAAATACGTTTCCAGTGAAGCTCTCCCTCTTCATTAGACGTTCCCGGCTGCCCCTGATACTTCGTTACCAGAAAAATAAATCCAAACCAGTTTTCACCCTCCTTACCAAAACCAGGCCAGTTAATAGTACCTCGAAGTTTGACCTCTGTGCACTCAATTCCGGCTTCTTCATAAATCTCCCTCTTCAAACAGGATAAGGCGTCTTCCCCGGCTTCCATTTTACCACCAAGGCCATTATATTTCCCCAGGTGCTGATCTCCCGGCCTCTTGTTTCTGTGGATCAGCAGCACACTCTTTTTATCCTCCGAAAGGATAAATCCAAGGGTTGCCAAGATAGGTGTATACATCAAACACTCCTTATGATTTAATATAGCTAAATACAATACAAATGTTGTAACTTCAACGGGGCACAGTATTACCCTAACTTCTGAGCTGTAACTGTTCAGAAGTGCCTCATATTCGTTTATTTTAGCCTGCGCAGCATATGAATTTATATGTAAGCAGGCTATAAATGGACGAATATGGGGTGCTTCTGAATGGTTACCAAATGTTTATCATTCTCACTGCGATACTTTATCCTGTTCAGACTCTTACTTCACATAAAAATACACTGTTGTAATGCAAGAATTCAACTCTTACAAATCTCTATCCAGAATGGTCTCAGACACAGCAAAGCTACGCCTTCTCCTAGCTGGGCTCTGCTTTTTCTTTTTTTTTTACCCCGTATCAATTTTTGCCGCAAACCCTTTTCCCCACTACCCTGTAATTGTTAAAAACGTACAGTTCTGGGAGAAAATCTACGGTCAATACTCAACCAATCAGGCCGTGATCCACGATTCCAATAACCTTGATATCATCTATGAGGTATTGCCCATATTTAGCCATCGCCTTCCCGGGGCTCCCAAGATCAATCGCCCCATATTAAAGGGAATCAAAAATAAATATTCACGAATTTTAAATCAACTGGAACAGGGCATAAAACCAAAGACCAGAGAGGAGAAGAGAGTTGCAGCCCTTTTTCCAAAAAGCAGTCGTAAAGAACTAAAAAAAGCAGCCACCTCTATCCGAGTTCAGATTGGTCAAAAAGATCGATTTCTTGAAGGTGTCATCCAGTCGGGTGCCTACATAAATGAAATTCGGAATATCTTCGCACGTCAGGGACTCCCTCAGGATCTTGCCTACCTTCCCCATGTGGAATCCTCATTTAACCTCAACGCCTACTCTAAATTTGGAGCATCCGGAATATGGCAATTCACACGATCCACGGGAAAACAATTTCTTACAATCGATTATGCAGTTGATGAAAGACAGGATCCCATTCTGGCAAGCCATGCGGCAGCCAAATTCCTCAAAAATAACCACAAACTTCTTGGCAACTGGCCACTCGCTCTCACTGCATACAACTATGGTCCATCAGGCATGCTCCGGGCAAAAAAAGCCCATGAAAATTATGTAAATATCTTTTCACATTATGAAAAGGGATATTTCAAATTCGCATCACGCAATTTTTATTCCGAATTTCTTGCCGCAGTACGAGTAGCTAAAAGACTTGAACATGATCCAACTGTACAACTAAAAAAACCTCAACGTAGCATTCAGTATACTCTTCCTGCATATATTTCAATCCGGGATATATGCCGACATTTTACTCTTTCAGAGGAAACTCTTAAAAAATTCAATCCGGCCCTCAGACGTCCAGTTCTTCAAGGAAAAAAATATATCCCCAGAGGATTCACCCTGAACCTACCTCATACCAGTCAATACAAAGGCCTTATCAGTACAGTACCGTCCCGGATCTACCGCAAGAGCCAGAAACCAACGAACTTCCATCGTGTACGCGCCGGGGACAGTGCAGGGAAAATTGCAGAGAAGTATAAGGTCAGCCTCAAATCATTGCGAAGCGCCAATAATCTCGATAAAAATGCGGCCATCTTTGTGGGGCAAAACCTGCGTATCCCTGATACTTTTTCAAAGCCAAAGGCCCCACAGAACATTCGCTCCCAAAACCGGAAGACCTCTAGCAGACCCTATCCCCCCGGGCCCTCTGTGAAAAACTCGAATGCTTTACCGGTGCTGGCCGATGTAAAAAAAAAACAACCTGCATGGAAGAGCATCCAGAAAGCCCGAAGTGTTGTATTGGGAGAACTGGGTGTCCAAAAAGTAGTGAGGAAGAACAACACAACCCTGGGAACAATTTCAGTACTTCCAGACGAATCCCTGGAGCTCCTTGCCGACTGGCTCAAGGTATCAGTAACGACACTTCGAAAATTAAACAACTTTTCTCTTAATCGTAAACTTCACCCCGATGAAAGCATTCAAATCAATTTAAATAATATCTCGGCAAAACAATTTGAAGAAAAACGTTTTGACTTTCACCTGGAAACTGAGGAAGATTTCTTTAACGCCTACAAAATTGTCGGAGTGAGTTCGTATAAGGTGAAAAAAGGTGATACTGCCTGGGATATCTGCAGGAAAAAATTTGATCTCCCACTCTGGCTGCTAAAGAAATATAATGCAAATCTTGATTTCAGCAGTCTTCAAGCTTCACAACGATTGACAATTCCCATAGTGAAGGCTATTTGAGTAGTATCTTAAAATTCTTTCGAAGTCTGCGCTTACATCGTGTTTTTTTTGAAAAGAATTTTGTGAAGGAACCTACACCTTTTAAAGGAGTGACTGAACTAACTTCCTGCTGACCATTCAGCACCGGTGTCAGATCTTTACAAAAATAACCACGCAACGCATATAAAATTAAAAGGAGTTTACATTGGATATTTCAAAACGTATTGCAGAGCTAAAACAACAACCCGGTTTTAATGACAATGTTGGGATGATCCTTATTCATAACGGTACCGTTCGTGGATGGTCACGTGCCAATGACAAAAAAACCGTTGTAACTCTTGAAGTAACCCCGGATCATGAGAAAATTGAAGCTATTCGTCAGGAATTTCTCAAACGTGAAGGGATCTTTGAAATTATCATAAAAGCCCTCAGCGGACGCTTCCTGCCAGGCGATGATCTGCTCTACCTTATTGTTGCAGGAGATATCCGTGAGAATATTAAACCGGTACTGGCAGAGTTACTCGACCGGGTCAAGGCAGAGGCGATCGCCAAGAAGGAGATAATGGCTGATTAAGCCCTCTAAACGATAGGATACATATGTCTAAAGCAAAGAAGTTTATTCGAAAGTTCAAAGACACTAAAACACTTCCTCATGTGGTGACAAGCCTGTCTCGTCTTATTGCAGATGAGAATTCCACCATGAAGGATTTTGAAGATGTCATCAAGATGGATCCCATTCTGGTGGTGCGCCTTCTCCGGTTGGTCAATTCACCTTTTTACGGACTCTTGCAACGGGTTGATTCCATCGGTAGAGCTGTCGCATATCTGGGCATGAAGAATCTTCATAATCTGGCGGTGACAGATGCCCTGAAAAATATTTTCCAGGAAAAGGGCGGATCCCATGCATTTTCCAGAGAAAGACTTTGGTTGCACTGTGCCGCCGTCTCTATCTGTGCCAAAATGATTGCCGAAAGAATTTTCGGAACAAATGGCGATGACGCATACCTGTGTGGAATTTTACATGATTTTGGGCTTATCGTTGAGTCACAGGTTGATCCAAAAAATTTCTTTGCCGCCTGTGACGCCTGTAAAGATGGAGACTCTCTCACCACCCATGAACAGGAGTATATGGGGACTGATCATTGTGAAATTGGTTACCTCCTTAGTATTGATTGGGAGATGCCTGAAACCATACAGGAAGCTATCAGGGACCACCATCTTCAAGAAGGCAATTACGACCCCGCAAGCCTTACCGGAATCATCCAGATTGCCGAATATATCACAGGACAACTTGGCTACACAGCTCTTGCCGATATTTCTCCGGTACTCCCCTCTCACCTTGTTGTCCATATGCAGGACAATATGGATGAATACAAAGTACTCATTGAAGATCTTCCCGAAGAGATGACTAAAGCTCAAGACCTCTACGGAGACTAGGAAATATCATGGCTGATAATTTCTCTATTTTTGACACGGTAACCTCCTATCAACAGGAGATCGGCGAACTCCTGCAACTCCTTTCTATTTCTGTACCCGACTGTTTTTGCCTTTGCATAGACAACAAAGACACACAGCATGATACAGGAACAGGCTCACCACCAGAGACAGCCACGATCGAGCAACTCCAGAAACTGCTGCGGAAGAGCAGTACAGAGTACACCGTCGTCAATTCAGAAGATAAAGAGTGGTCAGCCATCGCCCTTCCAGAAATCAGGGCAACATTGTACTTCACCTGCCCCTTACAAACAGAGAGTTCGTGCACTGAAGATATCCACTTTTGTTGCAAAGTTTTCGGTAGGCACCAGAAAACAGCAGCAGTACAGAAAAAACTGGATATCCAAAAGAAACAATTTGACCGCAAATTCTCGGTTCTTGAAGCAAAATACCAGGCAACACTCGAAGATAACGAAAAAAGCTATCGCATTATTCAAGAGCAGCAGGAAAATTATTCAAAGACCCTGCAAACCGAGATAGAGATCCAGACAAAAAAGTTACGCAAGGCCAAGGTAGCAGCGGAATCGGCCTCCGTTGCCAAAAGTCAATTCCTTGCCTCCATGAGTCACGAAATAAGAACCCCGATGAACGGTGTTATTGGCTTTACTGAGATGCTCCTGCAAAGTGAGCTCGACGAAGAACAGCGTGACAGCGCCGAAACCATAAAACGAAGTGGTGAAGCTCTGCTCGGACTCATCAATGACATCCTCGACTTTTCAAAAGTCGAGGCCGGCCAGATGGATCTTGAATATATCGATTTTGATCCTGAAATAACAGCCCATGACGTTTGTGAACTAGTTCGTCCGCGGGTTGCCGGAAAACCCATTGAAGTGCTCTGTAAAATTGACGACAACCTGCCCGCCAATATCAGTGGAGACCCGGGAAGGTTCCGTCAGGTCCTGCTCAACCTCCTTGGGAATTCGGCAAAATTCACCGAAAAAGGTGAGCTTGAATTGACCATTAATGTGGAGGAAGAAGATGCCACAAACATCAAACTCCACTGCCTTATTCGTGATACCGGAATCGGAATAGATGCAGCAAAATGCGAATCTATCTTCGAGGCATTTAAGCAGGAAGATGGTACCACCACCCGAAGATACGGTGGAACCGGACTTGGGCTTTCAATTTGTCGTAAAATCGCCAACTTAATGCAGGGAAGGTCTGGGTGGAAAGTATTCAGGGGCAAGGCTCCACCTTCCACTTCACAGCCATGATGCGTAAATCTTCAATTTCACGTGCCAAAACACTCAAACAGCTGGATCTTGAAGGTACCAGAATGCTCATTGTAGATGACAATGCAGCCAACAATAGTATTCTTGTTCATCTCCTCAACAATGCCGGGATCAGAACTACTGCACTGCTCGAGGAAACACAGACCATGGCAACCCTGAAGGAGGCTGAAGATTCCGGTGACCCCTTTGACCTTGCTATCATAGATCTGCAAATGCCCGTGATTAGTGGTTTCGAACTAGCCAAGATGATCAGGTCTTCCAAGCTCAAAAGTAGAGCTATCCCCTTTCTTGCCTACACCTCATCGACGGAAAAAATCGCCAAGAAATGTAAGGATGCCGGATTTACGGCATTCTTGAACAAGCCTGCACGTCGGACCATTTTACTCCGAACCCTTTCAAGAACCCTTGGCACCGGAGGAGATGAGGTTGTTCCGGCAGCAGAGAAAAAGCTGGTAACTCAATATTCCGTACGTGAAGAGATAAAACAGTCTATCAGGATTCTTCTTGTAGAGGACAACCTGGTAAACCAAAAGCTGGCAAGCATGATTCTGACAAAGGCTGGATACAGCGTGGAAGTTGCCGGCAATGGAAAAATCGCAGTTGATATGTTCAGTGCTCATCCTGACTCGTTTGACACCATCCTGATGGATGTACAGATGCCTGAAATGGATGGCTACGAAGCCACCAGACAAATCCGCAAACTCGGATTTACAGATATTCCCATACTGGCCATGACGGCCAATGCCATGAAAGGTGACCGTGAGCTCTGTCTTGAGGCCGGTATGAATGATTATATTACAAAACCAATCAAAAGAGACATTGTCTTCGATATGCTCGACAGATGGTTATGTTCCTCCCGGTGAACGACTAAACCATTGCAACTCCCTAAAGCAACCCTATGGCAGATAAAAACACAACGCAAGCTAACGCTACTGGACGACTTCTTGACTGGGCAAATTCACCTCTTCATACCGGTTCATTCTTACTTCTTAAACTCCATACTCTTCTTCGAATCCTCCTTATAACCTTCAAAGAGTTTGGTAACAATACTCTGAACATCCGTGCAAGTGCGCTGACCTACACCATCCTCCTGTCGCTGGTTCCCATGCTGGCAATGAGTACTGCCGTTGTGAAAGGTCTTGGTGGAGGCGATGAATTACGGCAGGTGGTATACAGCTACCTGGATACTCTTGAAGAAACGACACCACTAACCCATCTTGGAATTCCGGGGCTGCTGGAAACGCCTCCAGATGAGACATCACTCCAGACAGATCCAGGCACCACGGCCAGCATGCCGGATGGTCAGGTCACTGACCAATTCAGGGCAGCAGCAGATCAGATGTTCACCTATGTGGACAATACTGACTTTGCAACTCTTGGTACCATTGGTGTTCTCGGTGTTCTCTTCAGTGCCATCCTTGTACTGAGTAATATCGAACTTTCCATGAATACCATATGGCATGTGTCATCTGGTAGATCAATACTGAGAAAGGTAACTGATTACCTTAGCTTTCTCATTCTTATGCCGCTCTCGATCAACTTTGGATTTGCAGCAAATGCAGTGCTGAAAAATGACGCTCTGCTCGATAAATTTCTGGACTTTCTGCCGGGTCCCTGGGTTGAAACGGGCCTGCTCTTTATAGTGCCACTCTTTTTTATCACCATGACCCTCTTTCTGATTTATATTTTTTTTCCAAATACAAAAGTCAAACTGGGACCTGCTTTTATCGGCGCTCTTTTTGCCGGTGCCCTGTGGTTTCTCACCCAAAACGTTTATATAGGTCTCCAGATTGGAGTATCGAAATACAATGCTATCTACGGCTCTTTTGCCACATTACCACTCTTTCTGGTGTGGATGTTTCTTGGCTGGATGTTCATTCTTGGCGGTGCCCAACTAGCCTTTGCCTGTCAGCAGCATCAAAGCTATCAACTCAAAAAAATCAAGCATTCGCCACTAGAACAACTCAGTGCCGCCTTCGATATTCTGAATATCACCTATGATTTTTACGCCAAAAAAACGAAATTACAAAAACAAGAACTCCCTGCCCATTGTCCTGCCTATTCTGCCACGCTTCTCTCAACTACTCTGGAGAAACTCCTGTTATCCCAGACGATTATCAGTACTGAAAAAGGACGTCTTCTCCCATCGGGACCAGCTGAAAAACTCAATTACCAGGAAATATTTTCTTCAATTATTGGAAATTCAGTCCCGGACACCATGGGCGGAAAGACTGCTATGGAGCTTATCAAACAGGCAAAACCTCTTTTAGAAAAAGACTTCTCAGTAAAGCAGTAAACCCACAATTTCCAGGAACCATTATCTCTTGCATGATGAAATATTTACTTGCAATATTTCTAGAAAAAGATACTATGTGGGAATAGTTATTCTTACAAACTTTAAAACAAACTACACGGAGAATTATCATGAAAAAATTTACCTGTTCAGTATGCGGCTATACCCATGAAGGTGATAGCGCACCCGACAAATGCCCACAGTGCGGCGCAAGCGCTGACAAATTTAAAGTAGCCGTTGAAGGTGAAATGGCATGGGCTGATGAGCATGTTATTGGCGTTGCCAAGGATGTTGATCCTGCAATCGTTGAGGGCTTGCGTGCCAACTTTAATGGTGAATGTACAGAAGTCGGAATGTACCTTGCCATGAGCCGTCAAGCAGACCGCGAAGGCTATCCTGAAGTCGCTGAGGCCTACAAACGTATCGCATGGGAAGAGGCAGAACATGCTTCTAAGTTTGCAGAAATGCTCGGCGAAGTAGTGGTAGCATCCACCAAAGAAAACCTTGAGGCACGAGTTGCTGCAGAGTATGGCGCATGTCAAGGCAAGAAAGATCTTGCCGTTGAAGCCAAAAAACAGAATCTTGATGCCATCCATGACACTGTTCACGAGATGTGCAAAGATGAAGCTCGTCACGGTATGGCTTTTAAAGGTCTGCTGGAAAGATACTTCGCTTAAAAAATGCGAAGTTTCGAAGACAACTGATTCGCTCAAGCCTCTGTGTTTTACACAGAGGCTTTTTTTGTTTCCCTATAAAAATAACACCAGACTACTATTTCAACTATGCAAACAAGCAAGGCCCTGCAACAAAGACAATCAGTACGTGCCTTTCTCAAAAAGGAAGTTGAAGAAAAAATAATTACCGCCATCCTGGCTGCTGCCAGCCACGCACCATCTGGTGCCAACATTCAACCCTGGCAGGTAGCTGTTGTCTCGGGAGAGACAAAAATGAAGCTGCAGGAAAAGATTGAACAAAGTTTCCGTAGCGGCAAGAGAGGAAGTGCTGATTACCAGTATTACCCAAAGGAATGGGACAATCCATACAAACTTCGTAGAATCCACTGCGGCCAGCAGATGTACGACACCCTGAAAATAGCGCGGCGGGACAAGCAGCGTCGCCTGGATCAGTGGGCAGCAAACTATCGCTCTTTCGATGCGCCGGTAATGCTGCTTTTCTTCATGGACAGGATGATGGAGACCGGATCGTATCTTGACTACGGTATGTTTTTACAATCCATAATGCTTGCTGCTTTAGATCATGACCTGGCAACCTGCACCCAGGCATCCCTTGCCGATTATCCGGAAATTATTAAAAACACGTTGGGATATCCACAGGAAAGCATTTTACTTTGCGGAATGGCACTGGGATATGAAGACAAAGAGGCACTGATAAACAGTTACCGAACACCACGTGAAGAAGTCTCATCCTTCACCCGATTTTTCCGATAGTTCGCCCTGCCCCCTAAAAAAAATCCTTTTCTCCATTCAAACAGCAATAAAAATACGTGAAAAATTGCATTTTTTTTCGGCACAAAGAGCTCTAATCACCTGGATACAAGGTTATTTCAAACCCACACAAACCAAACAGCTGGAGACAATAAAATTGTTAGTCAAAATGTGTAAAAAAGAACAAATCCTTGATTTATTCCCTCAAATATGAGGTACTGTAGAAAGAGTGTTCTTCAAAAATCGTGTAAAACCTAGGTAAACCACACAAATATATGCGCACCTTTACCCGTCAATTACCATTCTCAATCTACCTGCTCATTTTCATCCTGTTGCAGTTTGTTCTCGTAGTGCTGCTCTCCTATGGCAAGCAACAGGTATCAGACAGTTACCAACAACAGTTTTCCCTAGAGCTTGAAAACGACTTCGCATTCACCCTTTCTCATTACCGTGACCTCTCGAATTTTTTCTTTCGGACTCAGATCAATCAGCCATCAATTCTATCACTTATGGAGCAGGCTGGTAGTGCTTCCGATGCTGAAAAAGTCTCTTTGAGGCAGAACCTCTTTATGGAAATTAATCCAAGGTCCAAGGCGGCAAAAAGTGAACTCCGTCATGTGCACTTTCATCTCCCCAACGGGAATAGTTTTTTACGAATGCATAAGCCAAAACTATTCGGGGATAACCTAAATCAGGCACGGGAAAGCGTACGACTTATTGGCCAGGAAAAACAATTCCTCGAAGGTTTTGAACTCGGGCGTCATTTTTATGCCATTCGCTATCTCTATCCTCTCTTTAATGTGGAGAAAAAGTTTTTAGGAAGCGTGGAAACAGGTATTTCCTTTCCGCAGTTCCGAAAAAGCCTCTATCAGCTTGCAAAAGGTGAGTATTACCTCCTGGTCAAAGAAGAAATAGCAGAGAAGAAATTAGTTACCGATGGGAAGAATAATTTTCAACGTTCTTTTCTCAGTAAACAATTTTTTATGGAAAAGTCAGATCTTGACCATGACCTGATGGCAAAGCATTTACAAACCCCAAACCATGTTTCCCTGCCTGTTATGGCAACGATAGACAAAAATATTAAAAAACAGGCAAAGATACAACTACCCGATGGAAAACCATTCAATATAACGACTAAGGTAGCCGGAGAGAATTATCTGGTGTCATTTCTTCCCCTCAAAAATATCCTTAACGCAGATATCGGATATCTGGTCTGGTATTCAAGAGATCAAAACTTCAGCTATATTGAACGGGGCTATGTCATTTCTTACTTCATAGGAACTGTTCTCATTTTGATTATTTTATTTCTCTATCGCTGGTCCACAAATAGAATTTTCAATCAGTTAAAAACACTCAAAGAAGCCAAAAAAGAACTCACTAAATCCCATGCCGAAATAGAACAGATTTTCAACACTGCAGCCGGTGCTATGCGTGTTATAGACGAAAACCACAATGTTCTACGGGTAAATGGACGTTTCCTGCAGTTAAGCGGTATGAAGGAGCAGGAATTATTAGCTCTCAAATGCTACGAAGTCTTTGGCGGTTCTTCTTCCTGTATGTCAGATAGTTGTCCGCTTGAACGCATAATAGTAGGCGGTGAAGAGTGGATTGAACATGAGGCCATTAAACATTTTCCAAATGGTAGAAATATACCCTGTATAATTACTGCCACGCCATACCGAGACAGCAACAACGAGGTTATCGGAATCATAGAAGATTTCAAAGACATTTCCGACCGCAAGGAATTCGAACAGCAATTAAAACTGCTCGCCCGCACCGATGCCTTAACCGGCTTAATGAACCGGCGTGGTTTTATCCGTGGAGCCGAACAGATGCTTCGCCTTGCCAAGCGCCAGAAGAACACTCTTTTTCTGCTCTTTGCTGATCTGGATAATATGAAACGCATTAATGACGATTTAAGTCATGCAAAAGGAGACCTTGCCCTTCAAGAAATTGCAAAACTCCTGATGAACACGTACAGAGAGACTGACATTATAGGTCGACTCGGGGGGGATGAATTTGCAGTGCTTCTCGTTGATGTATCAGCAAAGGAGAAAGAAAACATTGTTGACCGTTTCCAGGAAAACCTGGCCCAATGGAACAGAGACTCCAGTGAGGATTTCACCCTGTCTCTGAGTATTGGGGTTGTGCAATCCCACTCTGAAACCCAAGAAGATATGGAAGCCCTTCTTCATCGTGCCGATCAGGCCATGTATAACGTAAAAAGACAGCGAAAAACAAGACGTGGACAAAAATGATCACCGGTGCAACTCATCATGGCTGATATATTTATTGTCGATGACGATGTAATGCTGCAGCAAATGCTTATCCGGCAACTGCAACTCTCTGGTCATCAAACAAACTGTGCTGACACCCTCTCTAAAGGCCTGGAGCAGGTCCTTTCCGGAGCATATGATATCGTTCTCCTCGACGTCCAGCTACCAGATGGAAATGGCCTGGAATATATACCCAACTTTAAGGATGCAGCATCGTCTCCTGAAGTCATCATTATTACAGGAAAAGGCGATAAAAATGGCGCAGAAAAAGCCATAGTCAGCGGCGCCTGGGGCTATATTGAAAAGCCGCATGTTATTAAGGAACTGCTCCTTCATATTGCACGTATCCAGCAGTATCGAAAAGAAAAAGACAGGACGGAGAAAGTACCGGTTGTTCTAAAACGAGACGCCATTATTGGCAACAGTCCCCTGCTCACAGAATGCCTCAACAGAGTCGCAGAGGCAGCCTTTTCCGAAGCAAGTGTTTTGATAACCGGTGAAACAGGAACGGGAAAAGAACTTTTAGCCCGGGCGATCCATGAAAACAGTAGTCGTGCGGATCACAATTTTGTAACCGTTGACTGTGCCTCTCTGCCTGAAAATCTCATCGAAAGCAGTCTCTTTGGATACATAAAGGGGGCCTTTACAGGAGCTGAAAGTAACCGGGAGGGGCTTATTCAACTCGCCGATGGCGGAACCCTGTTTCTCGATGAGGTTGGCGAACTCCCCCTAAGCATGCAAAAAACGTTTTTACGCGTATTACAGGAAGGCAGCTATCACCCGGTTGGTTCTGCCCATGAAAAGCACAGTAACTTCAGAGTCGTTGCAGCAACAAATATTGATATCATGAGAGGCGTTGATCAGGGATCATTTCGAAATGATTTACTGTATCGTTTAAAGGCATTCTCCTGTAGCCCTCCTCCCCTGCGAAACAGAAAGGACGACATTAAGCCCCTGATACGATATTTTCTGGCCCGGATGTGGGATCGATCAAATCTTGATTACCAGGGGATTTCACCGGATTTCATCGAACACCTGACAGCCTACGACTGGCCCGGAAACATTAGAGAACTTCAACAAACTCTGGAACAGGTTGTTGCCAGCACAATACATACCCTACCCCCAACATTATTTGCCTATCATCTCCCCAAACATTTTCGCATCCAACAGGCTCAAGCGGGAATACAGACGCCTCCTTCGCAGCCCTTTCCTGATATTTCTCCAACTTCTAAGAATCTCACGCCACTGCCGTGGAATGCATTTAAAAACAATTACGAACGACAATACATTCATGATCTCATGCGCCATTCCAGAGGGAGTGTAACGCTAGCCTGTCAGGTGTCACAACTTTCAAGAGCCCGTATATATCAGTTACGCGAAAAACATGGTTTACTTGCCTTATCCTGAATAGCCCTTCCTGCCCCACGGCAATGGCTACTTTTATAGCCACTATCTGTCCACAAAAGTAGCCCATGGCTACTTTTCTACCCAACCTTCCCATGTCGCCTCCACGAAAAAGATAGCATATACTGCTGTTATCATGGAACTAGGCAATAAAACCATGCCCATCTCCAGATGGCATGTTTCATGCTAAGCAGGTCATATGAATATATTTTTTTATACACCCTGGAGCTCAAACAGAGCCAAGCACTATTTAGAACGGTTACTGGAACTTCCAGTCCTGAAATTAATGACGATTCTTCCCGCAGGATCACTCTTCCTTTCTCCCCTGGCTCTGAAACTGCGCAGTGGCGACTTGCTTCTTCTCTTTGCTGCCAATACAGAAGACTTAAGGGAACTGCTCACCCTGAGAAATGACTTCAATGATTTTCGTATTATTTTAATTCTGGGGGACAGTACAATCCTTCGTGAGGCGTATTCACTTCGGCCACGATTCATAGCTCTTTATGACGAAACAATAACAAAACTCGAAGCTGTTATTAAAAAAACCATGCAGGCGGACACGCCCTGTGCCCAAAATTATCAAATAAAAAAGAACGTTTAAACGAATGGAAACCTCCCCGGGTATACCGGGGTTTTAACATTTCAGCAATCAAAGAGAGGGAAAATGCTAAAAGTAAAATTGCGGGTCAAATTATTAGGAGCCTTCGGACTGGTACTGATACTGTTTGTGGCTGTTATGGCCGTTTACCAGTATCTGTCCAGCTATACAACGAACAGTTTCGATAATCTGTTGCAGGGAGAGCTGGCAATTGCCAACCATGCAGCGGCAATCAATTCCTATGAGTTGCAATGTCGTCGCAATGAAAAAGATTTTCTGCTCCGCAAAGACAAAAAATACCTCGAACAGCTGAACAAAAACATAGCATTATTAAAAGCAGAGGCTCAGAGCATCATCACCCTGGCTCAACAGCTAGACGACCAGGAATCGGCCACCAATGCCGCAGCAGTCATTAGCTACGCAGACGAATATCAAACGGCATTCACAGCGCTGGTTGCTTCCTGGGAACGAAAAGGGCTTGATCCTAAATCAGGACTTCAGGGGGAGTTTAGAGCTGCCGCCCATAAGCTTTCAGAGGACTTAAAGGAACACGAAATAGGCGATTTACAGGTCGCTCTCCTAATGATGCGTCGTTATGAAAAAGATTTTATGCGCACTGGTAGTGACAACTACAAACAAAAATTCACTGCGGCAATAGCAAGATATAAGGAGCTTCTTGAAACAAGTACTTGTGATGAGAAATCCAAGCAAACTCAGACACAGGCATTATCCTCATATGAAAGAGCCTTTACCAGGTACCTTGCTGCAGACAAATCCAGTGGCCAGCAGGAACTGGCCTACCAGGCCATGAGAGCTCCGTCCCATTACATGGAAGAAGCTATTGGGCAGGTACTCGTGCCCAATGCAGAAGCATTTCTGCTGGATATTCGTAAAAATGAAAAAGATTATATTCTCCGCAATGAAACAAAATATATCAAAAAAACCCACGACTCCATTGCAAGATTAAAAGCTGCAGTTGCTGACGCCGGGATTCTCCAGGAACATATTGACGCTACCACCGCCGCCTTGAATGCATATCAGCGTTCATTTGATCTTATGACGAAGGAAGACACAAAGATCATAGCCCTGACTGCAACCATGCGAGCCACTGTTCACCAAATTGAGCCTGCCGTGGAAGTTCTGCATAAAAAGGCCGAAGAAGCCTCAGTTGAAGAAGTTGAAGTGATTTCTCAAAAGAACGCCCTCCTCTCCCAGATAGCCATTGGAACAGGAATTGCCGCAATTATTATTGGTATGGTATTGGCATTGTTTATCAGTAACCTCATCGTAAGACCACTGCGTCGCATAACTGACAGCTTGAAAAACATGTCAGATGGTGAAGGTGACCTGACCCAACGGTTGAAGGTGGACTGTCCGAACTGTTCCGATATCAAGAAGTGCGGAACCCCTTCCTGTAAAAGCTACGGTAAAAGTGATCTCTGCTGGGAAATAAGCGGCACCATGTCCGATGATCCGGACTGTATAGATGTCGTCAGCGGTAAAGTTACAGACTGTAAGAATTGTGAGGTTTTCACAAAATCAAACTACGATGAACTGCAGGAACTCTCCAATAATTTCAACATCTTTATCCTTAAATTGCAGCACATGTTCAAAGATGTGGTGCAGGGTGTGGTCACCATCTCCTCTGCCACCACTGAACTCTCTGCCATTGCCGAGCAGATGTCAGGCGGTGCCAATAACGTATCTGACCAGTCAAACACCGTGGCCACTGCCGCTGAAGAGATGAGTGTCAATATGGATTCCGTAGCTGCGGCCACGGAAGAGACCACCACCAATATGAATATTGTTGCTTCGGCTGCAGAAGAGATGTCCGCAACCATTGCAGACGTCAATGCCAATACGGAACAAGCAAGTAAGGTCACCGGTGAAGCGGTAGAAGAGGCAAAGAGTGCCACCATCAAGGTACAACAGCTTGGACTTGCAGCCAGCGAAATCAGTAAGGTCACCGAGGTGATCACTGATATCTCAGGCCAGACCAATCTGCTCGCTCTGAACGCCACCATTGAGGCAGCGCGCGCCGGTGAGGCGGGTAAGGGCTTTGCCGTGGTTGCCAATGAAATCAAGGAGCTGGCCAAGCAGACGGCGGATGCCACCGGACAAATCAAGTCTCAAATCGAAGATATCCAGAATTCAACTTCAGACACAGTAACACAGATCCAACGTATAACTGAAGTTATCAACAACGTAAACGATACAGTGGGTACCATCACCGGTGCAGTCAGCGAGCAAACCGCAGCCACGGATGAGATCGCCTCAAACGTTGCCCAGGCAGCACAGGGACTTGCAGAGGTCAACGAAAATGTGGCCCAGAGTTCTTCTGTTTCAGCTCAGATTGCTCAGGACATCACCATGGTTAATCAGGCTGCCACCGAGATGGCGACTTCAAGTTCTGAGGTGCAGTCCAGTGCCACCGAACTTTCCAGGACGGCAGAAAAGCTCAAAGATATGGTTGGAGGATTTAAACTGTAGGACGAGCATTTTCAGGGATGTAAGCTTCTGCAAACATCCCTGGGAAGATCGTTCCGATTTCAGCACACACCTGCCAGAAAGAAAACTGGAGACAAAAAACCAGTTAAGGTATTATATATACACACTTGTAACTTGACGTGTACTGAACAGTTGTAAAAAACAACATGGCCTACGAGAGCACTATGCCAAGGAAAAAACCAGCATCCATTCATTCAAAACAGTATGGGGTTTTGTTTGTTTTTTTCGTGCTGACTGTAGTATTTTTTGTTATCGGCTGTGAACAAACTCAAGATATAAAAAAAATCTCACTTGAGAAAAGTGAGCGAATTCATCCCCTGTCCGCTCCTACTGAGAAGGAAGAGTCACTAAAGGTTGCCGTTTCCGCAATGATATCCCCCAAGGATACTTTTACTTTCTACAAAGATATCCTTGCCTATCTCTCAGAAAAAATAGCCCTTCCCGTACACCTAGTACAACGGGAAACCTACGAAGAGGTGAACTCTCTCCTTAAGGATAATGAACTGCACGCCGCCTTTGTCTGTACCGGCGCTTATATAAAAGGCCATGACGATTTTGGCATGGAGTTACTGGTCGCTCCGGTGGCCTATGGTAAGCCAGTATATTATTCCTATATTATCGTCCCCAAAGAAAGTTCGGCGCAGTCCTTAAGTGATTTACAAGGCAAATCATTTGCCTTCACCGATCCCTTGTCAAACACCGAAAAGCTTTCACCAAGCTATATGCTGGCAAAAATGGGTACGAACGCAGATCTTTTCTTCTCCCGAGTTACCCACACCTACAGCCACGATAAATCCATAGAAGCTGTTGCAAAAAAGCTGGTTGACGGAGCAGCCATTGACAGCCTGATTTGGGATTATATGGACCAGAGCAATCCCCTCTTCACATCCCAAACCAGGATTATTTCCAAATCGGCGCCCTATGGTATTCCACCGGTGGTAGTCCCTAAAGAGCTGGACAGTCAGCTGAAAGAAGAGCTGCGCACTGTTTTTCTTCATATGCATAAAGACCCAGCCGGACGTGAAATCCTCCAAAAAATCATGATAAACCGCTTCATCGTCGTATCAGATGCAATCTATGACACGGTCAGAACCATGCAGCAATGAGTAAATGATGAAAAATAAATCCCATGGCATCCAACAACTTCGTGATATGCCACTCGGTTTCAAGTTCTCAATTCTTGTGAGTGGGATCGTTGTCATACTGGGAATTACTACCATATTTTTTGTTGAATCCAAAGTAAGTGATGTCCTTCATGGTGAACACCGCGAAAGAGGACTGTCCATAGCACGCTACTTGGAAACGCAATGCGTAGATTTCATCTTTACCGGCAACAGGATCAAGCTACACCAGCTGCTCAATACTGTTAAAAGCACCGAAAAAGATATCAAATATCTATTTATACTCGGGCCAGAGAAAGAAATCCTCGCTCATACCTTTGGTGAAGTGAGCTTCCCAAAGGTGTTGCTGGACGCAAATCCCATTCCTGTAGGGAGGCCATTCACCTATAGCCACCTTCAGTTCAACAACAATAGAAACATCATTGATGAACTTAACATCCCTCTACTGGAGGGTAAGGCAGGGGAACTCCATATCGGCCTTTCAGAAGCATTTATACTCCAAAAGATAGCAACTCTCAGGATGCAGTTAATTTTTATAACTAGCCTTATCTGCTTGATGGGCATTTTCGCAGCATTCTTTTTTGCCAGGATCATGAGTAAACCACTGCACTCTCCATCCATAGCTTCCGATAACTTTGGCCAGGGAAAACTCATCCCCGAACTTCCCATAGCTGCCCATGATGAAATCGGTCGCCTCACAGCCACCTTCAACCAGATGGTCACTAAGATAGAAAGCTCCAAAGTAAGGCAGGAAAAGGTGGAAAAAGCTCTGCGGCACAGTAAAGAGGAATGGGAACGAACCTTTAATGCCATTACAGATATAGTAACCCTCCAGACCCCTGACATGTGTATTGTTAAATCAAATACAAGTGGCTGTATTACCCTGGGACTTCCCTGTAATAAAATTAAAGGGCAGCATTGTTATGAACTCTTTCATGGCTCCAATCAGCCCTGCCCCGGATGCCCACTTGTAAAAACAAAAAAGACGTTTTTCCCCTATACAAAAGAGATGTACCATGAGAAACTGGGTAAAACCTTTCTAGTCTCCGCCTCTCCGGTAATAAATGAGGGTGGTGAACTCACCCATATTGTTCATGTTGCCACGGATATAACAGCCATAAAGGAATCGGAAGATGACAGGATACGACTGAAGGCTGCCATCGATCAGGCATCTGAAACCGTGGTGATTACCGACGTGAAGGGTAGTATCCAGTATGTCAATCCTGCCTTTGAAAAACTCACCGGTTATAGCCGGGAAGAAGCCATCGGCCAAAATCCCAAGATCCTCAACAGTGGTAAACTTGACCCTCAATTTTTTAAAAAAATGTGGGCGGAACTCACACAGGGACATGTCTGGAAAGGACGGCTGATCAACAGGAAAAAAGACGGCTCTCTCTTTGAGGAGGAAGCTACCATCTCTCCCGTAAGAAATCAGGAGGGCCGAATAAGCAATTTCGTTGCCGTAAAACGTGATGTAAGCAAAGAAGTATCACTTGAAAAGCAGCTGCGACAGGCCATGAAAATGGAGGCAATCGGAACCCTTGCCGGTGGTATCGCCCATGATTTCAACAATATTCTTGCCGCCATAATTGGCTTCAGTGAAATAGCAAAAGATCAGCTTAGCCCTGATGATCCGATCAGAGATGATCTGGATCAGGTTCTCACAGCAGGATCACGGGCTGCAGTTCTGGTGAAACAAATCCTGACTTTCAGCCGCCAGGGAGAAGAAGAGTTAAAACCCCTCAACATCCATATTATCATAAAAGAGGTTCTAAAACTCCTACGGGCCTCACTGCCAACAACTATTGAAGTGAAAGAGGACATCGATACTGCCTGCGGTATAATATTGGCTGACCCCACCCAGCTACATCAGGTCCTAATGAATCTTTGCACCAATGCCAAGCATGCCATTGGTGGACAAATTGGAACTCTGAGTGTTTCATTGAGGGAAAAAAAGGTCACAGAAACTGAGACCATTGAGGATTGCCCGCAGCTGAAACGTGGCACCTATCTTGATCTTGAAATAAGTGATACGGGTTGTGGTATGGATGGATTAACCATGGCAAATATATTTGATCCATTTTTTACAACCAGGAAAATCGGAAAAGGTACAGGGCTGGGTCTGTCCGTCGTCCATGGAATAATAAAACAGCATAAGGGAGAGATTAGCGTTTCCAGCGTAATAAATCAGGGTACCACCTTTCATATATACCTGCCGGTGATTAATGAAAAGATGGTGGACACTGGACAGCTGTTTAGCGATCTCCTGCCGGGAGGAAATGAACGAATATTGCTGGTTGATGATGAACCGGTTATTGCCCGTATGCTGGAACGTGTGTTGGATATCCTTGGGTACAGGGTGACTGTCTTCTCCAGTTCCATGGAAGCATTAGCCAGCTATACAAAGGATCCTGATAAATTTGATCTGGTTATCACTGATATGACCATGCCGGAAATGACCGGAACAGATCTGGCCAGGGAATTACTTATTATCAGGCCGGAACTGCCAATTATCCTGTGTACAGGCTTTAGTGAAGCAATTAACGAAGCACAGGAAAAGTCATTTGGTATTCGTGACTATATCAAAAAACCGGTTGATAAACTTACCCTGGCCAGGGCAATCAGAAAAGCACTGACACCTTCTTAAGGTAAAAGCAAATTCTGATATCAGCGACAGCCAAAAATCAGGTAGCTTTTCCAGTATTAAATTGCTATAAGATTTAACATTCTGGCATGGTCCCGTAGCTCAGTAGGATAGAGCACCAGATTCCTAATCTGGGTGTCGCGCGTTCGAATCGCGCCGGGATCACCATACATATCATCACGTTACGCAACCTCAAGTTAAGTTCTCATCTCTTTGCCAAGGATCTTAAGAGATCTACCAGGGATGCCCTGTATTCACATCATCCTATTCCCCCCTATTCAAACACTGTAGAGCCACTCCACTTTCCCTTGACGATGCCTGCGAAATAGCGGAGAATTGAGAAGCCGAAAACAGAAGATGGTTTTCTCTGAAATTACAACAGTTAGAGACTGATAATCCTCCCTAAAGAAAATGGTCTAAAAGCCCACTTGCGACTAAGGAAAAAGCCGTATGACCTTTAAGTATCACCCAAAACTTGTAGAACATCTTGCTCGACAAACGACAAAAACTATAATCGCTGTGATAAAGCAACTTCTCTTCTGTAAATTCGACTATTCCTTTCAGGATTATCAGCTCCGTTGGTAGCACAGCCAGCTAAAGTGATCAAGGCCGTGCCCT